>NZ_POHV01000022.1:0-119145 GCF_002884345.1 Pseudomonas sp. GW456-12-10-14-LB2
CTTCCCGCCCCAGCGCCTGTCGTTTGCCATTGCCCTGCTGATCGCCGCCAGCGCCGCCCACGGCAAGACCGTGCAAATCGACACCGCCACGACTGCATCGCAGACATTGGGTGGCAGCGACACGCTGACAATTTCGGCGCCGGGCAGCATCACCAACAGCGGCAAGGCGGTAAGCCTCAAGGACGGCACCAGCGGTGTCGGCGTGATCATCGACAACGCCGGCAAGATCATTTCTACCGGTGGCCGTGCCATCGACAGCAGCGGCGACCTGACCCAGGCGCGAAACTACGCCATCTATAACCGCAGCGGCGGGCAGATTCTCGGCTCCAACGACGCGATTCGCATCGACAGCAACTTCGTCAGCGGCAGCCTGCTGATCGACAACAGCGGCACCATTCGCTCGACCACAGGCCAAGGCCTGGATCTGGATGCGTTGCGCAGCGACGGGGTCAAAACCACGATCATCAACCGCGCGGGCGGGCTGATTCGTGGCGACGCCAGCGACGGCATGAAAACCGGCGCCAACGCGACCATCAGCAACTACGGCGAGATCTCCACCGGTGACTCGCACAACGCCGACCAGAAGTTCGACGGCATCGATATCGACACCGCGACCGGTGTCAGCGTGACCAACTACGGCGTGATTTCGGGCGGGCGCCATGGCATCACCACCGACCTGGGAGCGACGCTGGTCAACTACGGGCAAATCACCGGGCGCAACGGCTCCGGTTTCGGTTCCGATGGCGACGGCACGGTGATCAACCACGGCACCATCACTGGCGCCTATTCCGGGTTGCAAGCCAATGGCGACGGCGACGGCGTGGACATCGACAAGATTGCCCACATCGAAAACTACGGCACCATTCAGGGCGTCGGCGCCGGTGGTGTGGACAAGAGTGGCTTCGCCAATGGCAGTGAAGGCATTGCGCTGGGCGGCGGCTATATCCTCAACGCCATGGATGCGCTGATCAGCGGCGCCAACAGCGCAATTCTGGTGGACGACGGCAGCGGTGGTTCTGGGCTGGCGGCCACCACGCTGGAGAACTTCGGCACCATCCAGGGCCTCGACGGTTTCGGGGTGAAATTCGTCGGTGAGTTCGCCGACAACGTGATCAACGGTGGCACCGTCAGCGGAAGTAACGGGCTGGCGCTGGATCTGGGCGGCGGCAATGACAGCCTGACCCTGCGCAACGGCAGCCGCTTTGTCGGCGTGGTCGATGGCGGCAGCGGTTATGACCGCGTGGTGATGGACGATGCGGCGGGCGGCAGCTTCGGTGCGAGCCGCAACCTTGAATGGCTGGAAGTCAAACAAGGTGCCTGGACGCTCACCGGCAGCGGCGACTTCAGCGACGGTGGTGCCGTGCGCAACGGCGCCACGCTGATCAACCAGGGCGGTATCGCCGGCAACCTGACCGTGGACGTCGGTGGTGTGTATGCGGGTGGCGGTTCGGTAGGCAACCTCAACGTCAATGGCACGTTGCGCACCGACACCCGCCTCGGCACCGCGGCCATCGTGCACGACTTGAACATGGGCAGCGCATCCACCCTCGCTTATGGCGTCAATGCCGATGGCAGCAGCGCGCCGGTCCAGGTCGGCGGCACGGCCAACCTCAACGGCGCAACGCTGGCGGTCAATCCCGGCAGCGGCACTTATCCGTGGCAGAGCCATTACACAGTGCTGCAGGCAGCGCGGGTCAACGGCACGTTCGGCGCGGTCACCAGCGACTACGCGTTCCTCACGCCGACCCTCGCTTACACGCCAACGCAGGTCGACCTGACTTACACCCGCAATGACGTGGCGTTCAATGAATTCGCCGCCACCGGCAACGGCAGCAATGCCGCCAAGAGCCTGGCCTCGATCGGCAAGAACAATGCGCTGTACAACGCCTTGCTCAACACCACGCAATCCAGCGCGGGCGCAGCCATCGAGCAACTGGCCGGCGCCAGCAACGCCAACCTGACCAGCGCCACCCTCGGCGCCAGCAGCCAGGTCGGCAGCAGCATGCTCTCGGCGATGCAGCAAATGGGTGGCAGCCCAGGCTTGATGGTCGGCCTCGATCAGCGTGATACGCCGATCCTCGCCGCCAACGGCGTACCGTCCGAAGCACGAAACCTGAACGATCCGAACGCCCGGGGCCGGCTCTGGCTGCAGGCCATTGGCGGCTACGGCAAGCTGGATGGCGAACACGGCAGCAGCGGTCTGGAACAACGCACCAAGGGCAGCGTGCTCGGTGCCGACTGGGCACTGAATCCACAATGGCGTCTGGGCGTGCTCGGCGGCTATTCGAAGACTGACCTGGACGCCACCGGCTTCGACGGCAATGTCGAGAGCTGGCACGCCGGCGTTTATGCGCTGCATCAAAACGGTCCGATCGCCTTGCGCTTGGGCGCGGCGTACAGCGGTCATCAGGGCGAAAGCAAACGCACCATCGCGTTCAATGGTTTCAGCGATCGCCCCAAGGGTGATTACGACGCCGACAGCCAGCAAGCGTTCGCCGAACTCGGCTACGCCATGGGCAGCGGCCGACTCAGCGCCGAACCGTTCGCCAGCCTCGGCTACCAGCGCTATCACCGCGACCGCTATCAGGAAAAGGGTGGCGCCGCGGCCTTGCAGGTCGACAGTCAGACCCAGGACAACTTCAGCAGCACCTTCGGCCTGCGCTTGGCGCACCTCAGCTCGCTGGACAATGGCATGAGCCTGACCCCGCGGATGGCCGCCGGCTGGAAGCACACCTACGGCGATGTCAGCAGCTCGACCCGTCAGGCATTTGTGGTCGGTGGCACGGCGTTCAGCGTCGATGGCAGCTCGCTGGATCGCGACAGCCTCGTACTCGAAGCAGGGCTGGATCTTGGCATTTCCGCGCGGCATACGCTGGGGCTGGGATACAGCGGCGAGATTGGTAGCAACAGCCGTAATCACGGGTTGATCGGGCAGTGGCAGATGAGTTTTTGAGATTTCGCCAATCCGGATTTCAGCGGGAGTTGTAGGTAAAGGCGTCTGGTCGATCAGGTAATCATGGCGGGTTCATTACCTGCCAGCGCCCGGGCTACAAAAGCAGACGCCATCACCTGCATCCGACTCGGAATTGCCCGGCATCGGTGGACCGGCATCGACTTTTACAGTTTGGCCTCATTTCACATGAGACGAACTGAATGCCCATTCAATGCAAATACAAGCTTCAACATCTTGTGCTGGCGGTTGCGCTGGCAGTCGGTTGCGTGGAATTTTCTCTGGCGGAGCAGTCGGAGCCCGATGCGCCCGTCATGGACGAAGTGAAACCCAAGCCTGCGCGCAAGAAGAAAGAAAAACCTGCTCTGCCCAGCCTAGCTCCAGAGCCACTGCTTGCAGAAAGTATCGCTCCGACGCCAGAAACATTTCCGGTCAGCACTGAGATTCCAGCGGCACCCCTTCCTGCACCCGATGACATTCCCTCCGAGAAGGTCGCCACGACGCAAAGCGGCAGCGCACTCAAAGAAAGCCTGGAAAAACCAGCGCCCTTACCGGAATCGGTTCTGGCCGAAACGTCCGCATTTCAACAAACCCAAGTGGTAGACCAGCCGCCGTCAACGGATTCCCCTCTACCTCCGGGAAACGCAGCCATCGAAGCCCTGCTCGCTGCCGACGAAACTACGGCCGCCCTCGCCTACGATCAACTGGCCGGCGGCAGCAACGCCAACCTCGCCAAGGCCACCTTGAGCAGCGTCACACCGGTCAGCGCCAGCCTGCTGTCGGCCATGCACCAGCTCGATAACCTGCATGAAAACCAGCCAAACGCACCGCGCCACGCGGCCGGAAACGCCGAGAGCGGCAGGGTCTGGCTGCAGGCCCTCGGCCACAGCGGGAAACTGGATCGCGATGTGGAGCCCATGCAGCATTCCACCAAAGGCCTGCTGCTCGGTGCGGACAGGCGCCTCGACGAAGAATGGCGACTGGGTTTGATGGGCGGCACCTCCGATACGCGCATGGACAGCAAGGAACTGGACGGAGACCTCGACAGTTGGCACCTCGGCGCTTACGCCTTGCGTCAGACCGGCCCGCTGTCACTTCGGCTCGGCGCAGCCTGGAGCAACCATGAAGGCAGTACCCGCCGCGAAGTCGCGTTCGGCCGCTTCCATGACCGACTGAAAGGCAACTACCAGGCCAGCACCCAGCAAGTGTTCATCGAGTCGGGATACAACCTGGGTCGGGCCAACGTCAGCATCGAGCCATTTGCCAGCCTCGGTTACCAACGCTACCAGCGCGACGGCTACACCGAGAAAGGCGGAGCGGCGGCGCTCAAGGTTCACGCTCAATCCCAAGGCAACTTCAACACCACCGTCGGCCTGCGCATGGCGAAAGTCAGCACGCTGGATAACGGCATGCGCCTCACGCCACGACTCAGCGCGGGGTGGAAACACGTTTATGGCGAGACCTACACCAGCACCCGGCAACGTCTGGTCACCGGCGGCCATGACTACACCGTTTACGGCGCGGAGCTGGATCGCAACAGCCTGACGCTCGACACCGGGCTTGATCTGGCCGTCTCGTCCAGCCACACACTCGGTGTTGGCTTGTCGGGTGAGATCGGTACCGACAGCCGAAACCACGGCGTATCGGGGCAATGGCGAATGGCGTTCTAAGTCCGGACGGGTTGCTGCCGCACGGTGCGGCAGCAATTTGAAAGCAAAAAAAAAAAGGGGAGCACATGCCCCCCCGAGGTTTAAAGCGTTGTATCGAGGCCGTTATCTCAGCCTTCGATCTCGATCAGGATTTCGCCCGGGTTCACCCGGTCGCCCTTGGCGACATGAATGGCGGTGACCTTGCCGGCAATCGCCGCCTGGACTTCGGTCTCCATCTTCATCGCTTCGGTGATCAGCACAGCCTGGCCCGCCTTGACGGTGTCGCCTTCCTTGACCAGCACATCGACGATGTTGCCCGGCATGGTGGTGCTGACGTGGCCCGGGGCCGAAGCCTGCTTGCGCTTGCTGCTGCCGCCGCCGACGAATTCGTTGAGCGGCTCGAACACCACTTCTTCCGGCATGCCGTCGATGGACAGGTAGAAGTGACGCTTGCCCTCAGCCTTGACGCCGACACCGGTGATGTCCACGCGGTAGGTTTCGCCATGCACGTCGATGACGAACTCGGTCGGTACGCCTTCGCCGCCGGCCGAAGCCACCTTGCCCGCTTCCGGGATCGGCAGCAGCACTTCCGGAGTGAGGGTGCCGGCGGCACGCTCTTCGAGGAACTTGCGACCGATGTCCGGGAACATGGCGAATGTCAGCACGTCTTCTTCGGACTTGGCCAGTGCGCCGATATCGGCACGCAGCTTGGCCATTTCCGGCTTGAGGAGGTCGGCCGGGCGTACGTCGATCACCTCTTCGCTGCCGATGGCCTGACGACGCAGCTTCTCGTTCACGGTGCCCGGCGCCTTGCCGTAGCCGCCTTGCAGGTAAAGCTTCACCTCGTTGGTGATGGTCTTGTAGCGCTCGCCGGCCAGCACGTTGAAGAACGCCTGGGTGCCGACGATCTGCGAAGTCGGGGTCACCAGCGGCGGGAAGCCGAGGTCTTCACGTACGCGCGGGATCTCCGCCAGCACTTCGCCCATGCGGTTCAGAGCGCCCTGCTCTTTCAACTGGTTGGCCAGGTTGGAAATCATCCCGCCCGGCACCTGGTTCACTTGAACACGGGTATCGACGGCGGTGAATTCGCTTTCAAACTGGTGGTACTTCTTGCGCACGGCGTAGAAGTACAGGCCGATTTCCTGCAACAGCTCCAGGTTCAGACCGGTATCGAACTCGGTGCCCTTGAGTGCAGCGACCATCGATTCGGTGCCAGGGTGGCTGGTGCCCGAAGCGAAGCTGGAGATGGCGGTGTCGATGTGGTCGGCACCGTTTTCAATTGCCTTGAGCTGGCACATGGCTGCCAGGCCGGCGGTGTCGTGGGAGTGGATAAACACTGGCAGCGACTGCTCGGCTTTCAGTGCACGCACCAGCTCACCGGTCGCGTATGGGGTCAGCAGACCGGCCATGTCCTTGATCGCCACCGAGTCGCAACCCATGGCTTCCATTTGCTTGGCCTGGGCGACGAACGCGTCGATGGTATGCACCGGGCTGGTGGTGTAGGCGATGGTGCCCTGGGCGTGTTTGCCGGCAGCCTTCACCGCTTCGATCGCCACGCGCAGGTTACGCACGTCGTTCATCGCGTCGAAGATGCGGAACACGTCGATGCCGTTGACTGCGGCCTTGGCGACGAACGCTTTGACCACGTCATCGCTGTAGTGGCGGTAGCCCAGCAGGTTCTGGCCGCGCAGGAGCATTTGCAGGCGGGTGTTGGGCAACGCAGCGCGCAGTTGGCGCAGACGCTCCCACGGGTCTTCTTTCAGGAAACGCACGCAAGCGTCGAAGGTCGCGCCGCCCCAGCATTCCAGCGACCAGTAGCCGACTTTGTCGAGCTTGTCGCAGATCGGCAGCATGTCTTCGGTGCGCATGCGGGTGGCGAGCAGCGATTGGTGAGCGTCGCGCAGGATGGTGTCGGTTACGAAAATCTTTTTAGTCATTGTTCTATTCCTCACAGGCCTGCGTGGGCGGCGATGGCGGCGGCGATGGCCAGGGCCAGCTCTTCGGGTTTGCGCTTGATCGAGTAGTTGGTCAGTTCAGGGTGGCTTTCAACGAAGCTGGTATTGAACTGGCCGCTACGGAATTCCGGGTTGCGCAGGATTTCCTGGTAATACGCGGCGGTGGTCTTCACGCCTTGCAGACGCATGTCGTCGAGGGCGCGCAGGCCACGGTCCATCGCCTCTTCCCAGGTCAGCGCCCACACCACTAATTTCAGGCACATCGAGTCGTAGAACGGCGGGATGGTGTAGCCGGTGTAGATCGCCGTGTCGGTACGCACTCCAGGGCCGCCGGGGGCGTAGTAGCGCGTGATCTTGCCGAAGCTCGGCAGGAAGTTGTTTTTCGGGTCTTCGGCGTTGATCCGGAATTGCAGGGCAAAACCGCGGTGCTGGATGTCCTCCTGCTTCACCGACAGCGGCAGGCCGGAGGCGATGCGGATCTGTTCGCGGACGATGTCGATCCCGGTGATTTCTTCGGTGATGGTGTGTTCCACCTGCACCCGAGTGTTCATCTCCATGAAGTACACCTCGCCCTCGGCGAGCAGGAACTCCACGGTGCCGGCGTTCTCGTAGCCTACGGCCTTGGCTGCACGCACCGACAGGTCGCCGATGTAGGCGCGCTGTTCCGGGGTCAGTTGCGGGCTCGGGGCGATTTCGATCAGCTTCTGGTTGCGGCGCTGGATCGAGCAGTCACGTTCGAACAGATGCACGACGTTGCCGAAGCTGTCGCCGAGGATCTGCGCTTCGATGTGTTTCGGATTGACGATGCATTTTTCCAGGAACACTTCCGCCGAACCGAAGGCCTTGGTGGCTTCGGAAATGACCCGGGGGAAATTCTGTTCGAGTTCTTCGCGGCTGTTGCAGCGACGGATACCGCGACCGCCACCACCGGAAGTGGCCTTGAGCATCACCGGGTAACCGATGCGGTCGCCCTCGCTCAATGCTTCCTCGATGCCCGAAACGTTGCCTTCGGTGCCCGGCGTGACCGGTACGCCGGCCTTGATCATGCTGCGGCGCGCTTCGGTCTTGTCGCCCATGCGGCGGATGACTTCCGCCGACGGGCCGATGAATTTGATTCCGCGTTCGGCGCAGATGTCTGCCAGCTCGGCGTTTTCAGAGAGGAAACCGTAGCCGGGGTGCAGCGCATCGCAGCCGGTTTCCACGGCCAGGTTCACCAGCTTGCGCGGGTTCAGGTAACCGGCCAGCGGCTCGGCACCAATGCTGTGGGCCTCGTCCGCACGCTTGACATGCAAGGCATGCCGGTCGGCGTCGGAATAGATCGCGACCGAGCGGATGCCCATCTCGGCGCAGGCACGCACGATTCGTACGGCAATCTCACCACGGTTGGCGATCAGGATCTTTGTTATCACTTGGAGGTTCCCTTGAGCCGGTGGCACCACGACCTGCTAGACCCAGGTCGGCACGTGACCAAATGTTTCAATCTGGTCTCGGCTCCACACTAGCGCTGCCAAGGGATTAACAAAAATGAATAAAAATTGGGTCAGGCATAAGTAAAGACTTATAGTCAACGCATCAGCCCGCGGCCAGAGTCGGTAGAAAATGCGTAAGTCTTTGATGCGTATGACATTGCGTCAATTGCAGATCTTCAACGAAGTGTGCGATTTGCGCTCCTACAGCCGTGCCGCCGAGGAAATGTCGCTCACACAACCGGCCGTCAGCCTACAGATTCGTCAGCTCGAAGAGCTGATCGGCCAGCCATTATTCGATTACGTGGGCAAAAAACTCTACATGACCGAAGCGGCCGAAGCACTTCAGCGCGCCAGCCGGGACATCTTCGGCCGGTTGGAAAACCTCGACATGCAGCTCTCGGACATGCAGGGCTCGCTGCAGGGCCAGTTGAAGCTGGCGGTGGAATCCAGCGCCAAATACTTCGTGCCGCATCTGTTCGCGGCGTTCAAGCGTCAGCATCCGGAAGTAAATCTGCAACTGACGGTGGTCAACCGTGGCCAGGTGATCCGCCGGCTCTCCGACAACCGCGACGATCTGGTGATCATGTCGATGGTGCCCCAGGACATGGGTCTGGAATTCCTGCCGTTCCTCAACAACCCGATCGTCGCCGTGGCGCGGCCGGATCATCCGCTGGCACACATGGGTCCGCTGCGTTTGCAGGACCTTGAGCCGTACACCCTGCTGATCCGCGAACCCGGCTCGGGCACGCGACTGGCCTGCGAGGAGTATTTCAAGGAGAAGCGCGTGCACTTCACCCAGACCCAGGAAGTGGCGTCGGCCGAAGCCCAGCGTGAATGCGTGGTAGCGGGTCTGGGCCTGGCGCTGTTGACGCGCCACGCCCTGAACCTGGAGCTGGCGACCGGCGGCCTGGTCGAGCTGCCGGTCGAAGAATTGCCGCTGTTTCGCAGCTGGTGCCTGGTGCAAGCCAAAGCCAAGCGGCTGTCACCGGTGGCGCACGCCTTCCTGGCGTTTATCCGCAGCGAACGGGTGCAGATCAGCGCGCTGGTTGAGCGCTTCGACGGGAAGCTGCCGGCGCTGCCTGCCAGTGATTGATGTCCTCGGGAAAATCGCCGATTTCGGCCTGAAGCTGGCGAAGTTCGAAGCGATCTTCGATGGCGCGGCGAAACTCCATGCGGCGCTGGTCTTCCTGCTGACGACGGGTTTTCGCGGCGCTGTTGCGTTCTTCGTAAGGCTGAGCCATTTCGAGTCTCCCAAGGCGTTTACGGGAGTTTCACGATAGGCGCGGTGGATGACGATTTGGCTGCGTCGGGGTTACAGGCAGATGAAGATTGCCATCACCCCACGACAATCAGTCATCCAGCGCTTTCACCGATTTTGGCGACAGCCGCAAGCTGCGCAGGCTGCGCTTGACGCTCTTGAGGTGGTTGACCAGGCTCGGCCCGCGCGCCATGGCCACGCCCATCGCCAGTACGTCGATCACCACCAGGTGAGCGATACGCGAGGTCAGCGGCGTGTAGATTTCGGTGTCTTCGTGAACGTCGATCGCCAGGTTGACGGTCGACAGCTCGGCCAGCGGTGTCTGGCTCGGGCACAAGGTGATCAGCGACGCACCGCTCTCGCGAACGAGGTTGGCGGTGATCAGCAAGTCTTTGGAACGGCCGGACTGGGAAATGCAGATCGCCACGTCTGTCGGCTTCAGCGTCACCGCCGACATCGCCTGCATATGCGGGTCGGAATACGCCGCGGCGGTCAGCAGCAGACGGAAGAACTTGTGCTGCGCATCCGCCGCCACCGCGCCCGACGCACCGAAACCGTAGAACTCGACGCGCTGGGCCTGGGACATCAGCGTCACCGCGCGTTGCAGCTCCAGAGGATCGAGCTTCTCGCGAACCTCCATCAGCGTGTGCAACGTGGTGTCGAAAATCTTCAGGCTGTAGTCGGCGACGGAGTCGTCTTCATGGATCGCGAACTGACCGAAGCTGGCGCCGGCCGCGAGGCTTTGCGCGAGCTTGAGTTTCAGATCCTGAAAACCGGAACAACCGATGGCCCGGCAGAAGCGCACGATGGTCGGCTCGCTGATGCCGACGCTGTGAGCCAGGTCGGCCATGGAACTGTGCATCACTGCCGCAGGGTCAAGCAGCACGTGGTCGGCGACCTTGAGCTCCGACTTGCGTAACAGGTGACGTGACTGGGCGATGTGTTGCAGCAGATTCAAGGGGCTGGACTCTTGTTATGGAAAGATGTGCTTTGGCCAGATGCCGGGGATGTAGCAAGTTTGTAGTTATACTACATGAATCGGCTTTTTGCCTGCTCAATGCGTAACTCGATCCCCCCGGATCAGGCGACATGCGCTGCATGTAGCCCTTTACAGCGGTTTTTCCTGTTCACGCAGCAACGCGGCAAGGCCGACCGCCTCCACCGGACGGCTGATCAGATAGCCCTGCACCTCGTCGCAACCTTCAGCTTTCAGAAACGCCAGCTGCTCGGATCGCTCGACACCTTCGGCGACAACTTTCAGTGACAGCCCGTGAGCCATCGCAATGATCGCCCGGGTGATCGCCGCGTCCTCGCTGCCCTCGCCCAACCCGCGAATAAAGGCCTGATCGATCTTCACGTAGTCCACCGGAATCCGCTTCAGATAGCTCAGCGATGAATAGCCGGTGCCGAAATCGTCGATCGCCAGTTTCACCCCCAGATCCCGCAACTGCTGGAACGTGGCGATGATGTGTTCGACGCTGTCGAGCAGCTGGCTTTCGGTCAGTTCCAGTTCGAGGTAGTGCGGTGCCAGGCCGGTTTCCTCCAGCACCTGACGCACCAGACTGACCAGTTTGCCCTGGCGCAGTTGATGCACCGACAGGTTCACCGAAACCCGGATCGGCGCCAGCCCCTGACGCTGCCATTCACACGCCTGCCAGCAGGCCTGACGCAGGACGAATTCGCCGATCGGCCCGATCAGCCCTGTTTCTTCGGCCAGACCGATGAAATCCCCCGGCGGTACCCGGCCCATGGTCGGGTGATCCCAGCGCACCAGCGCTTCCGCCGCGTTGAGACGCCCGGTCGCCAGGCACAGTTTCGGTTGATAGAAGACGTTGAGCTGCTTTTCCTCGATGGCTTTGCGCAGCTGGTTTTCCAGTTGCAGGCGCTCCAGCGTGCTGGCCTGCAGACTGTCGGTGTAGAACTGGAAGTTGTTGCCACCCAGGTGTTTGGCATGTTGCATGGCCATATTCGACTGGCTGACCAGCGCGGAAATCTCCCGGGCGTTGTCCGGCAGCATGCTGATGCCCATCGAGGCGCTGACTACCAGCTCATGCCCTTCCACGGTCAACGGCAGGCGCAGCTTGCTCGACAGTCGCGTGGCGACCCGCGCCAGGCTCGACAGGTTGCCGTAGGCGTCGAACAGTACCGCGAACTCATCGCCGGACAGCCGGGCGATGGTGTCGGCTTCCGGCAGAGCATTGACCAGCCGCCGCGACATCTTTTGCAGCAACTGGTCGGCGATCTCATGACCGAGGCTGTCGTTGAGCAGCTTGAAGCGATCCAGATTGATATGCAGCAGCGCCAGACTCCGGCGCCCGCCCTGCCGCACGCGCTGATGGGCTTCGTGCAGGCGTTCGCGGAACAGCGAGCGGTTGGCCAGACCCGTGAGTTCGTCGTAGTGGGTCAGGTAGCGCATGCGCTCTTCGGATTCGCGGCGCGCCGACAGATCGGCGAAGAAGCCGACGATATGACTGACATTTCCCCGACTGTCGCGCACGGCATTCAATTGCAGCCATTGCGGATACAGCTCGCCGTTCTTGCGGGTTTCCACCAATTCGCCCTGCCAACTGCCGTGCTGCTCCAGCGCGTGGCGGATCGCGACGTAGTGTCGACGGGCGTCGCGGCTGCACGGCAGTTCGACGACGTTGCGCCCGAGCATGTCGTCGATGTCATACCCGGTGACCCGGCTGAAGGCCTGGTTGATGGCGATCAGCGAATAATTCGGGTCGAGGATCACGATGCCTTCGCTGGCGGCTTCGAACACCGTCGCCGCCAGTTGTTGCTGGGCTTCCAGGCTTTTGCTGACACTAATGTCGCGGCGGGTGCCGACCATGCGGATGACCCGCCCGTTCTCGTCGCGCTCCACCGCTCGCCCACGGTCTTCGATCCAGACCCAGTGGCCGTCGCCGTGGCGCACGCGGTATTCGATCTGATAATCCTCGGTGCGCCCCTTCAAGTGCTCGATCAACGCGCGCTTGAGCGGCGGCACGTCTTCCGGGTGCAGGCGTGGCCGCAGATGCCTGAGCAGCCCGGTGACGTATTCCGGGTCGATGCCGAACAGTTCCTGAATCTGCGTGTGGTGAACTTCGTCGGTTTGCAGGTTCCAGTCCCACAGCCCCAGCTCACTGGCTTTCAACGCCAGGGCCAGGCGCGCCTCGCTCTTGCTCAGGGCTTGGTTGGCGACGTCCAGTTCCCGGCTGCGCTGGGCGACTCGGTCCTCCAGTTCAACTTGGGCTTCACGCAACTTGCCCTCGGCGCAACGCCGATGTTCGATTTCCTTCGCCAGCTCCTGATTGAGCTGTTCGCTGCGGGTTTGCGCTTGTTGCAGGTGTTCGATCAGATGCTGGTTCTGGAAGCGCCGCAGCAAACCGCGATCGATCAGCCGATTGACCTGCCACGCCACCACACTCAGCGAGCCGAGCAGGATCAGCCCGAGCCAGCCCCAGCCGCGCGCCAGTTCGTCACCGCCCCAGAACAGGTAGCCGATGGCCGGCAGCAGGCACGGCAAGGTAAAGGAAAGGAAGGCCGGAATGCTCACGGCGTAGGCCACGCTGGCCGACAGGGTCGCGGCACCGATCAGGCCGAACACCCAGGCTTGCTGCATGAAGTTGTCGGCGGGGACCAACGCGATGCCGGCACCGGCCAGGGTCAGGCCGGTCATGGTCGAGCCGAGCAGGAACATCCGCCCCCAGATCGGCTGGGCCTGGCGATCGGGAATCGCCGAATCGAAGGCCGCGACCTGAATCACCCGCAACGCCACCAGCGACAGCAGCCACACCAGCCAGACGCTGACCACGAAGTAACGCTGCGGACTCCAGAGCAGACCGGCGCAGACCAGACCATTGATCAACATGAACAGGGTTGGCAACAGCGAACCCTGATAAAGAAGGCGCGTGCGCTCGACCGCCATCTGGGTGGCGTAAAGCTTGCGGATCACCCGAGGCTCCACGGAGGGGCCCGACAGGTCGAAGCTGAGGGTCATAGGCAACGTTCTTGTTCTTATAAGTGTGAGCATGCGCCCGGAAACGTGGACGGAGCATACACAAGCCGAACCACTTGCCAAACTGCCCCAGATCATAATTTCACCGAAACTTTTCAGCCTCCCGACACCCGCAAAAGCCCCCAAGCGAGGCGGGCCAACGCCTGTAGCCGGTGACCGACCGGTCGTCATCGGCAGGACTTTCATCGGCTAATGCAAAGCTCGGTTTGCCCGGGCCTGCGGCGCACCCTAGAATGCCCCGATGCGCGATGATCTCTCCCTTCTGCTGAACTCCCTCAACGATGCCCAACGCCAGGCCGTAGCGGCTCCCGTTGGTCGTCAATTGGTCCTGGCCGGTGCCGGCTCCGGCAAAACCCGAGTGCTGGTGCACCGTATCGCCTGGTTGATCCAGGTCGAAAACGCCTCGCCCCACTCGATTCTGTCGGTGACCTTCACCAATAAAGCCGCTGCCGAGATGCGTCACCGCATCGAGCAATTGCTGGGCATCAACCCGGCCGGCATGTGGGTTGGTACCTTCCACGGCCTGGCGCACCGCCTGTTGCGGGCGCACTGGCAGGAAGCCGGGCTGAGCCAGACCTTTCAGATTCTCGACAGCGACGACCAGCAACGACTGGTCAAGCGGGTGATCCGCGAGCTGGGGCTGGACGAGCAACGCTGGCCGGCCCGTCAGGCCCAGTGGTTCATCAACGGGCAGAAAGACGAAGGTCTGCGTCCGCAACACATTCAGGCCAGCGGCGATCTGTTCCTGGCCACCATGCGCGGCATTTATGAAGCGTACGAGGCGGCGTGCCAGCGTGCCGGCGTCATCGATTTCTCCGAACTGCTGCTGCGCGCCCTCGACCTGTGGCGCGACCACCCGGGCCTGCTGGCGCACTACCAGAAGCGTTTCCGACATATTCTGGTGGACGAATTCCAGGACACCAACGCCGTGCAGTACGCCTGGTTGCGTCTGCTGGGCAAGGGTGGCGACAGCCTGATGGTGGTTGGCGACGACGACCAGTCGATCTACGGCTGGCGCGGCGCGAAAATCGAGAACATCCACCAGTACTCTTCTGACTTTCCGGATTCGGTGACCATCCGTCTGGAGCAGAACTACCGCTCCACGGCCGGCATCCTGAAGGCCGCCAACGCCCTGATCGCCAACAACACCGGACGTCTCGGCAAAGAACTGTGGACCGATGGTGGCGACGGCGAAGCAATCAACCTTTACGCCGCCTTCAACGAACACGATGAAGCGCGCTACGTTGTCGAAACCATCGAAAGTGCGCTGAAAACCGGCCTGGCTCGCAGCGATATCGCGATTCTCTACCGCTCCAACGCCCAATCGCGCGTTCTGGAAGAAGCCTTGCTGCGTGAACGCATTCCGTACCGCATCTATGGCGGTCAGCGCTTCTTCGAGCGGGCGGAAATCAAGAACGCCATGGCTTACCTGCGTTTGCTGGAAGGTCGCGGCAACGATGCGGCCCTGGAGCGGGTGATCAACGTCCCGGCTCGCGGCATCGGCGAGAAAACCGTCGAAGCGATCCGCGACCATGCCCGTCACAGCGATGTGTCGATGTGGGAAGCCATGCGCCAGCTGGTGGCCAACAAGGGTCTGACCGGTCGCGCCGCCGGTGCGCTGGGCGCGTTTATCGAGCTGATCGAAAATCTCGCCGCCAAGTGCGCCGAGATGCCGTTGCACCTGATGACCCAGACCGTTATCGAGCAATCCGGACTGATCGCCTACCACGAAGCGGAAAAAGGCGAGAAAGGCCAGGCCCGGGTGGAAAACCTTGAGGAACTGGTCAGCGCCGCGCGCAACTTCGAGAACACCGAAGAAGACGAAGAGCTGACGCCGCTGGCGGCGTTCCTCGGTCACGCTTCGCTGGAGGCCGGCGACACCCAGGCCGACGAGCACGAAGACAGCATTCAGTTGATGACCCTGCACAGCGCCAAGGGCCTGGAATTCCCTTACGTGTTCCTGGTGGGCATGGAAGAAGGCCTGTTCCCGCACAAGATGAGCCTGGAAGAACCGGGGCGCCTTGAGGAGGAGCGGCGACTGGCCTATGTCGGCATTACCCGGGCGATGCAGAATCTGGTGATGACCTATGCTGAAACCCGACGCCTGTACGGCAGCGAAACCTACAACAAGGTGTCGCGTTTCGTACGGGAAGTACCGAAAGGCCTGATTCAGGAAGTGCGTCTGTCCAACAGCGTCAGCCGGCCGTTCGGCGGCAACCAGTCGATGGGCGGCAGCAACCTGTTCAGCGGCAGCGAGATTCCGGAAACCGGCCTGAGCCTTGGTCAGGCTGTCCGTCACTCGATCTTCGGCGACGGCGTGATCCTCAATTTCGAGGGCGCCGGCGCCCAGGCGCGGGTGCAGGTGAACTTCGCCGAAGGCAGCAAGTGGCTGATGCTCGGGTACGCGAAGCTGGAAGCCATATAAGTCACCGTTCGTTCCCGCGCCCGGCGCGGGAACGGGCACTGGAGGCAACATCGATGGGCTCGGGCTTCTTTTCTTCCTGGACGTTCTGGGCCCTGCTCTCGGCGACTTTCGCCGCGCTGACGGCCATCTTCGCCAAGATCGGCATCGAAAACGTCGACTCCGACTTCGCTACCCTACTGCGCACAATCGTCGTATTGGTCAGTCTGGCCTTGATTTTGTACGCCACGGGCCAATATCAGTCCTTGGGATCGATCTCCGCCAAGAGCTACCTGTTCCTGCTGTTGTCGGGCCTGGGAACCGGCGCTTCGTGGCTGTGCTACTTCCGGGCGTTGAAAGTCGGACCGGCATCGCTGGTCGCCCCGGTGGACAAGCTCAGCGTGGTCTTCGTGGCGGTGCTCGGTGTGATCCTGCTGGGCGAGAAACTCGACCTGCGCCAGTGGGGCGGCATCGGCCTGATCACCGCCGGTGTGGTGATGCTGGCCTTGCGGCGCTGATCCATTTCCTGCTGAACCTATCGCCTTTTCCTACAGACAAAAGTACATGGCCTTATTGCCCTGACCGAGCTGAACGTAACCTGTCAGGCAAAAGCCCGAAACACTCTCTCGCTAGCCAGTAACACTTCAGCTGTGCAACATGGCGCGCGTGTCTCCACAAACGGGAATTCCCTTTATGAAACGTTTTCTTAGCATCGCCATGGCGTTGTGCATCGGCCTGACGATGAGCCTCGACGCCAACGCCAAGCGCTTTGGTGGTGGCAAAAGCGCCGGCGCTGCGCCGACGCACCAGACCAGCCAGATGGCTCCTTCTTCCCCAGGCATGGGCGGCGCTGCGGCGACCGCTGGTGCTGCCGGTGCCGCAGGCGCTGCGGCCAAGGCCGGCGGTGCTTCGAAATGGCTCGGCCCTCTGGCCGGCATCGCGGCCGGTGGCCTGCTCGCTTCCATGTTCATGGGCGGTGGCTTCGAAGGCATGCAGTTCTTCGACATCCTGATCATGGCCGTGATCGCGTTCGTGATCTTCCGCTTCATCGCCGCCCGTCGTCGCAAGCAGCAGGAGCAGTTCGCTCCGGCCGGCGCGCCGATGCAGCGTGAAGTGTTCGAACAGAAACCGGCAGCCATGGGTTCGATCTTTGGTGGTTCGGCCGCGCCTGCTGCCACCCGTCCGGTGATCAACGCGCCGACCTGGTTCAACGAACAGCGCTTCCTCGAAGCTGCCCGCAGCCACTTCCAGGCGCTGCAGCAGCACTGGGACGCCAACGAAATGGACAAGATCGCCGAGTTCGTGACTCCGCAGATGTTCGAGTTCCTCAAGCGCGAACGCGCGGAGCTGGGTGACGCCTTCCAGTCCACCTACATCGACAATCTCCAGGTGCAACTGGATGGCGTGGATGACCGTGCGGACAAGACCATTGCCACGCTGACCTTCAGCGGCGTGTCGAAGACTTCGCGTTTCGACCAGCAGGGCGAAGTGTTCAGCGAAAGCTGGAACATGGAACGTCCACAGGGCGACAACCAGCCTTGGCTGGTCGCCGGTATCCGCCAGAACGGCTGATCACCTCCGACGTTTTACCCGCAGTAATGAAAACCCCGGCCTCGGCCGGGGTTTTCTATTTCGCGGTTGCATCTATAGCGAGCTACTGTATAAACCGCCCCATATAAACCGCGCCATTCAAGCAAGAGGATCCCGGACGTGGAAGAAATCATCGAACAACTGCGCGAAGCCAACGAACCCGTACCGGTTCCCCTGGAGTTGCCCGACGAAGACCAGTTGGTGGAAATCGAAGAAGAGCTCTTCATCAACATCCCGTTCGTCTTCAAAGAGTTTCTGCTGACCGTCAGCGACGTGGTTTACGGCAGCCTGGAGCCGGTGACCGTCACCGACCCGCAATCCCACACCTACCTGCCGGACGTTGCCGCCAACGCCTGGGATGCCGGCGTGCCGCGCGACCTGATTCCGATCTGCCAGGACGGTGATGACTACTACTGCGTCGAAGAAGACGGCACCGTGGTGCTGTGGTCGGGCGAAGAAGAACTGATCACCGAAGAGTCCTGGGAATCGGTCTGGCACTGGGCTCGGGACGTCTGGCTGGAAAGCTGAAACGCCCCTCCCCATGGGTGGTCAGTGCCCCGACGGCTCCTTGTGGTTGTCGAGGGTTTCCAGCAAGGCCACCTGCATCCGCGTGTGCACCCGGATGAACCAGCGCCAGAGCAGCGCCGCCACGGCGGCCGCGACCACGGCGATCAGCACCAGCAACTTGTTGGTCGGCAAGATACTGGCCGACAAGGCTGCCAACAGCAGGAAAATCACCAGCAGCGAGATGATCGGGATCACTTCGGCGATCACCCGGCGCACTCGCTGCGTGTGACGCCCGGCCATTTCCGGCTTCACGCCCATCTCCGCCAGCAGCATCGACAGCGCCTTGAGCTTGCGATAGGCCGCGATCAGGAACGGCAACGACACAAGCAACGCCCCGCCCCAGATCAACGCCTTCTGCCAGCTAGGATCGCTGATCCAGTCCTGCATCCAGATCGAGAGGCGTCCGGCAAAGAAAGCGCCAGCAAAGAAAATCGCGATCACCAGCGCCAGATTGACCCCGACCTGCAGCAGGATCCGCCGGATGATCGACGCCAGCATCGCGCCCTCACCCTGCGGCTGAATGCTGCGCAGCCATTCGCCGTACATTCCGAACACTCGACCGAGGCGCTGCGGCATCGCGGCGGACAGCTTGATCGACAGCGGATCGGCAGCCCGGATCAGGTACGGCGTCAGCAACGTGGTAATCACCGAAACCGCCACGGCCACCGGATACAGGAAGTTGCTGGTGACCTGCAGGGTCATCCCCAGCGCCGCGATGATGAAAGAAAATTCGCCAATCTGCGAAAGCCCCATCCCGACCCGCAGTGAGGTGCGTCCGTCATTCCCCGCGATAAACGCCCCGAGGCCGCAGGACAGCATCTTGCCCAGCACCACGGCCACAGTGATCACCGCAATCGGCCACGCGTATTGCAGAAGGATCATCGGATCGAGCATCAGGCCGATGGCGACGAAGAAGATCGCACTGAACAGGTCGCGAACCGGCTCGATCAGGCGCTCGATTTTCAGCAGTTGCCGCGACTCGGCCATGATCGCGCCGATCAGGAACGCCCCGAGCACCATGCTGTACTCGAGTTTGACCACCAGCAGGCAGAAGCCGAAACACAGGCCCAGCACGGTGATCAGCAGCATCTCGTTGCTTTCGAATTTCGCCACGTAGGCCAACAGTCGCGGCACCAACAGAATGCCGACGACCAGCGCGACGATCATGAACAGTGAGAGCTTGCCGACGGTAGAAAACACTTCGCCGGAACTCACCGTGCCGCTGACCGCGATGCTCGACAGCAAGGCGATGATGCCGATGCCGAGAATGTCCTCGACGATCAGCACACCGAAGATCAACTGCGCGAAGCGCTCGTTTTTCATCTTCAGGTCGTTGAGCGCCTTGACGATGATGGTGGTCGAGGAAATCGCCAGGATCGCGCCGAGGAACAGCGAATCCATGGTGTTCCACTCGAACCAACGGCCGATTTCGTAGCCGATCCAGATCATCAGGACAATTTCGAGGAACGCCGCGATGAAGGCCGTGGCGCCGACCTTGAACAGCTTGCGCAGGCTGAACTCCAGGCCCAGGCAGAACATCAGGAAAATCACCCCCAGCTCGGCGAGGGTCTTGATGGTTTCTTCGTCGTGGATCAGGCCGAAGGGCGGTGTGTGCGGGCCGATGATGAAGCCGGCGACGATGTAGCCGAGCACTACCGGCTGCTTGAAGCGGTGAAACAGCACGGTCACCACACCTGCGACCAACATGATCACCGCCAGATCCTGAATAAAGCTGATGGCATGCATGGTGTGGGCTCCTTGAATGACGAGGCTCACGCAGGCATGGGAAATGTCTGGGCGAGCTGAGTAATAATCCGCTTTGGGTGTAGGAATCGCCCTTGGGGAGGCGCTTTTGCAGGGTAACACCGCGACTTCCGGCTGAAAGGCGGTGCAATATATGGAAACAGATCGATTCGGGCGTGACGGCGGCCAGTTGCCTGGCGTCCCGATAACGGTGCTTTTGAAAAGCGACCAGGCACCCGCAGAGGTGTTTCTTCCAGCAACCCTGCCTTGACCCGTGAGAACGTTATGGAACCCGGAAACGCCCAGCTGTCGATGACGGTACTGATGACCCCCGACATGGCCAACTTCTCAGGCAATGTCCACGGCGGCACCCTGCTCAAATACCTCGACGAAGTGGCCTACGCCTGCGCCAGCCGTTATGCCGGCCGCTACGTGGTGACCCTGTCGGTGGATCAGGTGATTTTCCGCGAGCCGATCCATGTCGGCGAACTGGTGACCTTCCTGGCGTCGGTCAACTACACCGGCAACACCTCGATGGAAGTCGGCATCAAAGTGGTGACCGAGAACATCCGCGAGCGCTCGGTACGCCACACCAACAGCTGCTTCTTCACCATGGTCGCGGTAGACGATCAGCGAAAACCCGCTGCCGTACCGCCGCTGCAACCGCAGAACAGCGAAGACAAACGCCGCTACATGCAGGCGCAGCAACGCCGGCAGATCCGTCAGGAGCTGGAAAAGCGCTATCAGGAAATCAAGGGCGACGCCTGAAATTTGTAGCGATCTGACGACCGCTATCGCGAGCAGGCTCGCTCCCACAGGTGATGTTTTATCCGTGGGAGCGAGCCTGCTCGCGATTGAAGCCGATGCGGTATCAGAGGCTGATCGGCGTGGCCTCGAACTTCACCCGCGGATGCGCAATCCGGTCCTGCGCTCGCACCAGCTGCAGCTCGTAACTGGCGCAGGCCTGGGTTTCCAGCAGCACTTCATGCACCGCTGCGGCGGTGAATTCAAACGCCGCCACCAGGCTATCTCCGAGCAGCACGCGCGCCAGGAACAGGCCGGACGTCAGATCGCCCACCCCCACCGGCTGACGCGGAAACGCCAGCAGCGGACGACGCAGATGCCAGCTGCCCTCGGCCGTCACCAGCAACATTTCAAAGCCATCCGCCGGTTTGCCCGGATAATCCAGATGCTTGACCAGCACCGCTTTCGGCCCACGTGCCAGCAGCGCCCGCGCCATCGCCAGGCAATCGAACAGCGACTGCGGCTTGCGCCCGGAGAAGCTGTCCAGCTCCAACTGGTTCGGGCACATTAAATCCGCAACGGCAGCGGCTTCTTCCAGCAGGAAATCACTGACTTCAGCAGGAACGCTGCAGCCCTTTTCCGGATGCCCCATCACCGGGTCGCACAGATAAAGGGCTTTCGGGTTGGCTGCCTTGATCCGCTCGATGCCACTGAGAATCGCCCGCCCCTGCGCCGCACTGCCGAGATAGCCGGACAGCACCGCGTCGCAATTGCCCAGCTCACCGATCGCGGCGATGCCTTCGACCAGTTCGGGGATCCGCTGCGGCGCCAGCACTTCGCCGGCCCACTGGCCGTACTGCGTGTGGTTGGAGAACTGCACCGTATTGAGCGGCCAGACATTTACCCCGACCCGCTGCATCGGAAAAACCGCAGCGCTGTTGCCGGCGTGGCCGAACACCACATGGGACTGGATGGCGAGCAGATGAGGCGTACGTTTCATTCGGGTTTTTCCGTAAAACGATTGAAATTCAAGCCGCGCAGTATGCGACGAAACGCAGCCTGTACGACAGACCGGCGACGCAGTTAAGCTGACGCCATCATTTGGAGTTTCGTGTTGATGCTCACCCTGGAAAACATTTTCGTGCTGATGCTGTTCGCCGTCGCCGGTGCGTGGCTCTGGCACAACCACGGCTTGCGCGAGCGGGCGCTGGAGCGGGTCAAACAGCATTGCGTGAATGTCGGCGTCGAGTTGCTCGACGGTAACGTGGCGCTGAAGAAGATCGGTCTGATCAAGGACGCCAGCGGTCGGCGACGTCTGGCCCGGGTCTACAATTTCGAATTCACCGTGACCGGCGAAACCCGGCACAACGGCACCATCACCCAGTTCGGTGCGCACAGCGCGCAGATTGAACTGGCGCCCTACCCGGCGCCATTTGATGACACGCCGCCCGTGGTGGAAGTGACCAAGCCGCGTGGTGAAGTGATCGAGCTGAGCCAGTGGCGCCAGGAACACACCAAGTGGAAGCCTTGAATCAGCCCGTCTGAAGCCGACACCAGGCCAGCCCGGCCTGTAATTCACTGACTGCCTGCGGTTCGTCGAAAATCAGCTCGATCCGGGAATCCTTGCGCCATTCACTGGGCACCCAACTGAGCTCGGCATTGTCCAGCGCATTGGCTGACTGCCAGCCTTCCGGGCTCTGAATCACCAGTTTGGCCCGGCGCCAGTCCAGGCTTTTCAGCCATCGGGTTATCCCCGACACGTCGAACACCTGGCTCGGATGCCAGCGCCAACCGATGCTCCAACCACTCTCCTGCGCCTGGCTCAGGCAGATCGGCAATGCCGGATCGCTCCAGATGGCCGGCATCTGCGCCAGCCCTTGGGGGACGATCAACTTATCCACACCTGCTTGCGCCTGCACCTCCAGACCTGGCAACTCGCTCAGCGGCAACATCGCCTGCTGCGTCCAGATCAATCGTACAGACGGCAACTGTCTGGTGATTAGTTCACGCGAGGGCTCGTCGAGGCATTCTGCTTTGTTCAACAGCAGCAAGCCTGCGCTGGACAAGGTTTCTCGCTGCGCGTCCGGCAGCGGTTTGCCCGCGACGAGGGCCTGGGCGTCCAGCACCAGCACGCAAGGTTGTACGGCGAGAACGCCTTGCCACGGCGCCTCGCTCAGCTGCTTCAGCAACTGCGCCGGATGCCCAAGCCCCGAGGGCTCGATGAACAGGCGGTCCGGCCGTGCCTTGCGCAACAAACGCCCCAGACCAATCTGGAACGGCGCACCGTTCACGCAGCATAAACAGCCCCCGGCCACTTCGCCCAGTGCGATACCATCGACGTCGCGGGTCAACAGCGCAGCGTCGAGCCCGATCTGGCCGAACTCGTTGATCAGCACCGCCCAACGCTCGCCCGTCGGGCGCTGGGCCATGAGCTGGCGGATCAGGCTGGTCTTGCCCGCGCCCAAGGGGCCGGCGATGACGTGGGTGGGAATGTTCTGCAACATGATCAAGGTTTTCTGGAGGTCGAAGATGCGGTGGATGGGATGGTCGTTGCTGCTGGCGCTGATGTCGGGCGAGGCGCTGGCACAGGCCTGCGTGGTGCACAGCCAGGCGGAGCGGCTTGACGTGAAAGTCTGCCAGCAGAACCGCAACATCCCGGAAAAACTGTTCAGCGACGGCTTCTGTCAGCCGACCCTGGCCGGGCAGAAAGTCGAGGTTCAATATGTCGACCAGTGCCCCGCCGGCGCATTCGGCGTGTGCAGCAACGCGCAAGTCGCCAATATGCCTTATCGCCAGGATATCCACTATTACGGCGTGGCCACCGATGCGGCGTATTTGCAGCCCTATTGCGAGGCCCAAAGCCAGGGGAAATGGCTCAAGCCCTGAGGCGCTATCCGAGCCAGTCGAGGGTCAGCATCAGCCGCCGCTCTCCCGGCGCCGGTTGCGGCGAGCGATGAATCAGGCCGAAACCTTCGTTGCCGTGCCATTTTTCGCCCTTGAGCAATGCCACTTCGCCGCGATTCAATTGCTGAATCCGTGACGCTTCCTGCGGCTCGGCTTGCGGCTGTCCCAGTTGCCGACGATCCATCTGCCCTTCCCTTAACCATTCACTGCCGACACCTGCGTATGTCGTGATCAACCGCACCGGCACATGATCGACGTGAAAACGCGGACACATGGCCTTGTCCAATACCCGCAGGCGCAAGCCGATCCGCCGCGCGCCCAGCAGGCAGGCGAAGGCACTGACCAGCCATTTCAGATCGGCGATAAATCCTTCGTAGCCTTCCAGATCGCGAAAGCCGCTGGCCAGTCCCGTGAGATCCGGTTCTGCGTCTTCGTCCGGCAATTCCAGGCACAGCGCCTCGGCGTAAGGTTCGTTCAGAGACAACAATAAGTCCGCGAACACGGCAATGTGCAGCGGAAGCTGTCGTTGCCAGACCGCGAGGTTGGTCTCATCGTCAAGAATGTCCGCCAGCGCCTGCGGGGTCTGGCCGAGCGATTGATGACGTGTACTGCCTGGCAGCGGTTTCAGGGCGAGCATCAGGCCACCTCGTCGTGCCAGGAGCCAAAAGGATCGCGCAGTTGTAGCCAGCCTTGAGTACCGAGCGCCATTTCGGCGTCGGTCAGCAGGCAATCATCGAGTTCCGACGATAGCTGTGCGAAATCGATGTTCTGCCCAATAAACACCAGCTCCTGACGACAATCGCCTACGCTGGCGATCCAGTTTTCCATGATCGCGACGGTACTTTCCTGATCCTGCGGCCACTGTTCTTTTGGCACGAAGCGCCACCAGCGCCCGGCGAAACCGTGGCGCATCAGGCCACCTGCCTGGGACCAGCTGCCGGCGTCGGTGGGTTTGCTGGCCAGCCAGAAGAAGCCTTTGGAGCGCAGCAGTTTGCCGTTTACCCAAGGGCGATCGATGAAGTCGAAGAAACGCTGCGGATGAAAGGGCCGGCGTGCCCGATAAGCCGTGGATGCGATGCCGTACTCCTCGGTTTCTGGCACATGTTCGCCACGCAGTTCCTGTAGCCAGCCCGGGGCCTGGGCGGCCTTTTCGAAGTCGAAGCGACCGGTATTGAGAATCTTCGCCAGCGGTACTTCACCCATGACCATCGGGATGATCTCAGCCTGAGCGTTGAGGCGTCTGAGAATGGCCATCAACTCCTCCCGCTCGCGGCTGCTGATCAAGTCGATCTTGCTGATCAACAGGACGTCGGCGAACTCGATCTGCTCGATCAGCAGATCGGTGATCGAACGCTCATCTTCTTCACCGAGGAATTCGCCACGGGACGCTAAGTTTTCCGCGGCCTGGTAGTCCGGCAGGAAGTTCATGCCGTCGACTACAGTGACCATGGTGTCGAGGCGAGCGATGTCGGCGAGGCTTTGCCCCTGCTCATCACGGAAGGTGAACGTCTCGGCCACTGGCAATGGCTCGGAGATTCCCGTGGATTCGATCAACAAGTAATCGAAACGGCCTTCACGAGCCAGCTGGCTGACCTCTTCAAGCAGGTCTTCGCGTAACGTACAGCAGATACAGCCATTGCTCATCTCCACGAGCTTCTCTTCTGCACGATTCAGGCTGACATCACGCTGGACTTCGCCGCCATCGATGTTGATCTCGCTCATATCGTTAACGATAACGGCCACGCGCAGATCGTCTCTGTTACGTAGTACGTAATTCAAAAGTGTACTTTTTCCGGCGCCGAGAAAGCCGGACAAAACGGTCACGGGAAGTCGGGAAGACATTGGATAAACCTCATCAGACGGTCGCTAAACAGCGCTGGAGGCTCTCAGGGGCCTGCGTTCTTGGGCTTCGATGAGATCACCAGGGAAGCGGACGCTTGAAATGGAAGCCACGGAAAGCCTTGTCCGATTAATGTTATAGTATAACAATAAAATCAATCCACTCTCTTCTTGCCCAAAGTGACAAAGGGCCCGAAGCTGTAATCAGATCGCCGCCGAGTTACGTCATGAAAACCGCGTTGAAATACTCGTTTATCTGCCTGGCATTGCTGACGCTGACTGCCGAAGCACAAGTGCCGGGGCTCGCCAATTGCACGCGCAGCGCGAACCTTCTGGCGTGCATCGATGGCAACGGCAACGCTTATAGCGTCAACACCGTCGGCAGCACGATTTACCTGCGCGGATTCGAGAAAGCGGGCAACCGCTATTGGACACAAACCAACAGCCGCTACGGGCAACTGACGTTCTTCACCGGCATCGCTTCCGATGGGGAAGCCTGGGTTGGCTACAACCGGCGAGTGGGCTGGACGACGATCAATCGGTTCTCCAGCTCAGGCGGCAGCAGTGCGAAGTTCACCTGCAGCCGGATCACTGGCTGCTAAACCGGCGATCCTTTCTGCTCTTGTTGCCAGGCCATGTAGCTGTCGACAGGCGGATTCTTCTGGAAGTAGCGCTGCAAGCCCTCAAACAAACCGTCTGCCACGGCTTGCTGATGACGCGCCGTCACTAGGCGCTGACTGTCCCGTGCGTTGGAAATGAAACCGGTTTCCACCAGGATTGACGGCACATCCGGCGATTTCAGAACGGCAAATCCAGCCTGTTCCACGCGCTTTTGGTGCAGCGTGGTGATGCCGGCCAAGCTGCCCAGCACCGTGCTTCCGAGTTGCAAACTGGCGGCGATGGTTGCGCTCATCGACATGTCGAGGATCACGCCAGCGAGCATCGGATCCTTGTCCTTGAGATTGAGCAGGCTGGACGCGCCAAGCAGATCCACACCGTTCTCACGCTGCGCCATGAACCGCGCGGTCGCGGATGTTGCGCCGCCTTCGGACAGGCAATACACCGACGCGCCAGAGGCGGTCAGACGCGGCGCAGCATCGGCGTGCACCGAGATGAACATGTCAGCCTTGTGCTGGCGCGCGATCTCCACACGCTTGCGTAACGGGACGAAGAAATCGTCGTTACGAACCAGCTTCACATCAAAGCCTTTCTCTCGTTTAAGCCGACGCGCGAGCAATTGCGCGATGGACAAAACCACATCCTTTTCCCGCTCGCCTTTGGCGCCGATTGCACCCGGATCTTTTCCGCCATGCCCTGGATCCACCACCACCATGATGTCGCGCTTGGGGTGAGATTTTTCCTGGGGTGTTTCACGTGGAACGCTCGCCCGGAGCCCCGCTGATGCGCTCATCAGATCTAGAACCAGACGATGCCCTTGCCCATCCTGAGGCGCCAACAAGAATGAATTGAGCTGAACCGGGCTGCTTAGATCCAGCACGATCCGGGTGTTCCCTTGGCCAAAATGGCCGGAGCGGATCGAATGAATAGGGGTGCCGGATAACGCCAACTGGCTGAAATCCCCACTCAGGCTGGCGCCGCTCAAATCGATGATCAACCGCTCCGGCGCACTCAAGGTGAAGGTCTTGTAGCTCACAGGACCACTCAGATCGAACACCAGCCGAAGCTTGTCATCCGAACGCCAAAGCCGCGCATTGCGTATCTGCGTGGCGGACACCGAAAAAGGCAAAACAAAGGCCGCGCTGGCCAGCATCAGGTTGAGCAAGTGGCGTCTGTGCATATGAAAGCCTGTTCATGAAAAAGGCATCGTGGTTTGAATTGTTATAATGTAACATCAAATTCAATCACCATGATGGAACTGCTCATGAACGCGCTGACTTTGCCGGATGTCGCGGCTCAAGCCGCCCGCCAGGCCCTGCCTCTCGAATGGGTGGGGATGTGCGGCATCGCCTTACCTGTATTTATCGAAGGCCAACGTCTGGCTGCCAGAGCGGATGCAGGCGTCAGCCTGGATAATGGAGACGCACGCGGCATTCACATGTCGCGGCTTTATCTGGGGCTGGAAACGCTGGAGCAGCAGAATCTTTCTCCCGCTCTACTACACCGAGTTCTGCAGCGCTTTCTCGACAGCCACGAAGATCTGTCTGATGCCGCCTATCTCAATATCCACGCCGATTTACTCTTGAGAAGGCCCGCGTTGGTCAGTCCTCTGGCGGGATGGAAAACCTATCCCGTCACTGTTTCAGCCCAGCTAAAAAACAAAGTGTTCCACGTGGAACTGAAAATCGACGTCGCGTATTCCTCAACCTGCCCGTGTTCTGCGGCATTGGCGAGGCAGTTGATCCAGCAACAATTCGTCGACGACTTTGCCAACAAACCACTGCAACACGCCGACGTGTTGGCGTGGTTGAGTTCAACACAAGGCATCGTGGCTACACCTCACAGCCAGCGCAGTACCGCCCAGCTACATTTGCACCTGGATGAATTCGTCGACGAACTACCGCTGACATCCATCATCAACGACGCCGAAGCAGCCCTCGGCACCGCCGTGCAAACCGCTGTGAAACGCGCCGACGAACAAGCCTTCGCCCTCGCCAATGGCCAGAACCTGATGTTCTGCGAAGACGCCGCCCGACGCCTGAACCTGGCACTGCGCCGCTCACCCGGTGTCAGCGAATTCCACGTACGAGTCATCCACGCCGAAAGCCTTCATGCTCACGACGCCGTCGCCGAGAGTCATTGGCGCCGGGAGCAGCCATGATTCGCTGCCACAACCTGAGCTGGGGAATACCCGGCCAACCGCTCACTGCACCGCTCAACCTGAGGTTGGAAAGCGGCAGCCTGACGGCAATCATCGGCGTCAACGGCAGCGGCAAAAGCAGCCTGCTTAAAGTCATCGCCGGTCTACAGCGACCGCTGGCCGGCAAGGTCGAGTTGGGTGTTCCACGCCAAAGCGGTTTGTCCTTCCTGCCTCAGCAACAGCATCTGGATCGACAGTTCCCGATCAGTCTTCAAGAGTTGGTGGCCGCCGGTTTCTGGGGACGTCGACTGTCCTCGCAACTGAGAGCCCAACGTCTCGAATCCGCACTGGAAGACTGGCACCTGAGCGGACTGGAACATCGCCCCCTGATGGCCCTCTCCGGCGGGGAACTGCAACGCGCCCTGCTCGCCCGATTGAGTCTGGCCGACACACCGTTGCTGCTGCTCGACGAACCCCATGCCGCGCTCGACGAAATGGGACAGACACTGTTGTGGCAACACCTGCACGCCTGGCACGAACAAGGAAGAACCCTGGTCGTGGTTTGCCATGACCTTGCCGCCGTGCGCCAACACATTCCACAGACCTTGCTGATCAAACCGAGCGGCTGCGCATTCGGCAGCAGCGTCGACCTTATCCAGCAAACACCTCACACGCAGGTGGCCTGATGCTCACGCTGAGCCATTTATGGCAACCGTTCCACGAGTTCGTTTTCATGCGCCGGGCCCTGCTCGGCGGTCTGGTCCTGGCGTGCAGCACGGCACCACTGGGCGTGTTTCTGATCCTGCGCCGAATGAGCCTGATTGGTGACGCCGTTGCCCACGGCATCCTCCCCGGCGCCGCGTTGGGGTTCTGGTTCGCCGGGTTGAGTCTGCCGGCGCTGACCCTCGGTGGACTCGGTGCCGGTCTGAGCATGGCCGGACTCGCCGCGTGGATCACCCGACGCACCGGCCTGCGCGAAGACGCCAGCCTCGCAGCCATCTATCCAATCTCGCTGGCCAGCGGCGTGCTGATTCTGGGAATCGCGGGCAAGCGACTCGATTTGCTCCACCTGCTATTCGGCTCCGCACTGGCGGTTGACGGCCCGACCCTCAACGGCATGTTGTGGGTATCGGCGCTCAGCCTGATGGCCATGGCGCTGATCTATAAACCGTTGCTGCTCGACACCCTCGATCCGTTCTTCCTGCGCACAGTCAGCCGACTCGGCCCCGTCGCCCATGGCGTGTTCCTGACGCTGGTGGTGCTCAATCTGGTGATCGGTTTCCAGGCCATCGGCGCCTTGATGGTGGTCGGACTGATGATGCTGCCCGCCGCCGCTTCACGCTTCTGGAGCCGACGCCTGCCGATCCTGATTGCCATCGCCGCGCTCATCGGTTGCGCATCGGTATGGCTCGGCCTGTTGCTGTCGTTCTACTACTCGCTGCCCAGCGGCCCGGCCATCGTGTTGGTCGCCGGTGGCGGTTACCTGTTATCCGTGGTGTTCGGACCGGTTCATGGTCTGTTGCGCCGCCCGCCTTTGCTCACATCCCAATGAGGTGTTTTCCGATGCGCGATCTACTCGTGTTGTTCAGCCTGATGCTGTCGATGTCGTTATCGGCGGCGGAAAAACTGCCGGTGGTCACCAGTTTCAGCATCCTTGCCGACATGGTGCATCAGGTCGGCGGCGAGCATATCCAGATCACCAACATGGTCGGCCCTGACGCCGATGCCCACACTTACGAACCGACGCCGGATGACGCCAAGGCCCTGCTCAAGGCGAAACTGATCGTCAAGAACGGGCTAGGTTTCGAGCCTTGGCTGGATCGGCTGGTCGCCAGCACCGACACCAGAGCTCCGGTAATCAGCGCCAGTCGCGGCGTGATTCCGCGCTCGCTGGATGAGGACGGCGAAACCGTTCCCGACCCTCACGCCTGGCACAATCTGGCGAACGCCGAGCTGTACGTCGCCAACATCACCAAGGCGCTGATCGCCGCCGACCCGGCAAACAAAGCCGACTACGAGCGTAACAGCCAGGCCTACCTGAAACAGATCTACGCCCTCCTCGCCCAAGCGAAAGCCAAGCTCGGTTCATTGCCGCCGGGCAACCGCAAGATCGTTACCAGCCACGACGCCTTCGGTTATCTCGGTCAGGCCTACGGCATCGACTTCATGGCGCCACAAGGTCTGTCCACCGAACGCGAACCCTCCGCTGCCGAAGTCGCCGCGCTGATCACCCAGATTCGCCAGGCCAAGGTCAAAGCGGTGTTCATGGAAAACATCAAGGACGCGCGCCTGCTGAAACAGATTGCCGACGAAAGCGGCGCACACATCGGCGGCACGCTGTACTCCGACGCCCTCGCCGCCAGCGGCCCGGCCAGCACCTTCACCGGGCTGTTCGAATACAACCTCAACACTCTTTACCAAGCCCTGAGCCAACCATGATCCGTAAAAATCCTTCCGGTGATTTGCCGCAGATTGCCGAGTCTGCCTACGTCGATAAAACCGCGATCATCTGCGGCAAAGTGGTGATCGGTGAAAACGTGTTCGTCGGCCCGTACGCGGTGATTCGCGCCGATGAAGTGGACGCCACGGGCGAGATGGAACCGATCACCATCGGCGCCAATTCGAACATCCAGGACGGCGTGGTGATCCACTCCAAATCCGGCGCGGCGGTGACCATCGGCGAATTCAGCTCCATCGCCCACCGCTCGATCGTGCATGGCCCGTGCACGGTCGGCGACCGGGTGTTCATCGGTTTCAACAGCGTGCTGTTCAATTGCGTCGTGGGCAACGGTTGTGTGGTGCGGCACAACTCGGTGGTCGACGGCCGAGATCTGCCGGACGCGTTCTACGTGCCCTCCACGACACGCATCGGCCCGGGCACCGACCTCTCGCAATTCCCGCCGGTGAGCGTCAGCGCTTCGGAGTTTTCCGAAGACGTGGCGCGTACCAACGTCGACCTGGTGCGCGGCTACAAAGCCCTGCAGAACGAGTTCTGAACCATGAGCAGTGTGCTGATTCGCAATGCGCGGCTGGTGAACGAGGGGCGTGAGTTCGACGCCGATCTGTTGGTCAGCAACGGGCGCATCGTCAAGATCGCCGGCAGCATCGAAGGTGAAAACGCGACCCGTGAAATCGACGCCACCGGCCAATGGCTGCTGCCGGGAATGATTGACGACCAGGTGCATTTCCGTGAGCCGGGTGCGCCGGCCAAGGGCAGTATCCACACCGAATCCCGTGCAGCCGTGGCCGGGGGCATCACCAGTTTCATGGACATGCCGAACACCAACCCTGCCACCCTGACCCTTGACGCGCTGGCCGACAAAAAGCGCCGGGCAGCGATCAATTCGGTGGCCAACTACGGTTTTCACTTTGGTGTCAGTCACGACAATCTGGACATTGTCGCGGCGCTCAATCCGAGCGAAGTGGCCGGGGTCAAAGTGTTCATGGGCGCGTCCACCGGCAACATGCTGGTGGACGACCCCAACACCCTCGAGCGCCTGTTCGCAGAAGTGCCGACGATTCTGCTGGCCCACTGTGAGCACACGCCGAGCATCGAAACGAATGCCGCAAACCTTCGCGAACGCTTCGGCAACCAACTGCCACCCGACGCCCATGCGCAGATCCGCAATGCCGACACCTGCTTTCGCTCATCCTCTCTGGCGGTGGATCTGGCCCGACGTTACGGCACTCGTCTGCACGTCCTGCACCTGACCACGTCGCGCGAGCTGGCCCTGTTCGAAGACAAACCGCTGACGCAAAAACGCATCACTGCCGAAGTCTGCCTGCATCACTTGCTGTTTGATGACCGTGACTATCCGAACCTCGGCAACCTGATCAAATGCAATCCGGCGATCAAGTCCCAGAGCGATCGTGACGCCCTGCGCCAGGCGCTGCTGAGCAATCGACTGGACGTGATCGGCAGCGATCACGCGCCGCACACCTGGGCGGAAAAACAGCAAGCGTATGAACAGGCACCGTCAGGACTGCCACTGGTGCAACACGCACTGCCGGCGTTACTGGAACTGGTGGCGGATGGCGTGTTGCCGATCACCACGCTGGTGGCGAAGACCAGCCACCGGGTGGCGGATCTGTTTGCCATTCCGGATCGCGGTTATTTGCGTGAGGGATATTGGGCGGATCTGGTGTTGATTCAACCGGAGCCCAAGGGTGTCGCGGTGTCACGTCAGCCGGTTCTGTCGCAATGCGGCTGGACGCCCTTCGCTCAGCGCAGCTTTCGGCATCGGGTCAGCACGACGATGGTGTCTGGGCAGATCGCGTGGCATGACCATCGGATCCATGACAACTGCCAGGGATTGCCGCTGCGGTTCATGCGCTGAAAAAAACCGCCTCCACTCGATGTGGAGGCGGTTTCGATGGTGACGTTACGCTCTCGGTTTGACGGTGCCGCAATCCTGACCCAGCCAGACTGCCCGGGTTTCCAGACTGCCCTTCTGGTTGATCCCGATGGCATTGAAAGTACCGTTGGCGACGGTGGTGAACTCACGGTCACTGAGGAACGTCGCGACGCCAGTGCCCTGGGCTTTCGGGCAACTGAAGCGGAATTTCCACTGGTTGCCGACACGCTCGGTGATCTGCTGTTTGCAGCCCGACTGCGGGTCCGCCAGCGGAATATCGTTGGTCGCCACCTGCTGCGGCGTCAGGCAGGCGCGGATGCCCTTGCCACCGATGTTGATCCCCTGCTTCTCCAGTTCCGCCCGTTGCTGCGGGGTGATCTGGCCCTGAATCTGGCCGAGGATCGACTGCACATCCATCACCTGATCATCGACCTTCACATTGCTCGACGTCATTTCCCACAACCCCGGCTGCAGCATTTGCGCCTGAGCAACCACCGGCAAGGCCAAACCCAGGCCCAGCGCCAAACCCAGCAGACGAACGTTCATTGAAAAACTCCTGATCAGTAGTGGCCGTTAGACGCCGGCCGCCTGTTTCGGTTCATGGCGGGCGCTGGCGGCTTGAAAACAAATAGCGACAATCGCCATGGAACATGGTCTGTTAAGCATTGAATCTTCAGGAGCAAGGTTGCCCCATGGATTATTTCGGACCGCACATTTTCGGTTATCTGATCGCCCTGATACACACCCTTGGCTCGATCGCCGCGATCCATGCCGTATTGACCGTACGCACCGCCCAAGGCTCGATCGCCTGGGCGCTGTCGTTGATCTTCATTCCCTACCTCACACTCATCCCGTATCTGGTGTTCGGCCGCAGCACCTTCGATGGCTACATCAAGGCCCGCCGCCAGGCCAACGAACAGATGCGCCAGGCGATTTCCGAACTCAACTGGCGCCCGTGGGTGGAAGAAGCCCTGACCGCCCGCGCCTCGAATGCCTATGACTCGTTGCGCGCGATGCCGAAGCTGGGACGCATGCCGTGCCTGGCGAACAATGAAGTGCGATTGCTGATCAACGGCGCGGCCACCTTCGAGGCGATTTTCCACGCAATCGACCAGGCGCGGGAAGCGGTGCTGATCCAGTTTTTCATCATTCACGACGATCGTCTCGGTCAGCGCCTGCGCGACCTGCTGCTAAAGAAAGCAGCCGAAGGCGTGGTGATTCATCTGCTCTACGACCGCATCGGCAGCCACGCCCTGCCCCACAGCTACGTGCAGGCGCTGCGCGACGGCGGCGTCGAGGTCAAGGCGTTCGCCACCCGCAGCGGCTGGCTCAATCGGTTCCAGGTGAATTTCCGCAACCACCGCAAGATCGTGGTGGTCGACGGGCTGATCGGGTTTGTCGGCGGCCACAACGTCGGCGACGAATACATGGGTGAAAAACCACCGCTGGCACCGTGGCGCGATACCCACGTCCAGGTGCGCGGCCCGGTGGTGGCGTGCATGCAGGAGTCATTTGCCGAAGACTGGTTCTGGGCCGCGCGATCGTTGCCGCCGCTGATCCTGCCGGACGCGTACCCGGAGGACGGCGTGCTTTGCCAATTGCTCGCCAGCGGCCCGGCGGATGCTTACGAAACCTGCTCGCTGTTCTTCGTTGAGGCCATCCACGCCGCCACCGAACGCGTGTGGATCACCAGCCCCTACTTCATTCCCGACGAAGCCGTGTTCGCAGCATTACGCCTCGCGGTGCTGCGCGGGGTCGATGTGCGCCTGCTGCTGCCTTCGCGTCCCGACCACCGCATCGTCTACGCCGCCTCCAGCCTTTATGCGTTCGAAGCGGTACGCGCCGGCGTGCGGGTATTCCGCTACGAACCAGGGTTCCTGCATCAGAAGGTGGTGTTGATCGACAGCGAAATCAGCGCGATCGGCAGCGCCAATCTGGACAACCGTTCGTTCCGGCTGAATTTCGAAGTGATGCTGCTGACCGTCGACAGCGAGTTCGCCGCCAGTGTGGAACAGATGCTCAACGATGACTTCGCCCAAGCCTATGAAGTCGCCAAAGAAGAAAGCCGGGAGATCCACCGCCTGCAACAGGTCGGCATGCGGATCGCCCGGCTGATTTCACCGATTCTCTAGATTCAAGGGTGGTAGATGTCGTCCCTCGTCCACGGCAGTTCATGGCTGCCGTCGGCATGGGCCTTCACGGCGAGGATCTGGTGCAGGTTGATCCAGCCGCGAGCGAATGCATAAGCGCAGCCTGCCAGGTACAGACGCCAGATACGCAGCGCCTGGTCCGGCACCAGTTTCGCGGCGGCTTCAAGGTTGTCCTCCAGCCGTTCGCTCCAGTGGTCCAGCGTGCGCGCGTAGTGCAGGCGCAGACTCTCGACGTCGACGATCTCCAGACCCGCTTCGCTGATCTCGGCCGAGATCATCGCCAGGTGCGGCAGTTCGCCGTTGGGGAACACATATTTCTCGATGAAATCCCCAGCGCCGCGCCCTACAGGGCGGCCATCGGTGTGCTTGGCGGTGATGCCGTGGTTCATCACCAGACCGCCCTCTTTCACCGTGCCGAACAGGGTTTTGCAGTATTCGGCGAGGTTGGCGTGGCCGACGTGTTCGAACATGCCGACGCTGACCACTTTGTCGAAACGCCCGTCCTGGGGCAGATCTCGGTAGTCGAGCAGTTGCAGTTCGATCTGATCTTCCAGCCCCTCGGCTTTGACTCGCTCGCGGGCCAGGGCCAGTTGTTCTTTGCTCAGGGTGATACCGAAGACCTTGGCGCCAAATTCGCGGGCGGCATAACGCGCCAATCCGCCCCAGCCGCAACCGACGTCCAGCAAATAATCGCCGGGCTGCAAACGCAGCTTGCGGCACAGGTGCCGGAACTTGGCTTGCTGGGCTTGCTCGAGGGATTCACTGCCGGTTTCGAAATACGCGCAGGAATACGCCATGTCGCTGTCCAGCCACAGCTGGTAGAACGCGTTCGATAGGTCATAGTGATAGGAGATGGCTTTGGCGTCGGTTTCCTTGTCGTGGAGCGTGCGCACCGGCTGACTGTCATCGTCTTCATCAAGCAGCGCGGAGCTCAGCTCATCGCACACCCGGATGACTTCGCTGATCGAGCCCTCCAGTTCGAGCTTGCCCTCGACGAACGCCGCCCCCAGCGCGTCGAGACTTGGATGGGTCAACTGGGACACCATCAATGGGTCCTTGACCACAATGGTGACGCTGGGCGTCGGGCCCAGATTGAATTCATGGCCGTCCCAGAGTCGCAGGCGAAGCGGAAGCTGCAGATTCTGTAAGGCCGGTGGAAGTTGCGCGAGCATGGAATATCCCCCTGGTTTCAGACGTCTGCTCTGAGGGTAGACCATCCTTGAAAATTAGCAGGCTATCGATTTGATAGTCGCCGACTATCAGCCGCAGAGGCTGTCACCGCGCTGTCATCCTTGTGTCAGTGCGCCTTCTCAAATGACTGCGAGAGCGGCGCACAGTTCGAAAATTGATCAGTCCGATGCTTTTAGCTTCAGCAGTGGTTCCTGAAAACGCAGCAAGCGACCGGCATTGCCCAGAACCAGCAACGTGCTCAGGTTGTGCAGCAACGCAGCGATCATCGCACCCGCTGCACCGAGCCAGCCGAAGGCCGCGAACACCACAATGGCCAGCGTCCAGCCCAGGCCGATGACCACGTTCACTTGCAAGGTCCGTCGGCACTGACGGCTGAGGCGCACACAAGTGCCGAGCCGACGCAGGTCGCTGCCAATCAGCACGATGTCGGCGGAGGCCAGCGCGATGTCCGCGCCGCCCGCTCCCATCGCCACTCCGACCACGCCCGCCTTGAGCGCCAGCGAGTCGTTGATCCCGTCGCCGACCACCATCGGCCGAAAGCCGTTGTCGATTTCCTTGAGCACTCGATTGAGTTTGTCTTCGGGCAACGCCTGGGCTTCGACTTCGTGCAGGCCGACATCCTTGGCCAGTGTCTGCGCGACGCTTTGCCGGTCACCGGTCAACAGCAGTTGTCGTCCCAATCCGAGGTCACGCAGTTCACTCAGGGCAAATCGCGCTTCCGGTTTGACGGTGTCGGCCAGCAACAGCCAGGCGAGGAATTCGCCGTTCAGCGCCAGCCCGGCAATCGGGCCGTCGTGTTCGGGGATCGCCGTGGTCGGGATGCCCAACTGCGCAAACAGCTCCGGGCGCCCGAGCGCTGCTTCGCCTTGCGCAGTTCCGGCGACTACGCCCAATCCCTGCCGCTCATGAATATCGGTCAGCACCAGCACCTGTTCCGCGCTGATCAATCCGGCCAGCGCGCGGCTGACCGGATGGCTGCTCGCCGCACCCAGACTTGCAGCCAGCGCCATCACCGACCCGTGATCCGCTCGCGGGCTGTTGATCGACTGCAAGCGCAGCGTGCCGTAAGTCAGGGTGCCGGTCTTGTCGACCACCAGCGAGGTGAGATCGGCCAGTTCCTCAAGGAACGCCGAACTGCGGATCAGAATCCCGTGCCGAGCCGCCACCGCCACCCCGGCAATCGCCGTGGCCGGCGCCGACAACACCAGAGCGCATGGGCATGCCGCCACCAGCACCGCGAGCATCGCCTGTGCATCATTGGTGATGAACCAGGTCACCGCCGCGAGCAACAACACCAGCACCATGTAACTGCCGGCATAACGTTCGAGCAAACGAGTGATCGGTGGTTTGGAGCGTTCGGCGTTCTGCATCAGCGCGATGACTTTGCCGAGGGTGGACTCATCCCCGGTACGGGTCACTTCGATTCGCAGCAACCCGTCGAGGTTGATCGCTCCGCCGAACACCGCCATGCCGACGCCCGCTTCCACCGGCACCGACTCACCGGTGATCGACGCCGTATCGAGGCTGGCCTGGCCGGACAACACCCGACCGTCCGCCGGCACCCGATCCCCGGCGCGCACTTCGACTTTGTCGCCGGCCTTGAGCGTGCCGTTGTCGACTTCGATGATCGAGCCGTCCGCCTGCACCTTGCGTGCATGGCTGCGCGTCAGTTGGCCGAGGGCATGAATCGCTTCCTGGGAGCCGATCACACTGCGCTCTTCCAGCACGTGGCCGAAGATCATGATGATCGGCAACAGCGCTGCCGTGAGCAGATCGCCCGTGGCCCAGGCCCCGATCATCGCCAGGGCGATCAACTGATCGGTGATGCCGTGCAGGCTCGGATAACGCAGGCTGAACCACGCCGAACGCATCACCGGCACCGCGACTAATAAAGAAGCGAATCCGAGCAACAACTGACTGACGCCCGACTGTTCCGGCATCACCCAGCGCCAGATCAGCCCCAGACCGAGCAAGCCGAGGGCGAGCATCGCCAAAGTCAACTGGCGCGCGGCGCGGCGTTGTTCGGCCGAGGACAACAGGCTCGGTGCGGTGGTGGTGGCAGTCATTTGCTGGCTCCCTGAATGATCAGGCGTGAATCGTCTTTTGGATCGACCGTGGTGACCGAACCGGCCTGACCGAGAATCTTCGGCATGCGCTCGCGGTACAGACGCAACAGCATTTGCGGGTCAGTGCCCTGCTGTTGCGCCTTAGCCAGGCTCAGCACCGTCGCCGTGTCGGCGGAGGCTTTGGCCAGGCGCTCACCGGCTTGGGCATGGGCGACTTGCAGCGTGCGGTCGGCCTGCTCGTTGGCGGACTGGGTGAGCTTTTCGGCCTCGGTGCGGGCATTGGCGACCGCTTTGTCGGCTTGCTGGCTGGCGGTGAGAACGGCGTTGAAAGCACTGACCGCCGGCTCCGGCAGACTCGATTGCACATCGACCCTCGCCACTTCGATGCCGATGCCCTGCCCGCTCGCCTTCAACTCGGCGAGACGTCGGTTGATGCCTTGCACCAGATCACCGCGCAACCGTTCGCGACGTTTGGCCGCCTGATTATCAGCGCCGATCAACTCTGGCCGCGCCACCAGAATCGTGTCCAGATCCCGCGCCGCCGTCAGCGCCACTGCGCTGCGCGTTACCACTCGATCCAGCGCCGGCAGCACATGTTCGCCTTGCAGTACGAAGTCATAGGGATCGGTGACTTTGTAGAACACCCGCACATCCAGCTGCACAACACCGGCATCACCGGTGAGCAGATAACCGGAACCGGCCAGCGCATCACTCAACGGCGTAGCAAAGGTTGCAACGCGATCCGCCTGCAAGGCCTGATCACTGCGCAGCAGATTTTCTACCCTGCGTTCGATGACACGATCTGCCGCCGGCAACAAAACCACCTGCTCGAACGGCTGCGGCCAGGCCAATAACAACCCGGCATTCTGAATGCGATCCAGCGCTCCGAAATGCAAAACCACCGCGCGATTTTGCGGGTCGATCTGCCGGACATTGGAAAACGCCCAGGCCAATGCCGCGAGCACGGTTACCGCGTACAGCGCGAAAAACGCCAAACGTCCTGCTTGAATCCACGGACTGTTCAGCGAATGTGTTCCACGTGGAACTTCATTCATGGCTGCGATCCGCTTTTGCTGTCGAGATTCGGCGGACCGTCGACCAACACCCGGAACGGCGCGGCGTCGGTGCGCAGGATCAGTTTGGTATCCGGCGAAACAATGGTGCCGAGGGTGTCCAGCGAGCGCAGCAAGTTGTACAGCTGCGGCGAACCGGCATAAGCGCGTCCGTAAATCTGCGCCGCTTCCACTCGCGATTGGGCTTCGATATCGGCGGCCTTCACCGTAGCATCGGCTTGCACGATGCGCGAATCGCGTTCGGCGGCGGAGCGGATTTGCGCTGCTTCACGTTTGCCAATGGCGGTGCGTTCGGTGGCGATGGTTTCACGCTCGGCACGCATCCGGTCAACCGTTGCGGTGAGGGTCACCGATGGCAAGGTCAGCCGTTCGATGCCCACTTGCACCACGCGCACGCCGTAAGTGGCGAGCAGCTGCTGATCGATTTGCTGACGCAACTGCGCTTCAAAATCGGCGATGCGAACCTGGCTGGCATCGGTGTTCACCAGATTGGCCAGATCGAAACTGCTGGCGGTTGTTTCCAGTGCCGAGCCGACAAACGTGCGAATCTGCCGGGCCGCTTCGTCCGGCTGGTTCTGCACAGCGCGCATGAAGCGCTGCACGTTGTCAGGATCGCCCTGCACCTGCCAGGCCACGTAAGCCTGAACGATGATGCGCAAACCGTCGCGGGTGCCGACGTCCTGCAAGCCGCTGGAGGTCGTGCGCAAACGCAGATCCACCGGAATCGCCGCTTCGAACGGTGCCGGCCAGCGCCAGCTCAGACCCGGATCCAGCAACACGCGGGATGGATTGCCGAACCGGGTGATGACAGTGGCTTCACCGGAGCGCACTTGCACCAGGCTCGCCGCCGCGATGGCGAACGCCACCAGTAACGCTGCCCAGCCCATGCGTTTCCACGGAAAAGGCCCCGCCTCTTCCGGCGCACCGTGGTGATGGTGATTATGCCCGTGATGGTGATGATCGCCGCCGTGAGCATGATCGTGGCCGCTGTGGTCATGGTGATCGTGAGTGTGCGACTGGCTCAATGGGTGGCTCCTGGCTGAGCGGTGGTGCGCGCCGGATCTGCCGGCAGCGTGAACGTACGCAGGTCGATGGTCGGTGCGTTACTGCTGCCGCCCAGACGATGGTCGAGTACCAACAGTTTGGCTTTGCTCAAACCCTGGCTGAGTTGGCTGAGGTATTGCTCCAGCACGAAGGCCTGGCCGGCGCTGGCGTAGGCTTTTTGTTCGGCGCTGAATTTCAGATCCGCCGCCCGGGCCGTGGCGTTGATTTCGTGGGCGTTGGCACTGGCCTGGTCCCGCGCGAGGCTAGCCTGCAACTGCGCCTGATTACTCGCTTCGGCAGCGGCACCGCGCTCGCGGGAGATCAACGCCTGAGCACCGATCTGCGCCGCTTGCACGCTGTGATAGGCATTGGCCGCCCCGGCTGGCGGGTGTATCGCTTCGACCACTGTGGCGAGGATTTCCACGCCGCTGTCGAGTTTCTGCAGATCGCTTTGCACGGCGCGGCCGATTTCTTCGGCGAGCCCGGTCCTGTCCCCGCCAAGCAAACCGTCGAGTGTGCGCGAGGCAAAGTCATGCACCAGAATCCGGCTGGCGGTGCTGCGGATCAGCGTCGGCACATCGGCGCTGTTGTAAGTAGCGGCCAACGCCGCTTGATCGCTCAGGCCGATGCGATAGACGAAGCGCACGTCCATGTTGACGATCTGAAAGCTCTGCTGATCGCCCCGGCTGCTGGCGATAACCTGGGATTTGTCATTGACGTGGCTGGCATCCCACAAACGGTTGGCAGTAAATGGCGCCGGGCCTTCTGCCGGATCCAACTGCACGGCTGCCGGGTTCTCGCCGACACTGGTTGCCAGTTCATGCACCACACCGTTTTCAACGTTCAGCACACGCCCCAACGGCCAGGGCAAACCAGCGTGCAAACCCGGACCGAACACCTGCACCGGTTTGCCGAAGCGCTCGTAGATGCCACGGCTTTGCATCGGTATTTCGTGAAGGCCGGTGAGCAACCAGCCCACCGCTGCCACCAACACCAACACCGGCAAGAAGGCGCGGCGCATGTAACTGAAGGCCCAGATCTGACGCAGATCGATGCCGAAGCGGTTATGCAATTCATGCTGCAACGCGAGCAGAGGTTGTGGCGGCCAGCGCAGCAGATCGGCGACGAAACTGCGCGCCAGCAGCACCGGTTCGAGCTGTTCGCGGCGCGGGCTGAACAGCGACAGCAAGGCACGCAGCAGCAATTCCACAGCGACCAAACCCGGCAGAATGCCAATCAGCACTGCCAGACGCACCGGCCAGATTGCACTGTCACTGGCGAACAACAGGCACAACGCGCCCAGCACAAGACTAATGATTGCCACCCGCGTCAGTTGCGCCAGCGCTTCGGCCTCGGGCCATTGCGCCGGGTTTTCCTGCGCCAGTTGCCGCTCCAGTACCAGCAGAGCGAACGCCAGCAGCAACGCGATGGCCGCGCCGACCGTGGCGGACAACCCCACTCCCGCCGCCGGCAGCGTCAGGCTCCACATTTGCTCGATGCTTAACAGCACCAGCAACGACCACCCGCCCAGCCACAATGTGGCCGCGCCGATCTGCCCTAGCAGGTGCAGACTGCGTTGACTCATGCGATCCAGCAGTCGCTCGTACCAGCCATCCGGCGCAGGTTCTTCAGCAGCCGTCACCGGCACGACGGGATTGATCACCCGCGCCCGCCATTGTGTCACCCACCTCGCCGATTGCAGCCCGGCCACCAGCACCAGCAATGCCGCGCTCTGATTGACCAGCAACGCGGGCCACAGCGATTGCGGTGCAAACAGCCCGACAAAAAACGCCAGCACCCACCCTGCCCCGGCCAACGCACCCAGACCGATCACCAGGCGACGCAAGCGCCGGCCCTGCGTCGCCGCTTGCTGAAAGCGCGGCAACCCGGTCACTGGCGTGCCTTCATCCAGATCGACTTGCATATCCCCCCAAAACCCTTGGCTCACTGCACATATCGTTACGATATAACGAAAGTCGTGAAATATTTGTACTCATTTGCATCATTCAAAGACGCGCAACCTGTCGCTTGCCTGAAGCCTTGACCGAAATGTCGGGAAACGCTCATATTACGCTCGTAATTTTTAGCACGAACTACTTTTACTGATCCGCATCCTTCAGCCAGGAGCAAGAGCATGAGCAACTATGACGTGGTGATTCTGGGCGGTGGCCCCGGCGGTTATAACGCAGCGATCCGCGCCGGCCAACTGGGTCTCAAGGCCGCGTGTGTCGAAGGCCGCGCCACGCTGGGTGGCACCTGCCTGAACGTCGGCTGCATGCCGTCCAAGGCGCTTTTGCATGCGTCAGAGCTCTACGAAGCGGCGTTGGGCGCGGAGTTCGCCAATCTGGGCATCGAGGTCAAACCCACGCTCAACCTCGCGCAAATGATGAAGCAGAAAGACGAAAGCGTGAGCGGCCTGACCAAAGGCATCGAATTCCTGTTCCGCAAAAACAAAGTCGACTGGATCAAGGGCTGGGGCCACATCGACGGTCCCGGAAAAGTCAGCGTGACCGGCGATCAGGGCAGCAGGATCGAGCTCACCGCAAAAGACATCGTCATCGCCACCGGCTCCGAGCCCACTCCCCTGCCCGGTGTGGAGATCGACAACAAGCGCATCCTCGACTCGACCGGTGCGCTGTCCTTGAGCGAAGTGCCCAAGCATCTGGTGGTGATCGGTGCGGGCGTGATCGGTCTCGAACTCGGCTCGGTCTGGCGCCGGCTCGGCGCGCAGGTGACGGTGGTGGAATACCTCGATCGCATCTGCCCCGGCGTCGACGGCGAAGCCGGTAAGACTCTGCAACGCTCGCTGAGCAAACAGGGGATCAGCTTCAAGCTGAGCTCGAAAGTGACCAGTGCCACTTCTTCGGCCACTGGCGTACAGCTCAGCGTCGAACCCGCCGCTGGCGGCAGCGCGGAAATCCTTGAAGCCGACTACGTGCTGGTGGCCATCGGGCGTCGTCCGTACACCCAGGGCCTGGGCCTGGAAAACGTCGGCCTGAGCACCGACAAACGCGGCATGCTCGCCAACAAACAGCATCGCACCGAAGCACCCGGCGTGTGGGTAATTGGTGACGTGACGTCCGGGCCGATGCTCGCGCACAAGGCCGAAGACGAAGCCATGGCCTGCATCGAACAGATCGTCGGCAAGGCCGGCGAGGTCAATTACGACCTGATTCCCAACGTGATCTACACCCGCCCGGAGCTGGCCAGCGTCGGCAAGACCGAGGAGCAGTTGAAGGCCGAAGGTCGGGCGTACAAGGTCGGCAAATTCCCGTTCACCGCCAACAGCCGGGCGAAGATCAATCACGAGACCGAAGGTTTTGCCAAAGTCATCGCCGATGAGCGCACCGACGAAGTCCTCGGTGTGCACCTGGTCGGCCCGAGCGTCAGTGAAATGATCGGGGAGTTCTGCGTCGCCATGGAGTTCAGTGCCTCGGCCGAAGACATTGCCCTGACCTGTCACCCGCATCCAACCCGCTCTGAAGCGTTGCGTCAGGCGGCGATGAATGTCGAGGGGATGGCAACGCAGATGTAAGCACTGTGCGAATACTTCCCGCGCAATGCGGGAAGTATCAGGACGGCAGATGCCCCAGCGGCAGCGCGCCGGGCGTCTTCACCGTGTGAATCGCAAAATTGCTGCGGATGTCGCTCACCCCCGGCAGCTTCAACAGGCACCCGGTGAGAAAGCGGTCATAGGCGCGCAGATCCGGCACCACCACTTGCAGCAGAAAGTCCGATTCCCCGGACACCAGAAACGCTGAAATCACCTCCGGCAACGCCGTCACCGCCCGGTGGAACGCCTCGGCTTGTTCGTCGTTATGCCGCTCGACCTTGACCCCGACAAACACCGTCAGACCCAACCCCACTTCATCCCGATCCAGATTGGCCTGATAACCGCGAATCACCCCGGCCTCTTCGAGCATCCGCACCCGGCGCAGACACGGCGATGCCGACAGACCGATCTCGTCGGCCAACTGCACATTGCTCAAGCGCCCGTCCCGTTGCAGCGCGGCGAGAATCTTGCGGTCGAAGGCATCCAGTTTCATGGTTGGCAGATCCTGATGGTTTGAGCGGTGAATGAGCGCAGATTATGCCAATTCAGAGGCCTTTAGAAGCTGACTACGCAACCACCTGCCCCGCCCTTCGGCCCTAGACTGAGGCGACCGAATCGACAACGAAAGGGGTGCGACATGGCGAGTCTCTGGCTGTTTTTCCTGGCGCTGGCAGTGGTCTTTCTGTTGCCCGGCCCGGACATGATCCTGCTGCTGCAGACCGGCGCTCGCCAGGGGCGCGGTGCAGCGCTGGCCACGGCGGTGGGTCTGGCCATCGCCCGAGGCTGTCATGTAGCGCTCGCGGCGTTGGGGCTGGCGGCGCTGTTCAAGGCGGCGCCGTGGACGTTCGATGCCGTGCGGATCGCCGGGGCGGCGTACTTGCTGTGGATCGGCATTCAGTGCCTGCGCACCACGCTGCTGCCGGATCTGAACGCCGGCACCATCACGGACAGTCATGCGCAGTGCTACGCCGCCATCCGTCGCGGCCTGTTGACCAACCTGCTCAACCCGAAAGCGTTGCTGTTCTGCTCGGTGTTGCTGCCGCAGTTCATCGTGGCAAATGGCGCACCGGTGCTGACGCAATTCGCCGTGCTCGGCGCGATGCTGGTGGGCGCAGGCCTGCTGTTCGACAGCGCCTACGCCCTGACCGGCGCCGCGCTGGGCCGCTGGCTGAAACACAGCCCGACGGTCCAGCGAGTGCAACAGTGGCTGTTCGGCAGCCTGTTGATCGGCTTTGCCGTGCGCCTGACGTTCGTCCAGCAGGCTTAGGTTTTGCGGGCCTTGCGCTGACGGCGGGTAATGATCACCAGCGCAATGAAGGTCAACCCGACAATGGTGCCGATCTGTACTGCACGCTTGTAGGGTCGCAACACTCCGCGTACAGCATCGACAACCTGGGTGACGTAGCGTTTGTCTGCGTTGGCGAAATCCGGATAAGGGCATTGCTGGCCGAAATAGCCGCCCCAGCCCATGTACGGACCTTCTTTCACATATCGCTGATACAGCGCGCTTTGCTCTTGCAGGCTGCTATTGAAACCGGCTGCCGAGCACAACACCGCAGCAAACGCCTGACTGGTGTGCGGCAGATTATCCGCCGCACGGCTGGCCAGCGCCGTGGCAACAAACCGATAGTGATAGCGCTCATCCGGCTGCGCTTCACTGGCCTTCTGGCGCTGCACTTCAGCCTCGCTCACCAAAGGCCCAACTTTCAGTTCGGTGGTTTCCAGGCTGTAGTTGCCGCCGAAGGTCGCGTAATCCGGGGCCATTTCGTAGCCCAGGATGTCCATGCCCCACTCACGGGCTGTCCACGCAGCATTGAACAGTGCGCTGGCACGTTTGGTCGGCCACCATGCCGAATCGGCTTTGAGGCGTTGCTCACCATAGAGCCGCGCCTTGTTCTGCAGATCCGCGCTGTCGAAATAACCGACCGCTTCTTCGTAGTGCCCCTCACGCAATAAACGCCGACCCAGCAGATTACGCAGACTGGCGGCCACCGGCAGCGGCACGTAATTGTCGCGATCCTGCTGGCTCAGCGCGGGCGGTGCCGGGACGTTGGTATCGACATAGTTTTTCAACTCCTCGACCGTCAGCACGCGCTCGGCCACGGTCGCGGCGTCGAACCAGTAAATGGTCTGGCTGCGATACAACTGATCCAAGGCCTGCAGGTACTCGCCACGTTGCAACGCCAGAATCGCGCTTTCACCCTCGACCCGGCACTTGGGCTGCACGCTTTCGAGATTCCAGTCGGCAGTGCGCCGCTCGCCCCAGGATTCGTCCTGCGGGAACGCTTGCGCGGCTTTCGCATAAGCCGCAGCCGCCGCGTTCCTGTCGCCATCGCGCACCGCCAGTTTCGCCCGCAGCCACCACGCCAGGCCGCTGTCGCCAGCGTGTTCGAGGAACGCCTTGGCGCTGGCGTAATCGCCCTGTTGATAATTCATCGCCGCCAGACGATCAGCGTTATCGAGGCTGCCGCGGGTGCTCGCTTGCAGCGCCTTGACCAGCTTCTTCTCGTTCGGCGGTTCATCGCCGAACCACCAGCCGATCCGGCTGATCAGCGAGGCGGTCACCAGTTGCTGCACGGCTTTGCCACGCAGCAACTTCTCCAGTCGATCCTCGGGCTCTTCTGCCAGATCGTTCATCAACAGCTTCAGCGAGGTGTAGCCGACGTTCGAGCCATGCAGGTTTTGCGTAGCATAGAGTTCGATGGCTTTGTCCCAGCTGCCGGCCGTGCGCAGTGCTCGCGCCTCTTCGCCAAGGCTGGCCACGCCCAGTTCCAGCGGATCACTGAAACCGTCGATGCTCAGCTGCCGCGTCTGGCGGAAAGCTTCGATGGCGTTTTCCAACGCTTCAAGCGCGTCGCCCGTTTCGCTGCTCATGGCAAAGAACGCCCGGCCCAGCGAATAAGCGGCCCAGGTGCTGCGCAACGCGCGTTGGTCAGCCGGCAGCGCCAGCAACTGACGGAAATATTCGACAGCCAATTGATGGTCACCGGCACCGAACGCCACGGCGCCCGCCACATACAGGCGCAGTTCCGCTGGCAGGCTCGCGCCCTGCACCTCGACCTGACGCGCGTCGGTCAGGCTGCGCAGCTGTTTGACCAGCGCTTGCTGTTCAGGCGTCAGGCCGATCTGTTCGGCCTTGTCGCGCACCTCGGCAGGTTCTGGAGCCTCGGCGTAGATGTCATCCGGATTGTGGGTGGCGGCGGTGACGTTTTTCAGCCCGGCAATGGTTTTGCCGAGGCGACTGATCTCGAACCTGAAGTTGCCCTCCGGCAGTTCTGCCAGCGATTGCCCGCGATCGTCGAGCAGACGCATCGGGAAATCCGGGCCGCAGGCCAGCGCCGAGCCCAGCGGCAGGCTGAGGCTCAGGCAAAGCAGATGGCGCGGCCAGTTACGGGTCAACATGCGAACCTCCTTGATCAATATTTGCGCAGCGTGCCCAACCGATCGCACGCTGCCCGTTCGCCGGCAATCGGCCGTCGCGCAGGCGGGTGAAGGTAAGCAGATCCGCCGTCTGTTGCAACGCATAACCGGTGAGCGCATCGGCGCCTTCACAGCCCCGGGCCTTGAGGGTGATGCGGGCGGGCCAGGCGCTGTCGAGGTTGCCGACGTTACGCAGGGCAATGTCTTGCAGGCCATTCTGATCGGTAAACACCAAGCCGAGCTGGCTGCTCAATGCATCGCCTCGGGCGACCGAGCGTAGCGTGCTCAGGCTCCAGGCTCTGCGGTCGTTGGCCAACGGCAGACGAAACCAGATCAGACCGGCCAGATGCGCCGGGCGATCGTCGCGTAACTCATTGGCCAGCCGGCCCAGTTGTTGCGGATCGGCGAGCAATTCGCGTCGCTGGCCACCGCGCTCGAGCGGCACTTCGCTTTCCACCACCGGGGCGCCGTCGGCAGCCGCCAACAACGCCACGCCATAGGCCGGCAGTGCCAGATAAAACGGTTTGTCGGTCACCCGCCCCCAGGCCTTGCCCCAGCGCTGGGCCAGCTCGGGATCGAACAGACCGCGACGCGGATCGCTGACGGCATGCACCTGCAACACGCTGCTGTCGACGGTCGCCAGCAGCGCCGGCAATTGCGGGCTGTCGAGCCAGGCGGGCAACGCGGTGATGCTCAGGGGCAGATTGGCCGGCAATGCGCCGCGCAACTGAGTGAGGAATTCAGCGTAAGCAGGCAGTCGGGCATTGCCGGCGTCATGATCGATCTCGACGCCGCTCAGGTTCAGCCCCTGGCCTTGCCAGTCAGCGAGCACTTGAAGGATTTGCGCCGTGACCGCTTGCGTATCGAGCGCCTTGAGCTGGCCGTCGAGGCGAATCACCGCGATCAACGGCCGCGCATCGCGTTTCAGCAGCGCGAAATCGACGCGTGCCCGACTCCAGCCGGCATTCGGGAAAGCCTGCAACGCCAATACCCGCAACGTCGAAAAGTCGTTGCGACTGTCGTTCAAGGCACGTTCATGGGCTGGCGTCCATTGCCGTTGCCAGACGTAAAGCTGCTGATCGAGCGGCACCGCGTCCTGTCGTTCACAAGCACACAGCAACAACACAGCCACCAGGGCCAACCACCCGATGATAAAGCGCATACCTTGCAGATCCCTGAGACATCAAGCTGCAAGGTTACACAAAAGCGTTCAGGGCTTGCGGGCAATGATCACCTGACTCTTGGCCACCACCGCATCCAGCGCCTGCTTGATCTGCGCGCCGCGCGGCGAGTCGAGCACCGCTTGCCAGGTCTCGGCCCAATGGTTGAGCAACGGGTGATCCGGGTTGCTGAAATCGACCTTGGCCTCCCAGAACAGCAACATCCACATCGACCAGTAAAAGCCGTACTGGCTATGGCTGATGATCTCGAGTCCCGCCTCGCTGACCATCGCCTTGAACTGCTCTTCACTGATGATGCGAATGTGGTTGGGCTTCTGGAAATACTCCGGCGCGGCGATATCTTTCTGCAGGTCTTCGGAGCTCGGATGCGGCACGCTCAACAGGTACAGCGCGCCCGACTGACCGACGCGCACCAGCTCGGCAAGGAACTGCGCCGGGTCGTCGACGTGCTCGATGACTTCGGTGGACACCACACGAGTGGCGGTGCCATCGGCGATCGGCAGCGGATTGCAGTCGGTGACATGGCATTCGACCCCACGCGCCGGGGTATCGCTCAGGCGCTGGCGGGTCGCCTCGACCTTGGCGCCGTCGATGTCGGCAATGATGATCTTCGCCCCGCGCATGCCGCAGAAATGCACGTTGCCACCGTCGCCGCAGCCAACGTCCAGCAAGGTGTCATCGGCGGTCACCGGGAAGCCTTTGAACAGCTCACCGGTTTCCTGGTTGAACCAGCCGCTGAGCATCGCGTCGTGCAGGCCGAGCATGTACGAATCGACCTTCCCGGCAGCTGGCTGCTCGGGCATCGGTGCAGGCGTCGACGCCGTGAGTTTCTTCAAAAGGCTCAGCATGAGGTGGCTCCAGAGGATGGGACGGCGATTCGCGATGTACCGAGGCGCCGCACCAGGGCAGCGCCTCGATTGCGCATCGGCATTTCGATGAGACGGTAATTGAGCTCGCTGAGCAGCACGATCAGACCGAACGCCAGCAACAGCGTGATGATCGGGTGACCGGCAGGGCTGGACATTCCCGCCTCCTGCAAGCGGAAGATCAGCTCACGCACCAGTTGGTAAGCCGGAATGTGGATGAGGTAGATCCCGTAGGAACGGCTGCCGACCCATGCCATCAACTGTTGCAGCCTGCCGGCAGGCAGCAGGTAATCGCGGTTGTACGAAGCGATCCACACCAGCAGCGCACCGAGCACGGCAATCGAGCCGATGCGGTAAGAAACAAAGGTGAAACGGTCGGTGGCCATGTAGCTCAGCAGCAGCGCCAGCACGATCAGCGCGCCCACTCCGGCCCACGGGCGGCGCAGGAAAGTCGGCTCCCACCGGCGATAGCCCGGCTGCATGCTCCACATCGCCAGCAACACACCCAGGGCCAGCGCATCGGTACGGATGACCATCAGTATCGGCGTGCGCAGGGTGAACAATTGCACCGCAACCAGTGCCAGCAGCGCCCAGACCAGATGCTTGCGGCACACCAGAATCAGCAGCGGGAACAGCAGATAGAACTGCTCCTCCAGCGCCAGGCTCCAATACACGAAACTGCTGCCGTACTCGTAATGAAAGAAACTGTCGGCAAAACGGAAGTTAGCGTACTGCAACACGCCCGCCAGCGTCGCCTGCAGGTTGGCGTGCAGCGTACCGAACGCTCCGGAGCGATTGAGAAACAGGCACGCCAGCAACATCAGCGCCAGCCACAGCCACGCCGACGGCAGCAGACGAAAGACCCGGCGCAACCAGAAGTTGCGCGTCTGCTCCCAGTATTCCTGACGGGTCGTGCAACCTCGCAACGCCGGGATCAGGCTGCGGGCTATGACGAATCCGGAGATCGCGAAAAACAGATCGACGCCCCACCACGGCTGCGCCCAGGCGTGGATTTTTTCCAGCAGGGGTACCGGGTCGGTGAACAGGCTGCCCTGCAAATGATGAAACAGCACACCGAGCACCGCGATCGCCCGCAGCACTTCGATGTCCAGGATTCGTTTGTCACTCATGCCTGGGGCACCTCGGTGCCCGCGGATGCCTGATGCTCGAACAGTTGCGCGAGAAAAACCTGCAACCGCTGCTCTGCCACTGCCTGACTGCAGAAACCCTGCAGACTGCTGACGGCCCGGGCCGCCATGTGTGCGTAACGCTGCGGATCGTGTTTCGCCACTTCGTAGCTGTCGCGGTAGGCCACGCAGACCGACGCCCAGTTGGTCATGTAGCGCAGGGTACGGAAAGCCCTGCGCGGATCGTGAGGCCAGGCGGTAAGTTCATCGGAGGACTCGACCAGGAATGCGTTCTCGGCACTCAGGTAATCGATCATCGCCGTGGTCCGCGGCGCCACGGCCGGCTTGCCGCAGGACATGAATTCCATCAACGGCAGGCACTGGCCCTCACCGTAAGAAGTATTCACCACGTAACGCGTGGCCTGTACCAGACGCTCGTAGTCCGCGTCCGCGAGGTAGCCATAAATCAGCACGATGCGACAGCAATAGGACTGGTTCTTATACAGGTGATGAAGAATGTCGCTGAGCGCTTCTTCGGCATCGTGGTGCGTGAGCTTGAGTACCAGCGTCGCGTCTTCGATGTCGCGAAACGTCACGCAGAATGCGCTCAGCATGTCTTCCCAGTTCTTGCGGCCGTCACCGGGATTGAACACCGACGTGTAGACGACCCCGTCCAGCAACAACTCTTGCTCGCACACCGGTGCCTGGAAATCGATGCCCTCACCACGGCGCAAATGTTCCGGGCCGAAGGCATCGAGGTCGAGCTGGCGACTGTCGGCGACCAGTCCCTTGATCGTCAGTCGCACCGGTCCGGTCGGAGACTGACCCTGAAGCTGCGCGCCTCGGGCTGCGAAGCGATCCCATACCGGCGCCGGGACCGCGACAATCGGGTAATCGGCGCCCATGGCCTCGCGCACGGCATTGACCGTGTAACCGGAATGGGTGATCGCCGCACCGCAGGCCCGGAGCACCGTGCGCCAGTCGTTGCGCGGCTCGTTGTCGAAGGGTTCGTTGGGGATGGTGCTGAATTCCCAGGCGAATACCGGCAGTGTCGGGCACGCGAGGTGGATCGGCGTGCGGTGCGGCGGCGAGAACGACAGAAACACGCAGGGCTCGCCACGGGCCAGGCATTCCAGATACAACGCATCGACTTCGCGCGCCGGATCAACGACTTCCACCACACGCCCAAGGCGTTCGAGCACCGGCCGGTACTCCTTGAGTACGAAGTAGTAGCTGTACTCCGAACGGCCGAGGTTTTGCGCGATGGTGTGCTGGTTGGTTTCCGAATGAATGATGATCAGCATGAGGCGTTGTCCGTCACAGGGGCGGCATCGGCGGCCAATGGCTCGAGGCCGAAAAAGTCCGCCATGCGCCGTTGCACCGGGGCGAACGCGCAATACTCTTGCATGCGTTCGACAGCGGCGGCAGACATGCGCGCGTACTCCTGCGGCTGCGCCCTGGCCATCCGGTAGCTGTTCTCATAGGCGCTTTTGAGCGAAGCCCAGTCCGGCCGATAGCGCAGCGTGCGATAAATTATCCGGGTGTCCTGAGGCCAGATCGTCAGCTCTTCGCTGGACCGGACGACGAAGGCCACCGTATCGTCGATGTAGTCTTCCATGGCCGTATGGTCCGGGGCGATCACCGGTTTGCCGCTGGACATGAACTCCATCAGCGGCAGGCACAGGCCTTCGCAGCGTGAGGCGTTGACGTAAAAACTGGCGGCCTGGTAAAGCCGCGCGTATTGCGCGTCGTCCAGGTAACCGTGCATCACCAGCACCCGGCAGGCGAACGGTGTCAGTTGCGCGAGCAGGGTCATCAGTTCGCTGTAGTAGGACGCCAGATCGTTCTGGGTAATCTTCAGTACCAGCGTCGCGTCAGGCGTTTCGCGAAAGGCCCAGCAGAACGCGGTGATCAGGTGGTGCCAGTTCTTGCGGCCGTCTTTGGGGTTGAACACGGTGACGTAGATCACGCCTTCCACCGCGGTCTCGACCACCGAGGAGGTGTCCGGCAAATCCAGCGGGGGTGGCTCGACCACCGCCACCGCATGCGGAGCGGCGATGGCCGGGAAACGTTTTTCAAGCCAGGCGTGTGCGCTGTCCGACAGCAGATCCTGCACACCTTCCCAGTACCAGTGGTGCAGGAATTTCACCCGTTCTTCACCCGCGCCCAGCCTCCACAGACGCAGATAGTGACGGGCAATGACCAGGCGTCGTTTGACCGTCAGCGGTGGTGGGCGCAGGGCCTCGATTTCAGCCAGTTGTTCGGCGGTCAGCGGTTTGGGCAGCAAATCGTCGGCAGACAGTCCCAGCGTGCGGCTGTCGAAAATGCAGCCCTTGATCGCCAGGGTCGCGCCTGGATTGATCGGCGCACTGACGTGCTGCTCACGAATGGCGGCGAAGTTTTCCCACAAGGGCGTCGGCAGCACGAGTACCGGAAAGTCCTCGCCCATGGCGCGGCGAATCGCGCGGGCGGTGTGGCTCGACAGCGTTATGGCCCGTCCCTGTCGTGCGAGCATCTGCGTCCAGTCATGGCGCGGATCATCGTCCCACGACTCGTCCGGGATCGAATCGAACTCCCATGCGATCACGCAGATCGTCGGGCATTCAAGATCGCTCGGGGTATTTTGCGGCGGAGTAAAAGACAGAAACACGCTGGACTCGCCGGCAGCAAGCAGCCGTCGATAGAGCGGATCGACCTCGGCGGTGGTGGACACCACATGCACCTGCCCGAGGCTTTCAAGCACCGGGCGATAGGCCTTGAGCACGAAGTAATAGCTGTATTCGGGACGCCCGAGACTCTGGCTGATGGAGCGGTCGTTGACGTCCGAGTAGAGAATGAAATTCATGGCATCCCACGGTGAAACCGCCGTCCCGGCAACTTCACGCTATGACGGCCTGGCCATTGGATCGAGTCGGCAGGGCCGATGCTCGTCCAGTGTTCCGGGACATGTCTTCGTTCTTGTTTTAGTGGTCAGATTCACCCGGTTGCACACCCACTCCGGCAGCGTTCGGGGAACCGTGACGAGGGGCATTCTAAACACATCCGTTGAAGGTTCGGGAACCGCCCGACGAGAAAAACGCGACTACGCTGACGAGAACTGACCGGTCACGGTTTGGCCGGTTGAAATTGCTGCGCAATTGGCACAGATTGACAGCCAAACAACTACAACAATGACTTCACCTGCCGTTCTGCCCGGTTTTACCAGGGGTCTGACAGACATTCCCTTAAAGCCTGTGGGAAGAGGTGAAAGTTAAAGACCAAGGGGTCGCTGTTTGAAAAAAAGTCTGTTCATCACGGGCCTCAGTGGGTTCGTAGGACAACACATCCAGTCACGTCTGCAAGGGGAAGACGCGTCGTGGCAGCTGCTGCCTGCCGCCTCGGCCTACGACCTGACAAAACCGGACAGCCTTATCGATCTGTGGCCGCAGCTGCCCGATGCGATCATTCACCTGGCTGGACAAACCTTCGTCCCCGAAGCTTTCCGCGACCCGGCACGTACTCTCGACATCAACCTGCTCGGCACTCTGAACCTGTTGCAGGCCCTCAAGGCCCGCGGCTTCAAGGGCACGTTCCTGTATGTCAGCTCGGGCGACGTCTATGGCCAGGTCGAAGAACCCGCGCTGCCGATCACCGAACAACAACCACCCTGCCCGCGCAATCCCTATGCAGTCAGCAAGCTGTCGGCGGAGTTCCTCAGCCTGCAATGGGGGCTGAGCGAAGGTTGGCCGGTACTGGTCGCGCGTCCGTTCAACCACATCGGCACCGGGCAGAAAGACAGTTTTGTCATCGCCAGCGCCGCGCGGCAGATCAACCGTATCAAGCAAGGCCTGCAGGCGCCGCAACTGGAAGTCGGTGACATTGATGTCACCCGCGATTTCCTCGACGTCGGCGATGTGGTCTCGGCCTATTTCGCGCTGCTGGAAAAAGGCACGCCGGGGCAGGTGTACAACATTTGCTCAGGCCATGAGCAAAGCATCCGCAGCCTCATCGAACAGATGGCCGACCTGGCCCAGGTCAAGCTGCAACTGGTTCAGGATCCGGCACGCATGCGCCGCGCGGATCAGCGTCGCGTCTGCGGCAGCCACCAACGGCTGGCCCGGAGCACAGGATGGACGCCGCAAATCACTACACAACAATCCCTGCGGGCGATCCTGTCCGACTGGGAGACACGAGTACGACAAGAATGACAAAAAGTGCATTGATCACAGGGATCACCGGCCAGGATGGCGCGTATCTGGCCAGACTGTTGCTCGACAAGGGTTACAAGGTTCACGGCCTGGTGGCGCGACGCAGCAGCGACTCGCGCTGGCGCCTGCGCGAGATGGGTGTCGAGGCTGACATCGTTTATCTGGACGGCGACATGGCCGACGCCTGCTCGGTGCAGCGTGCGGTCATCAAATCGGCGCCGGACGAGGTGTATAACCTGGCGGCCCAGAGCTTCGTCGCTGCCTCCTGGGACCAACCGGTGACCACCGGCATCGTCGACGGCCTGGGCGTGACTCACTTGCTCGAAGCGATCCGTCAGTTCAGCCCGCACACGCGTTTCTATCAGGCGTCCACCAGCGAAATGTTTGGCCTGATCCAGGCCGAGCAACAGGACGAAAACACGCCGTTCTATCCGCGCAGCCCTTACGGCGTGGCCAAGCTCTATGGCCACTGGATCACCGTCAACTACCGCGAAAGCTTCAACCTGCACGCCAGCAGCGGCATCCTGTTCAACCATGAATCGCCCCTGCGCGGTATCGAGTTCGTCACCCGCAAGGTCACCGACGCTGCGGCCCGGATCAAGCAGGGCAAACAGCAGGAGCTGGCCCTGGGCAACATCGATGCCAAGCGCGACTGGGGCTTCGCCGGTGACTACGTCGAGGCCATGTGGCTGATGCTGCAACAGGACAAGCCCGACGATTTCGTGGTCGCCACCGGCGTCACCACCACCGTGCGCGAGATGTGCCGCATCGCCTTCGATCACGTCGGCCTGAACTACCGCGACTACGTGAAGATCGACCCGGCGTTCTTCCGCCCGGCCGAAGTCGAAGTGCTGCTCGGCAACCCGGCCAAGGCCCAGCGCGTGCTCGGCTGGAAACCCAGGACCGACCTCGACACCCTGATCCGCATGATGATGGATGCAGACATGAAACGCGTCGCCAAGGAGTAGGCCATGCTGATCCCCGTGATTCTGTCCGGCGGTGCCGGCACCCGTTTGTGGCCGGTGTCCCGCGAGGGCCACCCGAAGCCGTTCATGACCCTGCCCGACGGCCAGTCGCTGCTGGGCAAGACCTACCGGCGCGCCGCCGCGCTGCTGGACGGCTGGGGCGACATCGTCACGGTGACCAACCGCGAGTACTACTTCCAGAGCAAGGATCACTATCAGGCCGCGCGCCTTTCACGCCATCGCGGGCATTTTCTGCTCGAACCCGCCGGGCGCAACACCGCACCGGCCATCGCGGCGGCAGCGCTGTCGCTGCAAGCCCTGCACGGTGATGCAGCGATCATGGTGGTGATGCCTGCCGACCATCTGATCGTCAACGAAGACGCGCTCAAGAGCGCGGTCGAACATGCAGTCAATCTGGCAAAAGACGGTTATCTGGTGACCTTCGGTGTGGTGCCGACCGCCCCGGAAACCGGATTCGGCTACATCGAAACCGGCGCGCCACTGGACGCAAACGGCGCAGCCAAGGTGCAGCGCTTCGTGGAAAAGCCCGACCTGCAAACCGCGACCCATTATCTGGAGAGCGGCAACTTCCTGTGGAACTCGGGGATGTTCTGTTTCACCACCGCGACCCTGATCGCCGAGTTGGCGCTGCACGCCCCCGAGTTGCTGGAACAGACCCGCGCCTGCATGGCCGCCAGCGAACCGGTGGAAACCGTCGGCTGCCTGCAACAGGAACTGTCGCCGCAGCTGTTCGCCGAGATCACCGACATCTCCATCGACTACGCGCTGATGGAGCGCTCGGAAAAGGTCGTGGTGGTGCCCGCCGGTTTCGACTGGAGCGACATCGGTTCGTGGGGCGCGGTCGCCGCGCTGGTGCCGGCCGACGCTGACAATAACCGCGCCAGCGGCGAAGCGATTTTCATCGACAGCCGCAACAACTTCGTTCAAAGCGAAGGCCGGCTGGTGGCCGCCGTCGGTGTGGAAGACCTGATCATCATCGACACCGCCGACGCCGTGCTGGTGGCCCACGCCGACCGTGCTCAGGATGTGCGGCGCGTGGCCAAGCAGCTCAAGGACAAATCCCACGAAGCCTATCGCCTGCATCGTACGGTCAGCCGTCCGTGGGGCACCTACACCGTGCTCGAGGAAGGCCCGCGCTTCAAGATCAAGCGCATCGTGGTCAAGCCCGGCGGCAAGCTGTCGTTGCAGATGCACCATCACCGCAATGAACACTGGGTGGTGGTCGAAGGCATGGCCAAGGTCACCAACAACGGCAGCGGCACGACCCTGGTGGCGAAGAACGAATCGACGTTCATCGCCGCCGGTCACAAGCACCGTCTGGAGAACCCCGGCGTGATCGACCTGGTGATCATCGAAGTGCAAAGTGGCGAATACCTGGGAGAGGACGACATCGTCCGCTTCGAAGACCAGTACGGCAGGACGGTTTAAATGCTGCTTTCCCTGTATCGCTCGCTGCATGACTATCGAGGTTTCATTCTCGGCAGCGTGCAGCGAGAGTTTCAATCGCGGTATCGCAATTCACTGCTCGGTGCCTTGTGGCCCGTGTTCAACCCGCTGTCGATGATCATCGTCTACACCGTGATCTTTTCCCACATCATGCGCGCACGCCTGCCGGGCGTGGATGACAGCATGGCCTACAGCGTCTACCTCTGCGCCGGTCTGCTGGCCTGGGGGCTGTTCTCTGAAATCACCCTGCGCAGTCAGACCATGTTTCTGGACAACGCCAACCTGCTGAAGAAAATCAGCTTCCCCAGAATCTGCCTGCCGGTGATTGTGCTCTGCAACGCGGCAATCAACTTCGCCATCATCATCGGCCTGTTCCTCGGCTTTCTGCTGATCACCGGGCGCTGGCCGGGCATGGCGCTGCTGGCGCTGATCCCCCTGATTGCGCTGCAAATGATGTTCTGCGCCGGGCTGGGCATGATCCTCGGCGTATTGAATGTGTTCTTTCGCGATGTCGGTCAGCTCTTCGCCATCTGCCTGCAGTTCTGGTTCTGGCTGACGCCGATCGTGTACCCGATGAGCATCCTGCCGGAGTGGGTTCAGCGCCTGCTGCAACTCAACCCGTTGACCAACCTGATCGGCAGCTATCAGAACCTGTTCCTGTATGGGCAGTGGCCCGTCTGGAGTTCGCTGCTGCCGGTGTTCATCACCGCGCTGGTGATGTGCCTGATCGGCCTGCGGCTGTTTCGCAGGCGTGTCGGTGAAATGGTGGATGAACTCTGATGGGACATATTCGCGTCACCGGCCTGGGCAAGGCCTATAAGCAGTATCCCAATCGCTGGAGTCGCCTGGCGGAATGGCTGATCCCGTTTTCGCCCCTGCGCCACCACCAGCATTGGGTGCTGCAGGATGTCGCTTTCGAAATCGCTTCCGGAGAGGCGGTGGGCATCGTCGGCGCCAACGGTGCGGGTAAAAGCACCTTGCTGAAAATGATCACCGGCACCACTCAACCCACATGCGGCAAGATCGAAATTGAAGGTCGCGTCGCCGCATTGCTGGAATTGGGCATGGGCTTTCACCCGGACTTTACCGGCCGCCAGAACGCAATCATGGCCGGGCAACTGCTGGGGCTGCAGGTCGACGAAATCGAAGCGATGATGCCCGACATCGAACATTTCGCAGAAATCGGCGAGGCCATCGATCATCCGGTGCGCACCTACTCCAGCGGCATGCAGATGCGCCTGGCCTTCAGCGTCGCCACCGCACGGCGACCGGATATCCTGATCGTCGACGAGGCGCTGTCGGTGGGTGACGCCTACTTTCAGCACAAGAGTTTCGACCGCATCCGCAGCTTCCGCAAGGCGGGCACGACACTGCTGATCGTGTCCCACGACCGCTCGGCGATCCAGTCGATCTGCGACTCGGCGATCCTGCTCAAGGACGGCCAGATGGCCATGTACGACAAGCCGGAAGTGGTGCTCGATTACTACAACGCCCTGATGGCCGAACGCGAAGGCCAGATCGTGCGTCAGGAAATGCTCGCCGGCGGCGAGGTGCGGACTGTGTCCGGCACCGGTGAGGCCGTCATCCTCGGGGTGCGCCTGCTGGATGAACAGGAGCGCTCCATCGAGGCTGCAGAGGTCGGTCAGCCGGTGGTATTGGAAGTACAGGTTGAGGTGCGCAGCGACATCGAACGAATGGTGCTCGGCTTTCTCATCAAGGACCGCCTGGGCCAGATGATGTATGGCATCAATACCCATCGCCTCGACAAGGCCCTGACGGATCTGCACGCCGGAGAACGTTTCACCTATCGCTTTGCCTTCGTGATGGGTCTGGGCAAGGGCAATTACTCGGTATCGCTGAGCCTGTCGCGACTGGACTCTCATATGGATCGGAACTTCGAGTGGCGCGACTATGGCCTGGTGTTTCATGTGATCAACGGCCGGCAGGAAAATTTTGTCGGCTGCTCGTGGCTCGACGCCAAGGCCTCGATAACCCGCCATACCGCCGCTGCGCTGACTGAGCGCGCGCCATGACCCGGCTGCTGGTCGAATGCACCCACGTGTTCAAACACCCGAAGGTCAATTCGGGGATTCAGCGGGTGGTGCGCAACGTCATCAAACAGCTGCCGCCGAGCGCCGAAGGGGTCGAATGCGTGCCGGTGATCCTGCTCAAGGGCAGGCTCTACCGTGTGACGCGTCTGGCGCCGCTGGACTCACCGCTGTTCAATACCATCGCCACGCTTGGCGAACGCCTGGAACGGCTTGCCCACCGCTTCTGGCAAGTGCATCAGCGGCTGGACACACGCTGCCGAACAAAGCTGACACGACGTTTGTTGTACGTCGGCTATCGCCTCACGTCGTTCGGTGTATTCGGGATACCACTGCGGTTGGTCGAGCAGATCAATCGCTATCAACTGGATCGACGCTGTGAGCCGCTGCAACACCAGCCCGGCGATCATCTGGTGTTGCTGGATTCTTCCTGGCATTCGGACTTTTTTCTGCACGCCGAGCGCCTCAAACATGAAGGTCTGGGCATCGTCGCGGTGATCTACGACCTGATTCCCCTGTCCCACCCGCAGTTTTACGACACGCGGCTGGTCGAGGTATACAGCGAGTGGTTCGACTGGATCGCCCACAACGCCGACGGTTTCATGGCGATTTCCGCCACCGTGCGCAATCAGGTGCGTACAGAACTGCAACGTCGCCTCGGATCGGAACAGACCGGCAAACGCTGGTTCGACTATTTTCACCTCGGTTCCGAGCTGGATCTGCAGAGCGTTGAAGCTGCCGTCGAACCGCGTCTGCAACGGCTGTTCGCCACACCGGAGCCGGTGTTCCTGATGGTCAGTACCATCGAGCCGCGCAAGAACCACGACTATCTGTTGGATGCCTTCGACCATGCGTGGGCGAACGGCTCGAAAGCCCGGTTGTGCATCGCCGGGCGCATCGGTTGGAAGTGCGACGCGCTGCTTGCCCGGATTCGCCATCACCCCGAGCTCAACCGGCGCCTGTTCATGTTCAACGACTTGAGCGACACCAGCCTCGAACACGCCTACGCCCATGCCGGCGCGCTGGTGTTTCCATCGTTCGTCGAAGGTTTCGGCCTGCCGCTGGTGGAAGCCATGCAACGCGGGCTGCCGGCGATGGGCAGCGACATCCCGGTGTTCCGCGAGATTGGCGGTGAATTCATGGCGTATTTCGACCTGCAGTCGCCGCAAAGCCTCGCCGATCTGGTGCAGAGCTTTGAGCGCAGCGGTCGATTCCCCGCCGCCCGGGATGTCAGCGACTGGCAATGGATCGGCTGGCGCGAAGCCAGCGCGCAACTGGCCGAGCGTACCGCACGCCATGTGCTGGAGGCGCCTCAGGTGCCAGCGAGGCAACATGCGCATAGCCCTTAACGCCCGGATTCTCCAGGCACCGCGCACCGGCATCGGCCATTACGTCGCCGAGCTGGTAAATGCCTTGCACGCGGACACCGATATCGACGTGGCGCTCTTCCATGGCTGGGGCTGGAGTTCGCAGCTGCCGGAAGCAGCGATGCCCGGTTATTCGCGTCTGACGCCATTGCTGCGGCAGATCCCCGGGGCCTATCAGGCGCGCCGGTGGCTTGAGCAGAAACGCTTCGATCAGGGCCCGGCGCACCCGGTCGATCTGTATCACGAACCGAGCCTGTGGCCGCTGGCCTTCGATGGCCCGACCGTGATCACCCTGCACGATCTGACGCACCTGCATTTCCCCGAGACCCAGCCGCCGGCACGGCTGCGGGAAATCGAGCGACGACTCGCCGACGGCGTACGCCGGGCACGGATCATCCTGACAGACTCGCAAGCCATCGCTGACGAGGCACGGGAATATTTCGGACTGCCTGCCGAGCGTTTCGTGGTCGCGCCGCTGGGTGTTGCCGAGCGTTTCCATCCGCGCGAGCCGGAAGACATCGACACGGTGCTCAAGGCCCATGCGGTCGAGTTCCGGGAGTATTTCCTCTGCGTCGGCACTCTGGAGCCACGCAAGAACCTGAACCTGGCTCTGCGCGCCCACGCGCTGTTGCCGGATCTGGTACGCCAGCGTTTTCCGCTGTTGATCGTCGGCATGGCCGGCTGGCAGCGCGACCAGTTCAGTGATGAATTGCAGCAGGCGCTGGCTTGCGGGCACGTGTGCCTGCTCGGCTACTTGCCCGATGAGCAAGTCGCGCAATTGCTGTCCGGCGCCCGGGCGCTGATTTTTCCGTCGCTGTATGAAGGTTTCGGCCTGCCGGTGCTGGAAGCGATGGCCAGCGGCACGCCGGTGGTGCTCACCCGCTCTTCGGCCATGCCGGAAGTGGCGGGAGACGCCGGCAACTATATTGAAGCTGACGATGCAGACGGCTTGCGTGATGCGATGAGCCGACTGATCGAAGATCAAGCGCACTGGCAGGCATGCCGGAAAGCCGGATTGCAGCAGGCACGGCTTTTTTCCTGGAAGCGTTGCGCGCAGGCCACGGCCGGCGCCTACCTCCAGGCCATGGGAGGTTGAATGCGGGTTCTGCATTTTTTCAAGACGTACCTGCCTGACTCGGTCGGCGGTATCGAACAAGTGATCTTTCAACTCTGCGAGAGCGGCGCCCAGCACGGCATCGACGGCCAGGTGCTGACCCTTAGCGCCAATCCAGAGCCTGCTGTGGTGCGTCTCGGCCAGCACGAAGTGCATCGGGCAAAACTGGATATCCAGTTCGCCTCCACCGGTTTTTCCTGGAGCGTGTTCAAGCAGTTTCGCGAACTGGCCGCCGAAGCCGACGTGATCAACTACCACTTCCCGTGGCCGTTCATGGATCTGGTGCACTTCGCCAGCGGCGTGAACAAACCGACGGTGGTGACGTACCACTCGGACATCATTCGCCAGAAGCACCTGCTCAAACTCTATCGCCCACTGATGAACCGCTTCCTCGCCAGCGCCGACCGGGTTGTCGCGGCCTCGCCTAACTATCTGCACACCAGCGATGTGTTGCAGCAATTCCAGGACAAGACCCGCGTCATCCCTTATGGCTTGAACAAGGCAGGTTATCCACAGGCCGATGTCGAGCGCATGAACCGCTGGCGCCAGCAGCTTGGGGATAAGTTTTTCCTGTTTGTCGGGGTGATGCGCTATTACAAAGGCCTGCACATCCTGCTTGATGCTTTGAAGGACGTTGACTACCCGGTGGTGATCGTCGGCGCGGGCCCGCTGGAGCAGGAGCTGCACGCCCAGGCCGCCGCGCTTGGCCTGAAAAACATTCATTTCCTCGGCCGTCTGAGCGATGAAGACAAGGTTGCCCTGCTGCAACTGAGCTATGCCATCGTCTTCCCGTCGCACCTGCGCTCGGAAGCGTTCGGCATTTCTCTGCTCGAAGGCGCGATGTACGGCAAACCGATGATTTCCAGCGAGATCGGCACCGGCACCAGCTACATCAATATCCACAACGAAACCGGGCTGGTGGTGCCACCGAGTCATCCCCAGGCGTTTCGCGAAGCGATGCGCACCCTGTGGGAAAACCCGGCCCGCGCCGCCGAAATGGGCCTCAAGGCAGAGGCCCGCTATCGGCAGTTATTCACAGCCGACGAAATGGGCCGCAAGTGGACCGAGTTGTATCAGGAGCTGCTGGAGGAAAAGGCGTTGTCCTACGCCTGATCCCTTACAGATCCAGCACCAGCGGCTGGGCACTCTGCGCCGGCACCGCGCAGCAAATCAGCACCTGCCCCTCCTCCGGCACTTCAGCCGGAGGCTGTGGATAATTCACCGCGCCGCTGATCAGCCGTGTCTTGCAGGTGCCGCACGAACCACCGCGGCAACTGAACTCCGGACGCAATCCACGGCTTTCCGCCAGCTCCAGCAAACTGCCGCCGTCGGGCTGCCAACGTGCTTCCTTGGCCGAACGCTCGAACACCACCGGTACCGATGTGGTCGCGGCGGGCAATTGCTCGATCACGATCGCATCCGGATCGGGTTGGCGCTTGAGGGTCGAAGGGCCGAAGGTTTCGGCATGGATCTGCCCGTCCCGCACATCCAGTTCACGCAGAGTGTCATAGATACCCTGGGTAAAACCGCCGGGGCCGCAGAGTACAAAGTCGACCTGATCGAAATCCTCGTCGGTCAGCAGATTGCGCAACAGATCGCCATCGATACGGCCACGCAGGTCGAAGTCTTTTCCTTCGACCAGATCGTCTTCCGGCTGACTTAGCACTCGCAACACTTTCACGGCATCACCGGCGTCCTCCAGCAACCGGTCCAGCTCGGCGCGAAACGGCTGGTCGGCGAGGCTGCGGGAACTCTGAACAAACAGGGTCGGACGAATCCGCCGGGTCCGCAGGCCCTGATACACCACCTCACGCAGCATCGAAAGCAATGGCGTGATGCCGACGCCCGCAGCCAGCAGCACCAATGGACGGCGTTCCAGCGCCGCTACAGTGAAATGCCCCTGGGGCAATCGCGCCTCCAGCACGTCGCCGACGCGAATCTTTTCGTGAAGGTGGGTCGATACCCGCCCTTCGCGTTTCACGCTGATCCGGAAGAAATCATCCGACGGCGCGCCCGACAGGCTGTAAGTACGGATGTGCACCTCACCGTCGAGGTTGAACCGAAGCGGCAGATGCTGCCCGGCGAGAAACACCGGCAGTCCTGCGCCATCGTCCGGCTCCAGATAGATCGAGCGGATGTGACGGCTTTCCATTTCGACTTTTGCCACGCGCAATGGCCGCCAGCTGTCCCCCAATGCCTTGGCCTGCAATCGTGCATCGGCCTGGGCCCAGTTGCCGGTCAGCAGGCTGGTGGGTGACATGCCGTCGAAGCGCCAGCGAAGAGCCAGCGCTGCCGGACGCCGAACCAGTTTTTCCACCTCGAAAGTCCACAACCGTTCGGCGCCCTGGAAGGCCTCGATCTGCGGCGCCTCGAGAATGATCTCGGTGCGACCGCTGAGCTGCAACACATCGCCTGTGGAAAAGTCGATGAACAGCAAGCCGGCCAAGGGATTGAGGAGCAGGTTGCCCAACGTATTGAAGTGCAGGTTGCCGGCAAAATCAGGGATCGTCAGGCGATTACCCTCGATCCGCACAAAACCGGGCTGACCGCCGCGGTGGGAAACATCCACCGAACGCTCACCGTCGACATCGACATAACTGGCGACGAAGAAGGTGTCGGCACTTTCAATCAGTGCAATGGCGGCGTCATCAAGGCTGTCACGGTGTTCGGCTTTGCGGGTCTGCGGATCCGTCAGCGGCACTCGCTGAAACTGTCGCAATTGAATGTACTGCGGGCAGTTGCCGAACGACTGATCGACCGTCAGCCCGAAGCCGTTCGCATCGAAATTATCGATGTGGCCATTTAGCCGATTGCGCCGGCGGGTGTGCAGTTCGATCCCAAGCAGACCGATCGCTGCGCCAGCCTTTAACTGTGCAGGATCATCAGCAGCCGGCAGACTTGCGAACTGCAGTTGCGTCGGCTCGGGAGAGTGAGCAAAGCCCGGCTCGCCCTCCAGCACACTGGCCCAGGGGCGACCTTCGGCATCCACCGCGCCGTACAGCATGAAGGGCAATTGCTGATAGAACTGGCGGTGTTGATCCGGCATCCAGGTGCGAATCACCTTACGACCGAATTCCTCCATGCGCTCGGCAACGCCGACATGGGCCTGCAACTGTTGCTCGCCAGCGTGCCACGGTGAACGTTCCATCACGGTCTCTCCCCTGCGCCGTCGGCGCAGATTGAATGTCAGACGGTGGTTTGCAGGCCGGCAACGGTGCGTGGCATGCCGACAAAACCGGGCAGCGCCTCAATCCGCGAAAGCCAGGCGCGAACGTTAGCGTAGTCGTCCAGCGACACATTGCCTTCCGGCGCATGGGCGATGTAACTGTAGGCCGAGACATCGGCAATGGTCGGCTCAGTGCCGGTCAGGTACGGGGTTTTGCCCAGTTCCGCATCCATCACCTTGAGAAAATTGTGCGCACGGGTGATGACCTCCTCGGCGTTGAACTTCGCCCCGAACACCGTGATCAAGCGTGCGGCAGCGGGCCCGAAAGCAATCGGCCCGGCGGCGGCCGACAACCAGCGCTGCACGTGCGCGGCGCCGACCGGATCACTTGGCAGCCAGCGGCCATTGCCGTATTTCTGTGCCAGGTAGACAAGAATCGCGTTGGAGTCCGCGAGCACCACACCATTGTCATCAATGGCCGGAACCTGGCCGAAGCTGTTGATGGCCAGATATGCCGCCTGTTTATGTTCACCCTTGGCCAGATCGACGAAGATCAGCTCGGTCGGCAGTTGCAACAGTGACAACATCAGTTCGACGCGATGGGCGTGGCCGGAACGCGGGAAGTTGTAGAGTTTGATCGCTTGCATGGTCGACTCCGCTGGATGATGGCGCCGTTCAGGATGGACGGTGGCCGTAGGAGCCATCTTCCCCTGATCGCGAAAACAACAGAATCACCAGCAAATGCAATCCATTATTTCTCTGGATGAAATAACGCAGCGTTTTTCAGCGCCGGATGCTCGCGCAGCGCCTGCACGATGAAGTCGACAAAACTGCGTATCCGCGCCGGCGCCTTGCGCCCGCCCTGATACACCACATGGATCGGCAGAGCAGGCAGTTCAAACTCGGCGAGGACGATTTCCAGTTCGCCGGAAGCCACCTTGCCGGCCACCTGATAAGACAGCACCCGGGTCAACCCCAGACCCAACGACGCCGCTGTGATCGCAGCTTGATTGGCGGTAACCACCAGACGCGGCTCCGGTTTTACGCCAATGAGCTCACCGTTTTCCATGAATGGCCAACTGCGCTGCTGGCCGATGGCCGACGTCGCCACCACCGGCGCCCCGGCCAAGGCCTGCGGATGGGTCGGCCGGCCATGGACCGCAAAGTATTCCGGCGAACCACAAATTACCCGCCGCACCTCACCGACCCGGATCGCATGCTGATTGCTGTCCGGCAACTCGCCGATGCGCACCGCGACGTCGACGCCCTCCTCGACCATGTTCACCACCCGGTCGAGCAACAGGGCATTGATGGAAACGTCCGGGTATTGCGTCAGATAACGCGCCATTACCGGCGTGACGAACTGTTCTCCGAATAAAACTGGCGCCGTCACCGTCAACTGCCCACGGGGCTGGGTATGACTGCCGGCAGCGGAATCCTCCGCTTCCTGCACCTCGGCGAGAATTCTCCGACAGTCTTCCAGATAACGCAGACCCGCTTCGCTCAAATGCACGCTGCGGGTGGTACGGATCAACAACTGCGTACCAATTCGCTGCTCCAGCCCCGCCACCGCCCGGGTCACGCTGGCTGCCGACAAACCCAGGCGCCGCGCGGCAGCGGAGAAGCCCTGCTCCTGGGCGACGATGGCGAAGACCTGCATTTCCTGGAAGCGATCCATGGTGCCCTCGATCCGGATAAAAAAATCGCAGCCGAAGCTGCGATTTTATGGGGGTGATTCAACTGTGGATAACTTATTCCACCGTCACCGACTTCGCCAGGTTACGCGGCTGGTCAACGTCAGTGCCCTTGAGCACAGCAACGTAGTACGACAGCAATTGCAGCGGAATGGTGTAGAGGATCGGCGACAGGATATCGTGGATGTGCGGCATCTGCACCACGTGGGTGCCTTCGCCGTTGGTCATCCCGGCTTTCTCGTCAGCGAACACGATCAGTTCGCCGCCGCGGGCGCGGACTTCCTGCAGGTTGGACTTGAGCTTCTCCAGCAGTTCGTTGTTCGGTGCGACGGTGACCACCGGCATGTCGTTATCCACAAGCGCCAGCGGGCCGTGTTTCAGTTCGCCAGCCGGATAGGCTTCGGCGTGGATGTACGAGATTTCCTTGAGCTTCAAGGCCCCTTCCATCGCCACCGGGAATTGCGCGCCACGGCCCAGGAACAGGGTGTGGTTTTTCTCGGCAAACAGCTCTGCGATTTTTTCCACCGTGCTGTCCATGGCCAGCGCTTCGCCCAGACGGGTTGGCAGACGACGCAGCTCTTCGACCAGCGTGGCTTCAACGCCTTTGCCCAAAGTACCGCGCACCTGACCCAAAGACAGGGTCAGCAACAGCAGACCGACCAGTTGCGTAGTGAAAGCTTTGGTCGAAGCCACGCCGATTTCGCGACCGGCCTGGGTCAGCAGAGTCAGGTCGGATTCGCGCACCAGCGAACTGATCCCAACGTTGCAGATCGCCAGGCTACCGAGGAAGCCCAGTTCCTTGGCGTTGCGCAGCGCAGCCAGGGTGTCGGCGGTTTCGCCGGACTGGGAAATGGTGACGAACAGGGTGTCCGGCTGCACCACTACCTTGCGGTAGCGGAACTCGCTGGCGACTTCGACCTGGCATGGAATGCCGGCCAGCTCTTCGAGCCAGTAACGGGCAACCATGCCGGCGTGGTAGCTGGTGCCGCACGCCACGATCTGCACGTTGCGCACTTTGGCGAACAGTTCGGCCGCTTGCGGGCCAAACGCCTGCACCAGCACCTGATCCGAACTCAATCGACCTTCCAGGGTGCGCTGCACCACGGATGGCTGCTCGTGGATTTCCTTGAGCATGTAGTGACGGAACTCGCCTTTGTCGGCGGCTTCGGCGCCATCGGTGTACTGGACGGTCTGGCGCTCGACGGCTTTGCCGCTCACGTCCCAGATCTGCACCTTGTCACGCTGGATTTCGGCGATATCGCCCTCTTCCAGGTACATGAAACGGTCGGTGACCTGACGCAGGGCCAGTTGGTCGGAAGCGAGGAAGTTCTCGCCCAGGCCCAGACCGATCACCAGCGGGCTGCCGCTGCGGGCTGCGACCAGTCGATCCGGCTGCTGTGCGTGGATAACCGCCAGACCGTAGGCGCCATGCAGTTCCTTGACCGCGGCCTTCAGGGCGTCGGTCAGGTCCGGCAGATTTTTGAGCTTTTCAGTCAGCAGGTGGGCGATGACTTCGGTGTCGGTGTCCGAGGTGAACACGTAGCCCAGCGCCTTGAGTTGTTCACGCAGCGCCTCATGGTTTTCGATGATGCCGTTGTGCACGACGGCAACGTCACCGGAGAAATGCGGGTGGGCATTGCGCTCGCTCGGCGCACCGTGAGTGGCCCAACGGGTGTGGGCAATGCCGAGACGGCCTACCAGCGGATGTTCGGCGAGCGCCGCGTCGAGTTCGCTGACCTTGCCCACACGACGGGTGCGTTCCAGAGTGCCGTCATTGGTGTACACCGCCACACCGGCGCTGTCATAACCCCGGTATTCGAGGCGCTTGAGGCCTTCGACCAGAATGGCGGTGATGTTACGTTCAGCTACCGCGCCGACAATTCCACACATGCTTATTTCTCCTGACTGACAGTCGCGCAAATCAAGTTGATACCGCGAGCCTGAATCTGAGCGCGTGCCTCAAGGGGCAGGCGATCATCGGTAATTAGGGTATGGACGCTGCTCCATGGCAGCTCCAGGTTGGGAATCTTGCGGCCGATCTTGTCGGCCTCGACCATCACGATCACTTCCCGCGCCACTTCCGCCATCACCCGGCTCAGGCCGAGCAGCTCATTGAAAGTGGTGGTGCCGCGCACCAGGTCGATGCCATCGGCACCAATAAACAACTGATCGAAGTCGTAAGAGCGTAGTACCTGCTCGGCGACCTGGCCCTGAAAGGATTCCGAGTGGGGATCCCACGTACCGCCGGTCATCAGCAGTACCGGCTCGTGTTCGAGCTCGCTCAGGGCGTTGGCCACGTGCAGGGAATTGGTCATCACCACCAGGCCTGGCTGCTGGCCAAGCTCGGGAATCATGGCGGCGGTGGTGCTGCCGCTGTCGATGATGATGCGGGCGTGCTCGCGGATGCGTGTAACCGCGGCGCGGGCAATCGCCTGTTTGTATTTGGAAACGTTCTGACTGACGTCTGCCACCAACTCTTGAGGCATGGTGATCGCTCCCCCGTAACGGCGCAGCAACAGGCCATGACTTTCCAGGGCGGCGAGATCCTTGCGAATCGTAACTTCCGAAGTTTCGAAGCGCTTGGCCAGTTCGTCCACACTCACTTCGCCCTGCTCATTAAGCAAAGCCAGAATGTTGTGACGACGCTGAGGTGTATTGCGTTTCGACATGGGCTACTAAGTTTCGATTCGAAAGATAACGGAAGCAATCAAAACCTATCAGCTGCAAATCGTCAAGACGTGCCCAATAAAAAAGACCGCCGGCGGCGGTCTTTTTCATACATCGAGCATTGTGGATAACTCAGCTCTTCTTGATCTTCTCAGGCCGCTTCCAGCCATCGATGTTCTTCTGCCGTGCCCGACCAACCGCCAACTGCGCGTTATCCACATTCTGGGTAATGGTCGAACCGGCCGCAGTGGTTGCGCCGGCGGAGATATCCACAGGTGCGACCAGCGAGTTGTTGGAGCCGATGAACACATCTTCGCCCAACACGGTTTTCCACTTGTTGGCGCCATCGTAGTTGCAGGTGATGGTGCCGGCGCCGATATTGGTGCGCGCACCGATCTCGGCGTCACCAAGGTATGTCAGGTGTCCGGCCTTGGCGCCCTCGCCCAAGCGGGCATTTTTCAGTTCGACGAAGTTACCCACATGGGCGCGGGCCTCAAGCACAGTGCCCGGACGCAGACGGGCAAACGGGCCGGCATCGCTGCCTTCACCCAACACTGCGCCATCAATATGACTGTTGGCCTTGATCACCACGCCTTTGCGCAGGGTGCTGTCCTTGATCACGCAGTTCGGGCCGATGACCACGTCGTCCTCAATGACGACCTTGCCTTCGAGAATCACGTTGATATCGATCAGCACGTCGCGACCGACGGTCACTTCGCCACGTACATCAAACCGGGCCGGATCGCGAAGAGTGACACCCTGAGCCATCAGGCGACGACCGGCGCGCAACTGATAATGACGCTCCAGCTCGGAGAGCTGTTTGCGATCGTTGGCGCCCTGCACTTCCATCGGGTCGTGCGGTTGTTCGGTGGCGACAGTCAGGCCGTCGTTGACTGCCATCTCGATCACGTCGGTCAAGTAATACTCGCCCTGCGCGTTGTTGTTCGACAGGCGACTCATCCAGTCCGCCAGGCGGTTGGCCGGCACAGCCAGGATGCCGGTATTGCCTTCGGTGATCGCCCGTTGTGCTTCGCTGGCGTCTTTGTGCTCAACGATGGCGGCCACCTTGCCGTCGGCGTCGCGCACGATGCGGCCATAACCGGTGGGGTCGTCCAGTTCGACGGTGAGCAGACCCATTTGCCCCGGTACAACGTGCTTGAGCAGACGCTGCAAGGTCTCGACCTCGATCAACGGCACGTCACCGTAGAGAATCAGTACGGTATCGGCCGTAATGAACGGAACAGCCTGGGCCGTGGCGTGGCCGGTGCCCAGCTGCTTGTCCTGCAACACGAAGTTCAGGTCGTCTGCGGCCAGACGTTCGCGTACTACATCCGCACCATGGCCGATGACGACATGGATGCGCTGTGGATCAAGTTGACGGGCGCTGTGGATAACATGACCGAGCATGGAGTCGCCGGCAATCGGGTGCAGCACTTTTGGCAGCGCGGAACGCATGCGGGTGCCTTGACCGGCCGCGAGGATAACGATTTCAAGAGACATGACTGGCTACCAATCCTGGGTGGTCAGCAACTGCGACCGGGGTTTCGGGAATTCTGAAAAGAAAAAAGGGTAGCCGAGGCTACCCTTTTTTATCAATCGCACAACAAGTGGCTGACGGATTAACCGCCAAACTTCTTGCGGATCTGCTGGACGGTGCGCAGCTGAGCTGCAGCCTCGGCCAGACGTGCGGATGCAGCTCCGTAGTCGAAATCTGCGCTCTTCTCATGCAGAGCAGCTTCGGCAGCCTTGAGAGCTGCTTGAGCCTGAGCTTCATCCAGGTCGGCGGCACGTTGCACGGTATCGGCAAGCACCTTGACCATGTTCGGCTGAACCTCGAGGAAACCACCGGAGATGTAGAACACCTCGGCTTCCCCGCCTTGCTTGATCAGGCGGATCGGACCTGGCTTCAGATTAGTGATCAGCGGCGCGTGGCCCAGAGCGATACCAAGATCACCCAGAGCACCGTGCGCAATCACCATCTCGACCAGGCCGGAAAAGATTTCTCCTTCCGCGCTGACGATGTCGCAATGGACTGTCATAGCCATCTGATTGCCTCAACCTAAATTAGCGCCCGTTGCCGGGCGCCTGGATTACAGTTTCTTGGCTTTCTCGATCGCTTCTTCGATGCCGCCGACCATGTAGAACGCTTGTTCTGGCAGGTGGTCGTAGTCACCGTTGAGGATGCCTTTGAAGCCAGCAATGGTGTCTTTCAGGGAAACGTATTTACCCGAAGCACCGGTGAAGACTTCAGCCACGAAGAACGGCTGCGACAAGAAGCGCTGGATCTTACGAGCACGGTTTACCAACTGCTTGTCGGCTTCCGACAGCTCGTCCATACCCAGGATCGCGATGATGTCCTTCAGCTCTTTGTAACGCTGCAGCACGTACTGAACACCACGAGCGGTCTCGTAGTGATCGTTGCCGATCACGTTCGGGTCCAGCTGACGCGAAGTCGAGTCCAGTGGGTCTACCGCCGGGTAGATACCCAGGGAAGCGATGTCACGGGACAGAACGACGGTGGCGTCCAGGTGAGCAAACGTGGTCGCTGGCGACGGGTCAGTCAAGTCGTCCGCTGGTACGTATACGGCCTGGATCGAAGTAATCGAACCTTGCTTGGTCGAAGTGATGCGCTCTTGCAGCACGCCCATCTCTTCTGCCAGGGTCGGCTGGTAACCTACTGCCGAAGGCATACGGCCCAGCAGTGCGGATACTTCGGTACCGGCCAAGGTGTAACGATAGATGTTGTCGACGAACAGCAGAACGTCGTTACCTTCGTCACGGAACTTCTCGGCCATGGTCAGACCGGTCAGCGCTACGCGCAGACGGTTTCCCGGTGGCTCGTTCATCTGACCGTAGACCAGGGCTACCTTGTCGAGAACGTTGGAGTCCTTCATCTCGTGGTAGAAGTCGTTACCCTCACGAGTACGCTCACCCACACCGGCGAACACGGAATAACCGCTGTGCTCGATGGCGATGTTACGGATCAGTTCCATCATGTTTACGGTCTTGCCTACACCGGCACCACCGAACAGACCGACTTTACCGCCCTTGGCGAACGGGCAAACCAGGTCGATAACCTTGATGCCTGTTTCCAGCAGCTCGTTGCCACCGGCCTGTTCAGCGAAGGAAGGAGCGGCGCGGTGGATACCCCAGCGCTCTTCTTCGCCGATCGGGCCAGCTTCGTCGATCGGGTTGCCCAGTACGTCCATGATCCGGCCCAGAGTCGCTTTACCGACCGGTACGGAGATGGCTGCGCCAGTGTTGTTGACGTCCAGACCGCGCTTCAAGCCTTCGGTGGAGCCCATCGCAATGGTACGAACCACGCCGTCGCCCAGCTGCTGCTGAACTTCCAGAGTGGTTTCGGCGCCTTGAACCTTCAAGGCGTCGTAGATGCTCGGTACGCTGTCGCGTGGAAATTCCACGTCGATAACGGCGCCGATGATTTGAACGATACGTCCGCTACTCATAGCTGGATCCTCTGAATATTTGAACCGTTAAACCGCGGCAGCGCCGCCGACGATTTCCGAGATCTCTTGGGTGATCGCAGCCTGACGCGCCTTGTTGTAGATCAGCTGCAAATCGCTGATCAAATCACCGGCGTTGTCGGTAGCGTTCTTCATCGCGATCATCCGCGCAGCCTGTTCAGCCGCGTTGTTCTCGACCACCGCCTGGTACACCTGCGACTCCACGTAACGCACCATCAAGCCGTCAAGCAGCTCTTTGGCGTCTGGTTCGTAGAGGTAGTCCCAGTGGTGCTTGAGTTCCTGATCCGGGGTCGCCACCAGTGGAATCAACTGCTCCACGGTAGGCTGTTGCGTCATGGTGTTGATGAACTTGTTGGATACCACGGACAGGCGGTCAATACGGCCGTCCAGGTAGGCATCCAGCATCACCTTGACGCTGCCGATCAGATCATTGATCGACGGCTCTTCACCCAGGTGGCTGATAGCTGCAACGACGTTACCGCCGAAGTTGCGGAAAAAGGCCGCACCCTTGCTACCAACGACACACAGATCGATCTCGACGCCGTTTTCGCGGTTTACCGCCATGTCCTTGACCAGGGCCTTGAACAGGTTGGTGTTCAAGCCGCCGCACAGACCACGGTCACTGCTCACGACGACATAACCGACGCGCTTTACTTCGCGATCGATCATGAACGGGTGGCGGTATTCCGGGTTGGCGTTGGCCAGATGCCCAATTACCTGGCGGATACGCTCCGCATAAGGACGGCTAGCAGCCATGCGCATTTGTGCCTTGCGCATTTTGCTGACCGCCACTTTTTCCATGGCGCTGGTAATTTTTTGCGTGCTTTTGATGCTCGCAATCTTACTGCGAATCTCTTTTGCGCCTGCCATGTAACACCTATCAGGTTAGCAAGCGGGAGCCTTGCGGCTCCCGCTGCGGCTTACCAGGTTTGGGTGGCCTTGAACTTCTCGATACCAGCCTTCAGGCCAGCGTCGATTTCGTCATTGAAGTCACCTTTAACGTTGATCTTCGCCATCAAGTCGGCGTGATCGCGGTTGAAGAAAGCAATCAGCGCTTGTTCGAAGCTGCCGATCTTGGCGATTTCAATGTCAGTCAGGAACCCACGCTCAGCGGCATACAGCGACAGCGCCATGTCAGCGATCGACATCGGTGCGTATTGCTTCTGCTTCATCAGCTCGGTAACGCGCTGACCATGCTCAAGTTGCTTGCGGGTCGCTTCGTCCAGGTCAGAAGCGAACTGGGCGAATGCCGCCAGTTCACGGTACTGAGCCAGAGCGGTACGGATACCACCGGACAGCTTCTTGATGATCTTGGTCTGAGCGGCACCACCCACACGGGATACCGAAACACCGGCGTTCACTGCAGGGCGGATGCCCGAGTTGAACATGGCCGATTCCAGGAAGATCTGACCGTCGGTGATGGAAATCACGTTGGTCGGAACGAACGCGGAAACGTCGCCAGCCTGGGTTTCGATGATCGGCAGTGCGGTCAGGGAACCGGTTTTGCCGGTCACTGCGCCGTTGGTGAACTTCTCTACGTACTCTTCCGAAACGCGGGATGCGCGCTCCAGCAGACGGGAGTGGAGATAGAACACGTCGCCTGGGTAAGCTTCACGGCCTGGTGGACGGCGCAGCAGCAGGGAAATCTGGCGGTAAGCCACTGCTTGCTTGGACAGATCGTCATAAACGATCAGCGCGTCTTCACCGCGGTCGCGGAAGAATTCACCCATGGTGCAACCGGAGTACGGAGCCAGGAATTGCAGTGCTGCAGATTCCGAAGCGCTCGCTGCAACGATGATGGTGTTAGCCAGTGCACCGTTTTCTTCCAGCTTGCGAACCACGTTGGCGATGGTCGATTGCTTCTGACCGATTGCCACGTAGACGCAGAAAATGCCGCTGTCTTTCTGGTTGATGATCGCGTCGATCGCCAGAGCGGTTTTACCGATCTGACGGTCACCGATGATCAGCTCACGCTGGCCACGGCCGACAGGGATCATGGCATCGACAGCCTTGTAGCCAGTCTGTACAGGCTGGTCTACCGACTTACGCCAGATCACGCCCGGAGCAACTTTCTCGACCGCGTCGGTCTCGGTGTTGCCCAGTGGACCTTTGCCGTCAACAGGGTTACCCAGTGCGTCGACAACGCGACCCAGCAGTTCCTTACCAACCGGAACTTCGAGGATGCGGCCGGTGCACTTGGCGCTCATGCCTTCAGCCAGACTGGTGTATGCGCCCAGTACAACGGCACCTACGGAGTCTTGCTCCAGGTTGAGGGCCATACCGTAGACGCCGCCCGGAAACTCGATCATCTCGCCGTACATGACGTCGGCCAGACCGTGAATCCGCACGATACCGTCAGATACGCTGACGACAGTGCCTTCGTTACGGGCTTGGGAGGTCACATCGAGCTTTTCGATGCGGCCCTTGATAATTTCACTTATTTCGGAAGGATTGAGTTGCTGCATTGCTCTGCTGCCCCTTCAAACTCAAGATTTCAATGCTTCGGCAAGTTTCGCGATTTTGCCGCGAATCGAGCCATCGATAACCAGGTCGCCGGCGCGGATGACCACCCCCCCGATAAGGGAGCTGTCTTCCTCGACTTGCAGGCGCACTTCCCGGTTGAGTCGTGCACTGAGAACCTTGGCGAGTTTGTCTTGCTGTTCTTGGTTCAATGCAAAAGCACTGGTCACTTCAACGTCTACCGATTTCTCTTGCTCGGCCTTGTACAGGTCAAACAGAGCGGCGATCTCCGGCAGAAGCGGGAGACGGTCGTTTTCGGCAACGACATTGATGAAGTTCTGTGCCTTGGCATCAAACTTGTCGCCGCACACGTCAATGAACGTGGCGGCCTTTTCTGCGCTCGTCAGTCGCGGGGCCTTGAGCACGCGCTGCATGGTGTCGTCTTGCGACACCGCTGCTGCCAGGCCGAGCATGGCTGACCAATTGGCCAGTTGCTGGTGGGCCTGAGCGTGCTCGAAGGCCGCCTTAGCGTAAGGTCGGGCCAACGTGGTCAGTTCTGCCATGATCGCCCTCGCTTAGATTTCAGCAGCCAGTTGGTTAACCAGCTCTGCGTGCGCGTTTTGATCGATTGTGGCACCCAGGATCTTCTCGGCGCCGCCGACAGCCAGCAAGCCCACTTGGGCGCGCAGCTTGTCTTTGACGCTGTTCAGTTCCTGTTCGATCTCGGCTTGAGCCTGAACCTTCACACGGTCAGCGTCGATGCGGGCCTTTTCAACGGCCTCTTCGACAATCTGGTTACCGCGTTTCTTGGCTTGCTCGATGATTTCAGCTGCCTGAGCTTTCGCTTCGCGCAGTTGCTGACCCGCTTTTTCTTGGGCCAACTCCAGGTCGCGAGCTGCACGGCTGGCAGCGTCCAGACCATCAGCGATCTTCTTTTGACGTTCGTGCAGAGCTGCGATGACCGGAGGCCATACGAACTTCATGCAGAACAGTACAAAAATCAGGAACGCAACGGACTGGCCAATCAGGGTCGCATTAATGTTCACGCCAACACCTCGCAGTTACGTTGTCCATCACACCAAATCACTCGGAGATCCGAATGATTAGCCAGCGATCTGACCAACGAACGGGTTCGCAAAGGTGAAGAACAGAGCGATACCAACACCGATCATGGTTACGGCGTCGAGCAGACCGGCAACGATGAACATTTTAACTTGCAGCATTGGAACCATTTCTGGCTGACGCGCTGCGCCTTCCAGGAACTTGCCGCCCAGCAGGCCGAAACCAATTGCGGTACCCAGTGCGCCCAGGCCGATCAACAGTGCAACAGCGATAGCGGTTAGACCAACTACAGTTTCCATCTTTCCTCCCGACTTTTACGTCGTATGGTTTAGGTTTTTTAGATTAAAGCGGTAAAACAAATCGTTTCATGGTGCCCCGTGAGGAGCCCCTTCCCGTTTGACCGGGAAGGACATCAGACTAGTCGAGACTGGTCTTAATGGTTTTCTTCGTGCGCCATCGACAGGTAGACGATGGTCAGCATCATGAAGATGAACGCCTGCAGGGTGATGATCAGGATGTGGAACACAGCCCACGCCCACTGCAGGACAACACCCAGGCCGCTCAGCCAGAGCAGGCCGCTGCCGAACATCACAGCGATCAGGATGAACACCAGCTCGCCGGCATACATGTTGCCGAACAGACGCAGAGCCAGAGAGATCGGTTTGGCGATCAGGGTCACGAATTCCAGCAGGAAGTTCACCGGGATCAGCAGGGCCTGAACGAAGATGTTCTTGCTGCCGAACGGGTGCAGGGTCAGCTCGCCGATGAAGCCGCCGAGGCCCTTGACCTTGATGCTATAGAAAATGATCAGTGCGAAAACCGAGAACGCCATGCCCAGGGTCGCGTTCGGGTCGGTGGTCGACACGGCGCGGAACGGGATGTGGTGGTCGCCGGAGATCAGGATGGCCAGCTGAGGAATCCAGTCGACCGGTACCAGGTCGACGGCGTTCATCAGGAACACCCAGACGAAGATGGTCAGTGCCAGCGGTGCGATCACCGGGCTACGGCCATGGAAGCTGTCTTTCACGCTGCCATCGACGAATTCGACCAGGACTTCAACGAAGTTCTGCAATGCACCCGGCTGACCGGAAGTCGCCTTCTTGGCCGCCATGCGGAAAAGAAGAACGAAGATCAGACCCAGCGCGACCGACCAGCCGAGGGTATCGACGTGGAAAGCCCAGAAGCCCATTTCCTTGGCCTCTGCTGCGGTGTGGGCAAAGCCCCAGCCGCCGTTGGGTAGCTGACCGAAGGTCAGGTTCTGCAAGTGGTGCTGGATATAGCCCGAAGCGGTTGTTTCTGCCATGGTTGCCTCAAACGCCCTAAGGTCTCGAAAGTCTTGTTCTCATCAGCAGGGGAGCGAACCAGCTGACCGACTGAGTCAGCACGAAGGCGCCGAATACAGCGATCGGCGCCAGTGGCTTCACACCTGCAAACACCAGTGCAAACAGCACTGCCGTCAAAATCAGTTTGCCTGCCTCGCCGGCATAGAAAGACCGGACGATGGACTGGGCTGCTCGGGCGCCGGAAAACCGAAATGCCTTGTGAGCGAAATAAACATTGGGCAGCAAGGCTATCAGGCCTCCGCAAAGTCCCGAGTATCCGGCAACGACTCCGTGCCATTGCCAGAGCGCCAAAGCGGCAATGAGCAAAATGACAAATTGAGCCATCAACACCGGAAAAACCGCCAGGCGATGGAACGGCAGGCGGTTTGGCTTGCGGGTTTCCATCACTATTGCTCTCCAATGGTCGGCTGCCGAAATTCAATAACTTGGCATAATTTGTGCCGACAAAATGCGCGCAGAGTATAGGGGCGGTTCTGCCCCTATTCAACTGTCAGGTAGTGATTTCCGACTGCGCGCTACAAGAGGAATTGTTTCAGCGGATGTGTGCGAGCACACCTTGAAGCTCGTCGAGGGAGTTGTAACCGATCACCAACTGACCCTTTCCCTTCTTGCCGTGGCGAATCTGCACCGCAGAGCCTAGGCGCTCGGCCAGACGTTGCTCGAGCCGGGCGATATCCGGGTCGGGTTTGGACGGTTCGACCGGCTCCGGTTTGCCACTCAACCACTGACGAACCAGTGCCTCGGTTTGGCGCACGGTGAGGCCGCGTGCGACAACATGTCGCGCCCCTTCCACCTGCTGATTGTCCGGCAGACCGAGCAATGCACGGGCATGACCCATTTCCAGGTCACCGTGGGACAGCATGGTCTTGATGACTTCCGGCAATGCAATCAGGCGCAACAGGTTGGCTACCGTGACCCGGGACTTACCCACAGCCTCGGCGACCTGTTGCTGGGTGAGCTGGAATTCCTGCTGCAAGCGCTGCAGGGCCACCGCCTCTTCGATCGGGTTCAGGTCTTCGCGCTGGATGTTCTCGATCAGCGCGATGGCGATCGCGGTTTCATCCGGCACGTCGCGGACCATCGCAGGAATGGTTTCCTGGCCGGCCTGCTGACTGGCGCGCCAGCGGCGCTCGCCGGCGATGATTTCAAAACGACCACCGCCAATCGGGCGAACCACGATCGGCTGCATCACGCCCTGGGCCTTGATCGACTGCGCCAGCTCTTCCAGCGCCTGCGGATCCATGTCCCGGCGTGGCTGATACTTGCCGCGCTGCAGCAAGTCCAACGGCAGGTGCTGCAACTCACGGCTGTCAGCCTGCGCCGCTTGTTCTTCCAGCGAGCTGACAGTCGGACCGCTCAGCAGTGCATCCAGTCCTCGTCCGAGACCTCGTTTCTTGACGGCCATGGGGATTCCTTAAGTTGGCTGGGCAGCGGCGATGCGTGAATTTTTGCGCTGACGGCGAACCATCTCGCCCGCCAGGGCCAGATAGGCCAGCGCGCCACGCGATTGCTTGTCGTAGGCCAGCGCCGGCATGCCGTAGCTCGGGGCTTCAGCCAGTCGGATGTTGCGCGGGATCACCGTGTCGTACAGCTGATCACCGAAGTGTTCCTTGAGCTGGGCCGATACATCGTTCATCAGGCTCAGGCGCGGGTCATACATGGTCCGCAGCAGGCCTTCGACTTTCAGGTTCGGGTTCAGCAGTTCGGCGATGCGCTTGATGTTATCCACAAGGTCGCTCAAACCTTCGAGCGCAAAGTACTCGCACTGCATGGGAATAATCACCCCGTCAGCAGCGACCAGTGCGTTCAGTGTGAGCATCGACAGCGACGGCGGGCAGTCGATCAGAATGTAATCGTAGTTTTCACGGATCGGCGCCAGCGCACTGCGCAGACGGCTTTCCTTCATCTGCATTTCCAGCAGCACCACTTCGGCCGCCGTCAGGTCGCGGTTGGCCGGCAGCAGTTGATAACCGCCGTGTTCGGAGTAGTGCATGGCCTGGGCCAGATCGCATTCGCCGATCAGCAGGTCGTAGACCGAGTTTTCCAGGCCATGTTTATCCACACCGCTACCCATGGTGGCGTTGCCCTGTGGATCGAGATCGATCAACAGCACCCGGCGCTTGGTCGCGACCAGGGATGCTGCGAGGTTGATGCAGGTGGTGGTCTTGCCCACACCACCCTTCTGGTTCGCTATCGCGAATACCTTAGCCATTCTTGCTTGTGTTCCCAATCATGCCGTGCGGCGCAGTATCAGCAGATGGCGTTGGCCTTGGCAACCGGGTACGGCCAGGGCGTGTTCGCTATCGAGTTTGAAGTCTGCCGGCAATGCTACCAGCTCATCGGCCGGATGGACGCCCTTCATTGCCAGCCAGCGCGTATCGGCGTCGCCGAGGTGGCGAGTCCAGTTGGTGAAGTTCTCCATGCTGCTGAAGGCCCGGGAAATGATCCCGTTGAACGGCTGTGCAGGCTGGAATGCTTCGACGCGACTGTGGATAACTTGCAGGTTATCCAGTTTGAGTTCGAGTTTGACCTGGGTCAGGAAGCGGGTTTTCTTGCCGTTGCTGTCCAGGCAAGTCACTTGCGAGTCCGGATACAGGATCGCCAAAGGGATCCCCGGCATGCCGCCGCCGCTGCCGACATCCAGCCAACGGCCGTTCTCGATGAACGACATCACGCTGAGGCTATCGAGCAAGTGACGGGAAACCATTTCGTCCGGATCGCGGACGGCGGTCAGGTTGTAGGCCTGGTTCCATTTGATCAACAGGGCCAGATAACCCAGCAGCAATTCGTGCTGGGTTTCAGTGAGATTGACACCGAGCTCGCGGGCTCCTGTGGATAACTCTTCGGCGTGTTGCGAAGTGACCTTAGAACTCAAGCGCTTTGCTCCAACTGACGGCCCGCGCCGCGTTTTTTCAAATGAATCATCAACAGCGAAATCGCCGCCGGAGTAACACCCGGGATCCGCGAAGCCTGGCCAAGCGTCTCGGGACGCGTGGCGCCCAGCTTGCTCTGGATCTCCTTGGAGAGACCGGAAATGTTGGTGTAATCGATATCCACAGGCAGTTTCGTGTCTTCGCTTGCACGCAGACGGGCGATTTCGTCCTGTTGACGGTCGATGTAACCGGCGTATTTGGTCTTGATCTCGACCTGTTCGGCGACCTGTGGATCTTCGGCGCCCTGCCCGGTCACTTCGACCAGACCAGCGTAGTCGATTTCCGGACGGCTCAAGAGATTGAGCAGGTTGTATTCGTGAGTCAGCGGCGTGCCGAATTTCTCGGCAATCGCATCGCCCTGTGGAGTGCCCGGGCGAACCCAGGTGCTTTTCAGGCGCTGCTCTTCGAGTTCGATGCTTTCGCGTTTCTTGCAGAACGCCGCCCAGCGCGCGTCATCGACCAGACCCAGTTCGCGACCTTTTTCGGTCAGACGCAGGTCCGCGTTGTCCTCACGCAGGATCAGGCGGTACTCGGCACGGGAAGTGAACATGCGGTACGGCTCTTGGGTACCAAGGGTGATCAGGTCGTCGACCAATACCCCGATGTACGCCTCATCACGACGCGGGCACCAGGCTTCTTTGCCTTTCGCACGCAATGCGGCGTTCGCGCCGGCGAGCAAACCCTGGGCGCCGGCTTCTTCGTAACCGGTGGTGCCGTTGATCTGACCAGCGAAGAACAGACCGCCGATGACTTTGGTCTCCAGGCTGTACTTCAGGTCGCGCGGATCGAAGTAGTCGTACTCGATTGCATAACCCGGACGCACGATGTGCGCGTTTTCCATGCCGCGGATCGATTGCACAATCTGCAATTGCACGTCGAACGGCAGGCTTGTGGATATCCCGTTCGGATAAAGCTCATGGGTGGTCAGGCCTTCCGGCTCGATGAACACTTGATGGCTTTCCTTGTCGGCAAAGCGGTGAATCTTGTCTTCGATCGACGGGCAATAACGCGGGCCGATGCCTTCGATTTCGCCGGCAGCGGAATACATCGGCGAACGATCAAGGTTTGCGGCAATGATTTCGTGGGTGCGGGCGTTGGTGTGGGTGATCCAGCAACTGACTTGCCGTGGATGTTGTTCCTTGTTGCCCATGAACGACATCACCGGGATCGGCGTATCGCCTGGCTGCTCGGTCATCACCGAGAAATCCACCGACTTGCCGTCGATACGCGGTGGCGTACCGGTTTTCAGGCGACCGACACGCAGCGGCAGTTCACGCAGACGATGCGCCAGGGCGATCGATGGTGGATCACCGGCTCGACCGCCGGAAAAATTCTGCAAACCGATGTGGATAAGTCCGCCCAGGAACGTACCGGTGGTCAACACCACGGAATCGGCGAAGAAACGCAGACCCATTTGGGTGACGACACCGCGTACTTGTTCCTGCTCGACGATCAGGTCGTCAGCAGCTTGTTGAAATATCCACAGGTTCGGCTGGTTTTCCAGAATTTCGCGGACAGCGGCCTTGTACAAAATCCGGTCGGCTTGCGCACGGGTTGCACGTACGGCCGGGCCTTTGCGGCTGTTCAACACGCGAAACTGGATACCGCCCAGATCGGTGGCCATGGCCATCGCGCCGCCGAGGGCGTCGATTTCCTTGACCAGATGGCTTTTGCCGATGCCACCGATAGCCGGGTTGCAACTCATGGCACCGAGGGTTTCCACGTTGTGCGTCAGCAGAAGGGTTTTTGCACCCATGCGTGCTGAGGCCAGTGCTGCCTCGGTACCGGCATGACCGCCGCCGATGACGATCACTTCAAAACGGGAAGGGAAATCCACCACGCACCTCGTGCCTGCTTAAGTAGGTAATTCAGGAATAGTTTGAGATCAGGTTTCTGGACCTGGTCGGCAAGTATAGGGACTTCGCCCTTCCTAAAGAACCCTTTGCACAAAATTTAACCAGCTGTGGAGAACTCGCGGTTAAAAGAATAAAAAAGAGAGAAATTTATAAAACCTTTGTTTTAAAGCTTATTCTTACTGCCCATTGTTTCTGTGGATAGATTTCTGCAGGCCTTTATTTTCAATGTGTACAGAGATTCAAAACCCTGTGGCCATGTCGCCATGAGGCCCTTGGATAACCGGTGTAAGCCTGTGGATGAATGAGGTGGTTATCCACAGTGGCAGTTATGTTCAGTTTTCAGGCCCTGTTATCAACTGCCCTCAGCGGCAGTTATTCACAGGGCTTAATCCACAGAAATCGGACGAATGAAGGAATCGCGGACACGGGAAATCCGCTCAGGAACAGAAATCTGTCCGGCACTGGAGGAAGGAAAAACGAGGAAGGAGGACAGACAGGTCGCGAACGGACCTGTCTGTGGACAACGGGAGGTTTATTTACCGATGCAGAAGCTGGAAAAGATCCGTCCCAGCAGATCATCGGAGCTGAAGGCGCCGGTGATTTCCCCGAGAGACTGCTGGGCCTGACGCAGGTCTTCGGCCAACAGCTCACCAGCACCCGCCAAGGTCAGTTGGGCACGTCCATGTTCCAGGGCATCACTGGCATGACGCAGGGCTTCGAGGTGCCGGCGGCGTGCGCTGAAGCTGCTTTCCGATGTTTGTTCGTAGCCCATGCAGGCTTTGAGGTGATCACGTAGCAGGTCCAGACCTTCACCGGCAGACTTGGCGCTCAGGCTGATCGTCACGTGGCCATCGTCACTGACTTCCAGGGCAATGGGTTCACCGGTGAGATCAGCCTTGTTACGAATCAGGGTGACCTTCGCCGGATCTGGCCGGGTTTCAAGGAATTCCGGCCACAAGGCGAACGGATCGGCGGCCTCTGGCGCAGTGGCATCGACGACCAGCAGCACTCGGTCAGCTTCGCCTATGGCTTTCAACGCTCGTTCAACGCCGATCTTTTCCACATGGTCATCGGTATCACGCAGACCAGCGGTATCCACAACATGCAGCGGCATGCCATCGATGTGGATATGTTCACGCAGGATATCCCGAGTGGTGCCGGCGATTTCGGTCACGATCGCGGCTTCACGACCGGCCAGTGCGTTCAGCAGGCTGGATTTGCCGGCATTCGGACGACCGGCAATCACCACGGTCATGCCGTCACGCAGTAACGCACCCTGCCCGGCTTCGCGCAATACGGTGGATAACTCGTTACGAACCTTGTCGAGCATGCTCAGCACATGGCCGTCGGCGAGGAAGTCGATTTCTTCTTCCGGGAAGTCGATCGCCGCTTCGACATAGATCCGCAGGCCGATCAGCTGTTCGGTGAGATTATGCACACGTTGGGAGAAGGCCCCTTGCAAGGAGCGCAAGGCATTGCGCGCGGCCTGTGCAGAACTGGCTTCGATCAGATCGGCGATGGCCTCGGCCTGAGCAAGATCGAGTTTGTCATTGAGGAACGCTCTTTCGCTGAACTCACCGGGACGAGCCAGACGGCAGCCCAGTTCCAGACAACGCTTTAGCAACATGTCGAGGACGATCGGGCCACCGTGGCCCTGCAGTTCCAATACGTCTTCGCCGGTGAACGAGTTCGGCCCGGGGAAATACAGCGCCAGACCTTCATCCAGCACCTGTTGATCGTCACTGAAGAACGGGCCGTAGTGGGCAAACCGTGGTTTCAGCTCGCGGCCGCTGATGGCTTTGGCCGCAACGCTGGCCAGCGGCCCGGAAATTCGAACGATGCCCACGCCGCCACGGCCCTGGGCGGTAGCGACGGCTGCGATGGTTTCACGAGGTGCGCTCATAAACCGGTATCCAGACAAAAATGGCAGATAGCAAAACGCCCCACTAGGGGGCGTTTTGAGTGGTGTTATCCACAGAGTAAGTTACGCCTCGGCTTTTTTCGTCGCCGCTTCGATCTTACGCGTGATGTACCACTGTTGGGCAATCGACAGGCAGTTGTTCACAACCCAGTACAGCACCAGACCCGCCGGGAACCACAGGAAGAAGAAGGTGAAGATGATTGGCATCATTTTCATCACCTTGGCCTGCATCGGATCCGGAGGTGTAGGGTTCAGACGCTGCTGGATGAACATGGTCGCACCCATGATGATCGGCAGGATGAAGAACGGATCCTTGATCGACAGGTCGGTAATCCACAGCATGAACGGCGCCTGGCGCATTTCCACGCTTTCCAGCAGAACCCAGTACAGGGAAAGGAAAACCGGCATCTGCACCAGGATCGGCAAGCAGCCGCCCAGCGGATTGATCTTCTCTTTCTTGTACAGCTCCATCATGGCTTGCGACATTTTCTGCCGGTCATCGCCATGTTGCTCTTTCAGTGCAGCCAGTTTCGGAGCCACGGCGCGCATGCGGGCCATCGACTTGTAGCTGGCGGCCGACAGAGGGAAGAAGATCCCTTTGATCAGCATGGTCAGGAAGATGATCGACCAGCCCCAGTTGCCGACGATGCTGTGGATATGTTGCAGCAGCCAGAAGATTGGCTGGGCAATGAACCACAGAATGCCGTAGTCGACAGTCAGTTCCAGACCTGGGGACAACTCTTTCAGCACAGCCTGGCTTTTCGGACCGGCGTACAGAACAGCGCTGGTTTCGACTTTCGCACCCGGTGCAGCGGTCAGCGAAGGACCGGTGTAACCGATGATGTAGTTGCCTTTGCTGTCTTTACGGGTCTGGACGATGTTGTTTTCGCCCTTCGGAGCAACCCATGCAGTCACGAAGTAGTGTTGCAGCCAGGCTACCCAACCACCGGTGACAGTTTCCTTGAGCTGAGCTTTGTCCATGTCCTTCATGGACACTTTCTTGTACGGCTCGGAACTTGTCCACAGGGCGGCGCCCAGGTAAGTCGCGGTACCGGTAGCAGTGGTCGACGAAGGATCAGCGCTTGCATCGCGTTTCAGCTGAGCAAACATCGAACCGGACCAAGGCTGAGCGCTCTGGTTGTCGATCAGATAGGTCACGGTCACGTCATACAGGCTACGTTTCAAGGTGAAACGCTTGATGTAATTGACGCCGTCCTTGCTGAACTTCAGGTCGACGACCAGTTGGTCCTGACCGTCAGCCAGTTGATAAGTCTTCTTCTCCGAGGAGTAGACCGGACGACCGGCCGGGTTTGCATCCGGACCGTTGGTGCCAATCAGACCGCTCTGTGCCAGATAGGTACGTTCGCCACCGTTGTCGAACAGCTGGAACGGAACGTCCGGACGATCCTGACGACGTGGATACAGCGGCAAGGTCAGCTGGGCAACATCGCCACCTTGTGGATCGATCGCGAGATCGAGCACATCGGTTTTGATCTGGATCAGATCCTTGCTGACGGCGACCGGCGTTTCGGCAGGTGCGCTGGTATCGCTTGCGGCGCGCGGAATATCGTCACTGGCAGCAGCATTATTGCCAGTGGCGGTGTCCGGCAAACCGGATGTAGTCGTACTGGAAGCAACATTCTGAGTCGGCAGGGCAGCCTGGCCATAGTCCTGGTTCCATTTAAGGACCATGACGTAGGACACGATTGCCAGGGCGACGATCAGGATCGTGCGTTTGATATCCATGATTACTCGGCCATCGAAGAAGAACGGGAGGTAGGGATAGGTGGAACCGGGTCATAACCACCGGGATTCCACGGATGACAGCGACCTAAACGACGAAAGGTCAGCCAGCCACCGCGCAGAAGGCCATGATTTTCGATGGCTTCATACGCGTAGCAAGAACAACTGGGGTAGAAACGACAGTGACTGGCCATCAGGGGACTAATGGCGTAGCGATAAAACTGGATCGGAACGAGCGCCAGTTTACGCATCTGGACTGTCTACCCCTACAGTTTCGGTTTTGACTGCTGGTACCGGCTTGTTGCGTGCCAGACGTTTCCAGAGTTTGCCGAAATGCTGAATCAATTCGGGGTTTTCTACGTCACCCAAACCTTTGCGCGCGACGATAACGATGTCCCAGCCGACCAGTGAATCCTGGTGCAGGCGAAACGATTCGCGCATAAGACGTTTGAGGCGATTGCGCTCGACGGAGAGCTTGACGCTCTTTTTCCCGATAACCAGTCCGAGACGGGGGTGATCGAGATCGTTGTTGCGCGCAAGGAGCAGGAGATTTTTCCCCGGAACCTTGCCGGTAGGGGAGTCAAAGACTGCCTTGAAATGCCGGGGAGTAAGCAGACGCTTTTCCCGACTGAAGTCCTGACTCACCTCCAGTGCCGGATTATCAAACTGCCAGACGTGCGCGGCCTTTGGCGCGACGACGCGACAGTACGGCACGACCGTTCTTGGTAGCCATGCGAGCACGGAAACCGTGGGTACGAGCGCGTTTGATAGTGCTTGGTTGGAAAGTACGTTTCATGTCGTGTTACCTGGTTCGTCCACAACGGGCCGGAATGGCCCCCGTTTTAAGAGACCGGGGATTCTAGAGAAAGCAAGCCAATAGGTCAATTTCCAACCAACGTTTCCTTATAAATAGATCTTCGGAGCCGCCAGGACCTGTTTACCCGGTTTGCCAAAGATAAAAATAAAGAAGGGAATTATTTAAAGCTTTTCTGTAAAGCTTGTAAAAGCTAGGTACACAGTTATCTGTGGATAACTGGCTCAAGGCCTTGTTTCAAGCGATGTACAGAGAATGACAACTACAGTGGAAAACCGTGTTCAGCCTGTGCTGCGCTGTCGGATAACCTGTGTGTGGAATAGGTTGTTATCCACAGGCTGGTTATCCACCGACTTTCGCCCCCAGTTGTCCAGTGTGCTCAGATAGGGTTATCCACAGAGCTTATGCACACACCGTCGGTCGCCTTTTTCGCGTTTAACGCATTGATAAATCATGTCCACCGGGCAACCTGCATGTGGATAAGTGGACGACTGGCCGCTACAATGGCCGCTTGTTTTTGCCTCACCGGCTTTCAACTTAGGGGATATCCGTGTCAGTGGAACTTTGGCAGCAGTGCGTGGAGCTTTTGCGCGAAGAGCTGCCTGCCCAACAATTCAACACCTGGATCCGTCCACTACAGGTCGAAGCCGAAGGCGACGAGTTGCGCGTCTACGCACCGAACCGTTTTGTTCTGGACTGGGTCAACGAAAAGTACCTGGGGCGCGTCCTTGAACTGCTGGATGAGCATGGCAACGGTCTCGCACCGTCGCTCTCCTTATTAATAGGCAGCAAGCGCAGTTCGGCTCCTCGTGCCGCACCGAACGCACCGTTGGCTGCTGCGCAAGTGTCCCAGGCTCAGGCCAATGCCGCGCCGGCCAGTGCGCCAGCACCAGCTCCGACGCCTGCGCCGACCAAGCGCACAACGCAGAAAACAGAAGAGATCAGTGAAGAGCCGTCCCGCGACAGCTTCGATCCGATGGCTGGTGCCGCGTCTCAACAGGCCCCGGTTCGCGCCGAACAGCGCACCGTGCAGGTCGAAGGCGCGCTCAAGCACACCAGCTACCTGAACCGCACCTTTACCTTCGAAAACTTTGTCGAAGGTAAATCCAACCAGCTCGCCCGTGCGGCGGCCTGGCAGGTGGCAGACAACCCGAAGCACGGCTACAACCCGCTCTTCCTTTATGGCGGCGTAGGTCTGGGTAAGACGCACTTGATGCACGCGGTGGGTAACCATCTCTTAAAGAAGAACCCGAATGCCAAGGTCGTGTACCTGCATTCCGAGCGTTTCGTTGCCGACATGGTCAAGGCACTGCAACTGAACGCGATCAACGAGTTCAAGCGTTTCTACCGTTCGGTGGACGCCCTGCTGATTGACGACATTCAGTTCTTCGCCCGCAAGGAACGTTCCCAGGAAGAGTTTTTCCACACCTTCAACGCCCTGCTTGAAGGTGGTCAGCAGGTCATTCTCACCAGTGACCGCTACCCGAAAGAAATCGAAGGCCTTGAAGAGCGCCTTAAATCCCGCTTTGGCTGGGGCCTGACGGTTGCCGTCGAGCCGCCGGAACTGGAAACCCGCGTCGCCATCTTGATGAAGAAGGCCGACCAGGCCAAAGTCGAGTTGCCACACGATGCGGCGTTCTTCATTGCCCAGCGCATTCGCTCCAACGTCCGTGAACTGGAAGGCGCGCTGAAACGCGTGATCGCCCACTCGCACTTCATGGGCCGCGACATCACCATCGAGTTGATTCGCGAATCCCTGAAAGACCTGTTGGCGTTGCAGGACAAACTGGTCTCTGTGGATAACATTCAGCGCACCGTCGCCGAGTACTACAAGATCAAGATCTCCGACCTGCTGTCCAAACGCCGTTCGCGTTCGGTCGCTCGTCCGCGTCAGGTGGCCATGGCATTGTCCAAGGAACTGACCAACCACAGCCTGCCGGAAATCGGCGATGTGTTTGGCGGCCGGGATCACACGACCGTGTTGCACGCCTGCCGCAAGATCAACGAACTTAAGGAATCCGACGCGGACATCCGCGAGGACTACAAGAACCTGCTGCGTACACTGACCACTTGATGAACACCAGCGCAGCTTATTAAGGCAAGGGACTAGACCATGCATTTCACCATTCAACGCGAAGCCCTGTTGAAACCCCTGCAACTGGTCGCAGGCGTCGTCGAGCGCCGACAGACCTTGCCGGTACTGTCCAACGTGCTGCTGGTCGTCGATGGCCAGCAACTGTCGCTGACCGGTACCGACCTGGAAGTCGAGCTGGTCGGTCGCGTGCAACTCGAGGAGCCGGCTGAAACAGGTTCCATCACCGTGCCTGCGCGCAAGCTGATGGACATCTGCAAGAGCCTGCCGAACGATGCGCTGATCGATATCAAGGTCGACGAGCAGAAGCTGGTGGTGAAAGCCGGCCGTAGCCGTTTCACCCTGTCGACCCTGCCGGCCAACGACTTCCCGACTGTGGAAGAAGGCCCGGGGTCGCTGACTACCAGTCTGGAACAGAGCAAGCTGCGTCGCCTGATCGAACGCACCAGTTTCGCCATGGCCCAGCAGGACGTGCGTTACTACCTCAACGGCATGTTGCTGGAAGTGTCGACCGGTGTGATCCGTGCCGTGGCTACCGACGGTCACCGTCTGGCCATGTGCTCGATGCAGGCCGACATCGGCCAGCAGGATCGCCACCAGGTGATCGTGCCGCGCAAAGGTATTCTTGAACTGGCACGTCTGCTCACCGAGCCGGACGGCAACGTCAGCATCGTCCTGGGCCAGCACCACATCCGTGCGACCACCGGCGAATTCACCTTCACCTCGAAACTGGTCGACGGCAAGTTCCCGGACTACGAGCGCGTTCTGCCAAAAGGTGGCGACAAGCTGGTACTGGGCGATCGTCAGGCGCTGCGTGAAGCGTTCAGCCGTACCGCGATTCTGTCCAACGAGAAGTACCGCGGTATCCGTCTGCAACTGGCCAGCGGTCAGTTGAAGATCCAGGCCAACAACCCGGAGCAGGAAGAAGCGGAAGAAGAAGTAGGCGTGGAATACAACGGCGGCTCCCTGGAAATCGGCTTCAACGTCAGCTATCTGCTCGACGTGCTGGGCGTGATGACTACCGAGCAGGTTCGTCTGATCCTGTCCGACTCCAACAGCAGTGCGCTGGTGCAAGAGTCCGACAATGACGATTCGGCTTATGTTGTCATGCCGATGCGTCTGTAATCAGCTGACTCTGGATGTCGCTAAGTCGCGTCTCGGTCACCGCGGTGCGCAATCTGCACCCGGTGACCTTCTCCCCCTCCCCCCGAATCAACATTCTTTACGGCGCCAACGGCAGCGGCAAAACCAGTGTTCTGGAAGCCATTCACCTGCTGGGGCTTGCCCGTTCGTTTCGTAGCACGCGACTGTTGCCGGTCATCCAATATGAGCAACTCGCTTGCACCGTATTCGGTCAGGTCGAACTCGCCGAGGGTGGCCACAGCGCATTGGGGATATCCCGCGACCGTCAGGGCGAGTTCCAGATTCGCATCGATGGTCAGAATGCTCGTAGCGCTGCACAACTGGCGGAAATCCTGCCGCTGCAGTTGATCAACCCCGACAGCTTTCGCCTGCTGGAGGGTGCGCCGAAGATTCGTCGGCAGTTCCTCGACTGGGGCGTGTTCCACGTTGAACCGCGGTTCATGGCCACCTGGCAGCGTTTGCAGAAGGCCTTGCGCCAGAGAAACTCCTGGCTGCGGCATGGTACACTTGACGCCGTTTCGCAAGCGGTTTGGGACAGGGAACTGTGCCAGGCCAGCGCTGAAATCGATGAATACCGCCGCGCTTACATCAAAGCCTTGAAACCAGTCTTTGAACAAACCTTGAGCGAACTGGTTGAGCTCGAAGGTTTGACGCTCAGCTATTACCGAGGCTGGGACAAGGACCGGGAATTGAGCGCTGTACTCGCCGGATCCGTGCAACGGGACCAGCAAATGGGTCATACCCAGGCCGGGCCACAACGGGCTGACTTGCGTCTTAGATTGGGCGCACACAATGCCGCGGACATCTTGTCCCGGGGTCAGCAGAAGTTGGTGGTCTGTGCATTGCGGATTGCCCAGGGGCATCTGGTGAGCCAGGCCCGACGCGGCCAGTGTATTTATCTGGTGGATGACTTGCCGTCCGAACTGGACGAGAGCCACCGTCGCGCGCTGTGCCGCTTGCTGGAAGACTTACGCTGCCAGGTCTTTATCACCTGTGTAGATCACGAATTATTGAGGGAAGGCTGGCAGACGGAAACGCCAGTCGCTCTGTTCCACGTGGAACAGGGCCGTATCACCCAGACCCACGACCATCGGGAGTGAAGGCATTGAGCGAAGAAAATACGTACGACTCATCGAGCATTAAAGTGCTGAAAGGCCTGGATGCCGTGCGCAAACGTCCCGGTATGTACATTGGTGACACCGACGATGGCAGCGGTCTGCACCACATGGTGTTCGAGGTGGTCGACAACTCGATCGACGAAGCCCTCGCCGGCCACTGCGACGACATCAGCATCATCATCCACCCGGATGAGTCCATCACCGTTAAAGACAACGGCCGTGGCATCCCGGTAGACGTGCACAAAGAGGAAGGCGTTTCCGCCGCCGAGGTCATCATGACCGTCCTCCACGCTGGCGGTAAGTTCGACGACAACTCCTACAAGGTATCCGGCGGTCTGCACGGTGTAGGTGTTTCTGTTGTGAACGCGCTGTCCGAAGAGCTGGTACTGACCGTTCGCCGCAGCGGCAAGATCTGGGAACAGACCTACGTTCACGGCGTGCCTCAGGCACCGATGGCGATCGTTGGCGACAGCGAAACCACCGGTACCCAGATTCACTTCAAGGCTTCCAGCGAAACCTTCAAGAACATTCACTTCAGCTGGGACATCCTGGCCAAGCGCATTCGTGAACTGTCCTTCCTCAACTCCGGTGTCGGCATCGTCCTCAAGGATGAGCGCAGCGGAAAGGAAGAGCTGTTCAAGTACGAAGGCGGCCTGCGTGCGTTCGTTGAATACCTGAACACCAACAAGACTGCGGTCAACCAGGTGTTCCACTTCAACATCCAGCGTGAAGACGGCATCGGCGTGGAAATCGCCCTGCAGTGGAACGACAGTTTCAACGAGAACCTGTTGTGCTTCACCAACAACATTCCGCAGCGCGACGGCGGCACCCACCTGGTGGGCTTCCGTTCCGCACTGACGCGTAACCTGAACAACTACATCGAGCAGGAAGGTCTGGCGAAGAAGCACAAAGTCGCCACCACCGGTGACGATGCCCGTGAAGGCCTGACCGCGATCATCTCGGTGAAGGTGCCGGATCCGAAGTTCAGCTCCCAGACCAAAGACAAGCTGGTGTCTTCCGAAGTGAAGACCGCGGTCGAACAGGAAATGGGCAAGTACTTCTCCGACTTCCTGCTGGAAAACCCGAACGAAGCCAAACTGGTCGTCGGCAAGATGATCGACGCCGCCCGTGCCCGTGAAGCGGCGCGCAAAGCCCGTGAGATGACCCGCCGCAAAGGCGCGCTGGACATTGCCGGCCTGCCGGGCAAGCTCGCTGACTGCCAGGAAAAAGACCCGGCGCTGTCCGAACTGTACCTCGTGGAAGGTGACTCCGCGGGCGGCTCTGCCAAGCAGGGACGTAACCGCAAGACCCAGGCCATCCTGCCGCTGAAGGGCAAGATCCTCAACGTCGAGAAAGCCCGTTTCGACAAGATGATCTCGTCCCAGGAAGTGGGCACCCTGATCACCGCGCTGGGCTGCGGCATCGGTCGCGAAGAGTACAACATCGACAAACTGCGCTATCACAACATCATCATCATGACCGATGCTGACGTCGACGGTTCGCACATCCGTACCCTGCTGCTGACCTTCTTCTTCCGTCAGTTGCCTGAGCTGATCGAGCGCGGCTACATCTACATCGCCCAGCCGCCGCTGTACAAGGTCAAGAAAGGCAAGCAAGAGCAATACATCAAAGACGACGACGCCATGGAAGAGTACATGACGCAGTCGGCCCTGGAAGATGCGAGCCTGCACCTGAACGAAGACGCCCCAGGCATTTCCGGCGAAGCGCTGGAACGACTGGTGAACGACTTCCGCATGGTGATGAAGACCCTCAAGCGTCTGTCGCGCCTTTACCCGCAGGAGCTGACCGAGCACTTCATCTACCTGCCGGCCGTCAGCTTGGAAATGCTCGGCGATCACGCCAAGATGCAAGACTGGCTCGCCCAGTACGAAGTCCGTCTGCGCACCGTCGAGAAGTCGGGCCTGGTCTACAAGGCCAGCCTGCGTGAAGACCGTGAACGTGGCGTGTGGCTGCCAGAGGTCGAACTGATCTCCCACGGCCTGTCGAACTACGTCACCTTCAACCGTGACTTCTTCGGCAGCAACGACTACAAGACCGTCGTCACCCTCGGCGCTCAACTGAGCACCCTGCTCGACGAAGGCGCGTACATCCAGCGTGGCGAGCGCAAGAAAGCGGTCACCGAGTTCAAGGAAGCCCTGGACTGGCTGATGGCCGAAAGTACCAAGCGCCACACCATTCAGCGATACAAAGGTCTGGGCGAAATGAACCCGGATCAGCTGTGGGAAACCACCATGGACCCAAGCGTGCGCCGCATGCTGAAAGTCACTATCGAAGACGCCATTGGCGCAGACCAGATCTTCAACACCCTGATGGGTGATGCGGTCGAACCTCGCCGTGACTTCATCGAGAGCAACGCTCTGGCGGTTTCCAACCTGGATTTCTGATCCCGGTCGGCGCTAACGAAAAGGCCAACGCACAAGCGTTGGCCTTTTTTATTGCCTGCGATTCACTCCCCTGCCGCCACACTCTCCAACCGATACCCATACCCATAAATCGTCAGCAACTGCCAACCCCGATCCGCCGTCAGCCCGAGCTTGTTGCGCAGGCGATAGATATGAGTGTCCAGTGGCCGAGACGTGGACATTTCTTCGTGGGGCCAGAATCGTTCGTATAGGTAATCCCGTGACAGCGGTCGGCCAAGGTTGCTGAACAGACAATGGGCGAGACGATACTCACGTTCAGTCATGACGATCGGTTTCCCGTCGCGGGTGACGGTCAGTTCGGCATCGTCGAACACCAGGTCATTGAAACGCAGAACCTCGGCCGGGGCGCTTCGTTGCAGGCTGTGCCGACGCAATACCGCCGCCACGCGGGCCTTCAGTTCATTGGGCCGAAACGGTTTGCTGACGTAATCGTCGGCCCCGGCATTCAGGGCCTGGACGATATCGCTTTCACCGTCGCGGCTGGTGAGCATGATGGCCGCCGGGGGGGCTTCCATGTGTTCGCGGGTCCAGCGCAGCAGCGCGAGGCCGGTGAGGTCGGGCAATTGCCAATCGAGGATCAGCAGGTCGAAGGTTTCCCGGCGCAACTGTCGCAGCAGGTCTTCACCGCTTTCGAAGCTGTGCAGTGACCAGGGCTGTCCTCCGGCCTCGGCCATTTGTTGCAGGGTCTGCTCGACCCGGCGCAGTTCGGCGGGTTCATCGTCCAGTATCGCAACGCGCATACGCGGTGGTTCCTTGTCGCTCGGGTGGGTGCCGACCGGATCGGCTCACTCCATGCAGTGAAAGTAAGCGGCACGCCATAGGGCGAGCCGCTATGATTCTTCGGGTCTACGTCCTCAGACCGGCCGCCTATGAAACCATTCAACCCGCCCTGCCCTGTTTCCCATGAATAACCAGCGCCGACATGAAAGCCGCGTACCCAGCCAGGTTCAGCGCTTGTTCCGGCAACTGGTTCGCGAGTGGGTGTGGATAAGTCTAGTGCTGTTGCCGCTGACTGCACTGCTTTCCTGGCGTGCGCAGATCAATTTGCATGATCCGGCGCCGTTGATGGGCGCGGGACTTTCAGTTGCCTTGGTCGCGTGCGTACTTGGGTTGCTGCTGTGGCGCCCGCGTCTGGCACTCTGGCTGACATTGGGCGGGATGGCCTGTGTGCTGCTGACCAGTGCAGGCCTGGCTGAAATGCGGCGTTGGTGGTCACCCACGCCTGCGGTGCTGGGCATGTTGTTCGGTTATCTGATCTGGAACTGGCGACGCCTGAGTGTGGTACTGACCTACTTCGGCTGGGAGCTGGCGCGGCTGGACAGCGAACCGAAAGTCTTTCCCGAGCGGCGCCGGGCGCAGTTTCCAAGCGCCGACCGCTTGCAGGGGCAGATCATGGCGCTTGAGCAAGCCATGAGCCGCACCCGCGATACCCGCCGATTCATTGCCGACGGGCTGGAGTATCTGCCGGTCGCAACGCTGATCAGCGATCCATGGGGACAAGTCTTGTTGGGCAACCGCAAGGCCCGGAGCCTGTTCGATCACAATCTGGTGGGCGAGGATGTGCTCGATCAACTCGCGAGCCTGGGCTATCCGGAGTTGTCCACAGAGTCGCGTCCGCCGCTATCCGAGCTTCCTCTGCTGGAATTTCGTGACCACAAGGAGCGTAGCCTGCGTCTGGAGCGCGCCGCTTTATTGCCGGTCGATGGCGACTTGCCGATCGGCTGGCTCCTGAGCCTCACTGACCTGAGCGCCGAACGCGCCGCCGAGGAACAGCGCGGTGTGTTGCTGCGCTTTCTGTCCCATGACCTGCGTGCCCCTCATTCGGCGATTCTTGCCCTGCTCGAGGTACACCGGCATCAGACGGGAACGGATTCGCCGCTGTTCGAACAGATTGAGCGCCAGGTACGCCGGGCGCTGGAGCTCACCGACGGCTTCGTTCTGCTGGCACGGGCCGAATCCGAGACGTATCAGTTTCAACCGAGCCTGTTCGGGATGCTGGTCATGGACGTGCTGGATCAGGCCTTGCCCATCGCCCAGCAAAAACGCATTGAGCTTTTGAGCGACATGGACGAACAATCACACGAGCGCCTGATCCTGGCCGATCAGGGCTTGCTGACCCGCGCACTGTTCAACCTGCTGGAAAATGCAATCAAGTACAGCCCGGCCGGATCAACCGTCGATCTGCGTGTCAGTTGCCACGACGACTGGCTGCGTTGTGAACTGACCGATCAAGGCAAAGGCATCGCTGCAGAGGAGCTGCCCGACCTGTTCAGCCAGTACCGGCGCTTTTCTTCTGCACAGGGCATCGACGGCGTGGGCCTGGGGTTGTCGATGGTCAAAGCCGTGGTCGATCACCATGGCGGTCGGATCGAGTGCCTGAGCGTGGTCGATCAAGGCACGACGTTCCGCCTGGAGCTGCCGCTGATCGCCGAAGAGCAGGCATAAAAAAACCGGCTATATCAGCCGGCTTCCTTACTTCCGAAAAAAACTTATGCACCTTTTACGGTGTTTTATCAGCTTCGGAAATATATAAGTAAATCAGTAACTTAATCAGATAATTAGGGACTTTGCGAACAAACCGTACACAGGTTATCCACAAATCTCAGACAGCGATCTGATCGTTCGCAGCCGGTGCCTCAGGGGCCGGAGGCAGCGAGCCCATTTCCCGTTGCGTCTTCTCGTTCCACGCCTGCACCCGATCATTCAGATCGGCGATGGCGCGCGGGCCACTGCCCTCGGCATACATCGGCTCCCCGATGACCACGGTGATTACGCCGGGCTTTTTACCCCAACCGATTTTCGGCCAGAACTTGCCAGCATTGTGCGCAATCGGCAGCACCGGAAGCGCCGCGTTCACCGCCAACGCGCTGCCACTGCGGGAGAACTTGCCGATGGTGCCATGGGGAACGCGAGTGCCTTCAGGGAAGATCAGCACCCAGACATTGTCCTTGAGCAGCTCGTCACCCTTCGCAGCGACTTGCTTGAGGGCGGCTTTCGGGTTGTCGCGGTCAATCGCGATCGGCCGCAGCATGGCCATCGCCCAGCCAAAGAACGGCACGTACAGCAATTCGCGCTTGAGCACCTGGCTCAAGGGCGAGAAATAAGCGGAGAGAAAGAACGTCTCCCAGGTGCTCTGGTGGTTCGATTGAATCACGCAGGGCCGGTCAGGCACGTTTTGCGCGCCTTTGATTTCGTAACGGATACCGAGGAACACCTTGGTCAACCACAAGGCGCAACGGCACCAGTACACGTTGATGAAACGATAGCGCGCCTTGAACGGCAGAAAGGGCGCGATAAAAAAGCTCAGGCTGCACCACAGCAGAGCGGTGGTGCCCAGCAGCAGGTAAAAGAGGAAGATTCTGATGGCCTGCAGTATCGACATGGCGACGTTTACCGTTACGGGCAATGCCCGACTGTTCAAGCGCACTCCCGATCAATCCCTGGTCAGGAACTTCAGAAGCACTCTAGTTGTGGATAAGTTCTGCGGCAATCGCCGCGAGATCGTCAAAAATCAGGGTGCCCACCGGCAAGGTCTTGGCCTGAGTCTTTTCGCCTTTCCCGGTCTTTACCAAAACGGGCTGTGAATCGACGGCTTTGGCGGCCTCCAGGTCACCAAGGCTGTCGCCGACGAACCAGACATTCGTCAGCGCGACGTTGTAATGCTGCGCGATGGTTTTCAACATCCCCGGTTTCGGCTTGCGGCAGTCGCAACCTTCGTCCGGCCCATGCGGGCAATACACGATCAGCCCGACTTCACCGCCCTGCTCCGCCACCAGTTCGCGCAGGCGCGCATGCATGGCATCGAGGGTGGCGAGGTCGTAGTAGCCGCGAGCAATGCCCGACTGGTTGGTGGCGACCGCCACCGTCCAGCCAGCCTTGCTCAACTGCGCAATCGCTTCGATCGAGCCGGGTAGTGGAATCCACTCATCCACCGACTTGATGTAAGCGTCGGAGTCGTAATTGATCACTCCGTCCCGATCGAGAATCAGCAGTTTCAACAGCAATCCCTCAACCCAGCAGCGAAATGTCGGCAACGCCCAGGAACAGGCCACGCAGACGCGCCAGCAGCGCGTAACGGTTGGCCCGCACATTGGCGTCTTCGGCATTGACCATCACCGCGTCGAAAAACGCATCCACCGGCTCGCGCAGTGCAGCCAGACGTGCCAGCGATTCGTTGTACTGACGCGCCGCAGCCATTGGCTGTACAGCCTGGTCCGCTTGCTGGATCGCCGAGTACAGCGAGAACTCGTTGGCATTGTCGAAGTACTTGGCCTGGACTTCGGTCGGCACCGAGCCTTCCACCTTGCTCAACAGGTTCGATACGCGCTTGTTCACCGCCGCCAGCGCTGCCGCTTCCGGCAGTTTGCGGAAGGCCTGCACCGCTTGCACACGCTGGTCGAAGTCCAGCGCCGAACCCGGCTTCAGGGCACGTACCGACAGGTAGGTGGCGACATCCACGCCTTCGTCTTCGTAACGCGCACGCAGACGGTCGAAGATGAACTCCAGCACCGCGTCGTTCAGGCCGGCAGCCTTGACCTTGGCACCGAACGCATTCACGGCGAACGCCACGGCGTCGTTCAGGTCCAGATCCAGTTGTTTCTCGATCAGGATCCGCAGCACGCCCAGTGCCGCACGGCGCAGGGCATACGGGTCTTTGCTGCCGGTCGGCAACATGCCGATGCCGAAGATGCCGACCAGGGTGTCGAGCTTGTCGGCGATGGCCACGGCCGCACCGGTCAGGGTGGCTGGCAGTTCAGCGCCGGCACCGCGCGGCATGTACTGCTCGTTCAGCGCCAGGGCGACGTCTTCCGGCTCGCCGTCATTGAGGGCGTAGTAGTAACCGGCGACACCTTGCATCTCCGGGAACTCGCCGACCATTTCGGTGGCCAGGTCGCACTTCGACAGCAACCCTGCACGGGCAGCCCACGAAGCGTTGCCACCGATGCGAGCGGCGATGTACGCGGCCAGTTTCGATACGCGCTCGGCCTTGTCGTAGACGCTGCCGAGTTTTTCCTGGAACACCACGTTCTGCAGGCGATCGTTGAACGCTTCGAGCTTCTGCTTCTTGTCCTGCTTGAAGAAGAACTCGGCGTCGGTCAGACGTGGGCGAACCACTTTCTCGTTACCGGCGATGATCTGCTGCGGGTCTTTGGATTCGATGTTGGCCACGGTGATAAAACGCGGCAGCAACTTGCCATCGGCATCCAGCAGGCAGAAGTACTTCTGGTTGTCCTGCATGGTGGTGATCAGCGCTTCCTGCGGCACGTCCAGGAAACGTTCCTCGAACGAGCACACCAGCGGCACCGGCCACTCGACCAGCGCAGTCACTTCGTCGAGCAGCGCCGGTGGCACGATCGCGGTGCCTTCCTGACGGGTTGCCAACTCTTCGGTGCGCTTGCTGATGATTTCGCGACGCTCGTTGGCATCGGCCAGCACGTTGGCGGCACGCAGGTCTGCCAGATAGCTCGACGGCGAACCGATGCGCACGCTTTCCGGATGGTGGAAGCGGTGGCCACGGGATTCACGACCAGCCTTTTGGGCAAGGATCGTGCAGTCGATGACCTGGTCGCCGAGCAGCATCACCAGCCACTGGGTCGGACGCACGAACTCTTCCTTGCGCGCACCCCAACGCATGCGTTTCGGGATCGGCAGATCGTTCAGCGAGTCTTCGACGATGGTCGGCAGCAGGCTGGCGGTCGGCTTGCCGGCGATGTTCTGGCTGTAGCGCAGTTTCGGACCGCTCTGGTCGATTTCGCTCAGCTCGACGCCGCACTTCTTGGCGAAGCCCAGTGCCGCTTGAGTCGGGTTGCCTTCGGCATCGAACGCGGCCTGACGCGGCGGGCCGTCGAGGTTGATGCTGCGATCCGGCTGCTGGGTGGCCAGCGCAGTGATCAGCACGGCCAGACGACGCGGCGCGGCGTAGACGGTTTTGGTCTCGTAATTCAGGCCGGCAGCTTGCAGGCCCTTGTCGATACCGGCCAGGAACGCTTCGGCCAGGGTGTTCAGGGCTTTGGGTGGCAGTTCTTCGGTGCCCAGTTCAACCAGAAAATCTTGAGCACTCATTGTGCAGCCTCCAGCTTGGCCAGTACTTCGTCACGCAGGTCCGGGGTTGCCATCGGGAAGCCCAGCTTGGCGCGGGCCAGCAGGTAGGCTTGGGCGACGGAACGCGCCAGGGTGCGAACGCGCAGAATGTATTGCTGACGCGCAGTCACCGAGATCGCCCGGCGCGCATCCAGCAGGTTGAAGGTGTGCGAGGCCTTCAGGACCATTTCGTAGCTTGGCAACGGCAGCGGCTGGTCGAGTTCGATCAGGCGCTTGGCTTCGCTTTCATAGAAGTCGAACAGCTCGAACAGCTTGTCGACGTTGGCGTGTTCGAAGTTGTAGGTGGACTGCTCGACTTCGTTCTGGTGGAACACGTCGCCGTAGGTCACTTTGCCGAACGGACCGTCAGCCCAGACCAGGTCGTAGACCGAGTCCACGCCCTGCAGGTACATGGCCAGACGCTCCAGACCGTAGGTGATCTCGCCGGTCACCGGGTAGCACTCGATGCCGCCCGCCTGCTGGAAGTAAGTGAACTGGGTCACTTCCATACCGTTCAGCCAGACTTCCCAGCCCAGACCCCAGGCGCCGAGGGTCGGCGATTCCCAGTTGTCTTCGACGAAGCGGATGTCGTGGACCAGCGGGTCCAGGCCGACATGCTTGAGGGAGCCCAGGTACAGCTCCTGGAAGTTGTCCGGGTTCGGCTTCAGGACGACCTGGAACTGGTAGTAGTGCTGCAGACGGTTCGGGTTTTCGCCGTAACGGCCGTCAGTCGGACGGCGGCTTGGCTGCACGTAAGCGGCGTTCCAGGTTTCCGGGCCGATGGCGCGCAGGAATGTCGCGGTGTGGAAAGTGCCGGCGCCTACTTCCATATCGTAGGGCTGAAGTACCACACAACCTTGCTCGGCCCAGTATTGCTGGAGCGCGAGGATCAAGTCTTGGAAGGTACGCACGGCTGGCGTAGGCTGGCTCACGAAATTCACCTGTTTCTTGGGCTGCGATTTAAAGAGCGGGAGTATACCCGATTCAGTCGCACCTCCACCCCCTGGAGCCTTATGCCACGCTGCTTTTGGTGCAACGAAGATCCGCTGTACATGGCTTACCACGATCAGGAGTGGGGCACGCCGCTACGCGATGCGCAGGGTTTGTTCGAGTTGCTTTTGCTCGAAGGGTTCCAGGCCGGGCTTTCGTGGATCACCGTGCTGCGCAAGCGCGAGCGGTATCGCGAGGTGTTGTTCGGCTTCGACGTACAGCGCGTGGCGCAGATGAGCGACGCGGAAATCGACGAATTGATGCTCGATCCGGGGATCATCCGCAACCGCCTCAAGCTCAACGCCGCGCGGCGCAACGCCCAGGCCTGGCTGGCGCTGGAGGATCCGGTGGCGTTTCTCTGGTCGTTTGTGGATAACCGCCCGGTGATCAATCATTTCAAGGATCGCAGCGAAGTCCCGGCCATCACCCCGCAGGCCGTGGCCATGAGCAAAGGCCTGAAAAAGGCCGGTTTCACCTTTGTCGGTCCGACCATCTGCTACGCGCTGATGCAGGCCTCGGGCATGGTCATGGATCACACCCAGGACTGCGACCGCTACGCGCAGCTCGTCAACGCCGGTTAGAATGGCCGCCTCGCGCACAGCACAAGATCAGGAGTGACCTGTGGAAAAGTTTAAAGGCGCCATGCTGGTTGGCGCTCTGCGGCTGTTTGCCCTGCTTCCGTGGCGGGCCGTGCAGGCCGTGGGTTCGGCGATCGGCTGGATCATGTGGAAAACCCCCAACCGTTCCCGCGATGTGGTGCGGATCAACCTCGCCAAATGTTTTCCACAGATGGACCCGGCCGAACGCGAGCGTCTGGTCGGCCAGACCCTGAAAGACATCGGCAAGTCCCTGACCGAAAGCGCCTGCGCCTGGATCTGGCCGGCCCAGCGCTCCATCGATCTGGTGCGCGAAGTCGAAGGCCTCGAAGTGCTGAAAGAAGCGCTGGCCTCGGGCAAGGGCGTGGTCGGCATCACCAGCCACCTGGGCAACTGGGAAGTGCTCAACCACTTCTATTGCAGCCAGTGCAAACCGATCATTTTCTACCGGCCGCCGAAGCTCAAGGCGGTGGATGAATTGCTGCGTAAACAACGCGTGCAACTGGGCAACAAAGTCGCCGCGTCGACCAAGGAAGGCATCCTCAGTGTCATCAAGGAAGTGCGCAAGGGTGGTCAGGTGGGGATTCCCGCAGACCCGGAACCGGCCGAATCCGCCGGGATCTTCGTGCCGTTCTTCGCCACCCAGGCCCTGACCAGCAAGTTCGTGCCGAACATGCTGGCCGGTGGCAAAGCGGTTGGGGTGTTCCTGCATGCCCTGCGGTTGCCGGACGGTTCCGGCTATAAGGTGATCCTCGAAGCGGCGCCGGAAGCCATGTACAGCACCGACACTGAAACCTCCTGCGCGGCGATGAGTAAAGTCGTCGAGCGTTATGTGGCGGCTTATCCGAGCCAGTACATGTGGAGCATGAAACGCTTCAAAAAGCGTCCGCCGGGCGAGGCGCGCTGGTACTGATCGACGATGGGCGTTTGTGGATAACCTGACCAAACGGGTTATCCACAGCTGTCACGGCTTCTGCCGTTCGAGCTTCTTCAGAAACACCGTCATTTCCTTCTCGGCCTGCTTGTCGCCATGGGCCCGGGCCGCTTCCAGCCCCTGCTCCCACGCATGACGCGCAGCCGCCATGTCACCCAGCGCCACTTGCGCCTTGCCCAACAATTTCCACGCCGCCGAGTATTTCGGATCGAAGCCGACGCAACGCTGGAAATGCTCGGCCGCTTTCGCGTTCTCCCCCAGATCCAGATAACCCTTGCCGAGGCCGAAGCGCAGCAGCGAGTTATCCACACCCTTGGCGAGCATTTTTTCCAGGGATTCGATCATCGGTCTCGCCTCTTGGTCGGTCAGAAGAAACTCAGTCCTACGTGGAACAGCTTCTCCACATCGCGAATATGCTTTTTATCCACAAGGAACAGGATCACATGGTCGCCCGCTGCGATTACCGTATCGTCATGAGCGATGATCACTTCTTCATCGCGGATGATCGCGCCGATGGTGGTTCCTGGCGGCAGCGCGATGTTTTCGATGGCCTTGCCGATGACCTTGCTCGACTTCGAATCGCCATGGGCCACCGCTTCGATGGCCTCTGCCGCGCCCCGACGCAATGAGTGCACGCTGACGATATCGCCGCGCCGCACGTGGGCCAGCAAGGTGCCGATAGTCGCCAGTTGCGGGCTGATGGCGATGTCGATGTCACCGCCCTGGATCAGGTCGACGTAGGCCGGGTTGTTGATGATCGTCATCACCTTCTTCGCGCCCAGGCGCTTGGCCAGCAGCGAGGACATGATGTTGGCTTCGTCATCGTTGGTCAGCGCGAGGAAGATGTCCGCGTCGGCGATGTTCTCTTCCAGCAGCAAGTCGCGATCCGACGCGCTGCCCTGCAGCACCACGGTACTGTCGAGGGTGTCGGAGAGATAGCGACAGCGCGCCGGGTTCATCTCGATGATCTTCACCTGGTAGCGGCTTTCGATGGCCTCGGCCAGGCGCTCGCCGATCTGCCCGCCGCCGGCGATGACGATGCGCTTGTAGCTTTCATCGAGCCGGCGCATTTCGCTCATGACTGCGCGAATGTTCTCACGTGCAGCGATGAAGAAGACTTCGTCGTCCGCTTCGATCACCGTATCGCCTTGGGGAAGAATCGGTCGGTCACGACGGAAAATCGCGGCCACTCGCGTTTCCACGTTCGGCATGTGTTCGCGCAGCTGGCGCAGTTGCTGACCCACCAGCGGCCCGCCGTAGTAGGCGCGCACCGCGACGAGTTGTGCCTGGCCTTCGGCGAAATCGATCACCTGCAAGGCGCCGGGATGCTGGATCAGACGCTTGATGTAGTTGGTGACGACCTGCTCGGGACTGATCAGCACGTCGACCGGAATCGCCTCGTTCTGGAACAGTTGCTCCTCGCGGGTCAGGTACGACGCTTCGCGTACCCGGGCAATCTTGGTCGGGGTGTGGAACAGCGTGTGGGCCACCTGACAGGCGACCATGTTGGTTTCGTCGCTGTTGGTCACCGCCACCAGCATGTCGGCGTCGTCGGCACCGGCCTGACGCAGAATGTTCGGCAACGAGCCACGGCCCTGCACGGTGCGGATATCGAGGCGGTCGCCAAGATCGCGCAGACGGTCGCCGTCAGTGTCGACCACCGTGATGTCGTTGGCCTCGCTGGCCAGATGTTCAGCCAGCGAACCGCCGACCTGTCCCGCACCGAGGATGATGATTTTCATCCAGTCACTCCATTGAATCCGTTTAGCCGCGCGCGGCAGCGATCTTGATCAGCTTGGCGTAGTAGAACCCGTCATGCCCGCCCTGCTGGGCCAGCAATTGGCGACCATGGGGCTGCTTGATCCCGGCGGTGGTGGCCAGATCCAGCTCCCGGGCACCCGGTGTGCGCTCAAGGAACGCGGCGATCACTTCGGTGTTCTCGGTCGGCAAGGTCGAGCAGGTGGCGTAAAGCAGGACGCCGCCCACTTCGAGGGTTTTCCACATCGCGTCGAGCAACTCGCCTTGCAGTTGCGCGAGGGCGGCAATGTCGTCGGCCTGACGGGTCAGCTTGATGTCCGGATGGCGGCGGATCACGCCGGTGGCCGAGCACGGCGCGTCGAGCAGGATGCGCTGGAACGGTTTGCCGTCCCACCAGGCTGCCGTGTCGCGACCGTCGGCGGCGATCAGTTCGGCGTTCAGACCGAGGCGTTCGAGGTTTTCCTTCACTCGCACCAGACGCTTGGCTTCCAGATCCACCGCCACCACGCCGGCCAGTGCCGGTTCGGCTTCGAGGATGTGGCAGGTCTTGCCGCCAGGCGCGCAGCAGGCGTCCAGCACTCGCTGGCCCGGCGCGAGGTCGAGCAGGTCGGCGGCCAGCTGCGCGGCCTCGTCCTGCACGCTGATCCAGCCTTCGGCGAAGCCAGGCAGGCTGCGCACGTCGGCAGCGGCCTCCAGCACGATGCCGTCGCGGCTGAAGGTGCACGGCTGCGCGGCGATACCCGCTTCAGTCAGCAGACCAAGGTAGGCGTCACGGCTGTGATGACGGCGGTTGACCCGCAGGATCATCGGCGGATGCGCGTTGTTGGCCTCGCAAATCGCTTCCCATTGCTCAGGCCAGAAGGCCTTGAGGGATTTTTGCAGCCAGCGCGGGTGGGCGGTACGCACCACCGGATCGCGCTCCAGTTCGGCGAAGATCGCCTCATGTTCGCGCTGGGCATTGCGCAGTACGGCATTGAGCAGACCTTTGGCCCACGGCTTTTTCAGCTTGTCGGCGCAACCGACGGTTTCGCCGATGGCGGCGTGTGGCGGGACGCGGGTGTAGAGCAGTTGATAGAGACCGACCAGCAACAAAGCCTCGACATCGGCGTCCGCTGCCTTGAACGGTTTCTGCAGCAGTTTTTCCGCCAGCGCCGACAAGCGTGGCTGCCAACGGGCGGTGCCGAACGCCAGGTCCTGGGTGAAACCGCGATCGCGATCCTCGACCTTGTCCAGTTGCGTCGGCAGGGAGCTGTTGAGCGAAGCCTTGCCGCTGAGGACAGCAGCGAGTGCCTTGGCGGCGGCCAGACGCGGGTTCATTGCGCATCCACCGCTGTACCCAGCACGGTGCCGGTGGCGAATTTCTCACGACGGCTGTTGAACAGATCGCTGAAGTTCAGCGCCTTGCCGCCGGGCAATTGCAGGCGGGTCAGACACAGCGCCTGTTCGCCACAGGCGACGAGCAGACCGTCCTTGCTGGCGCCGAGAATCGTGCCCGGTGCGCCTTTGCCTTCGGCCAGGGTCGCCGCCAGCACTTTCAGCGCTTCGCCGTTGAGCGTGCTGTGGGTGATCGGCCATGGATTGAAGGCGCGGACCAGACGCTCCAGCTCAACGGCCGGGCGGCTCCAGTCGATGCGCGCTTCGTCCTTGTTCAGTTTGTGCGCGTAGGTGGCGAGCTCGTCGTTCTGCACTTCGCCTTTCAGGGTGCCAGCGGCCAGACCGGAAATCGCTTGTACGACGGCTGGCGGGCCCATCTCGGCGAGGCGGTCGTGAAGGCTGCCGCCAGTGTCTTCGGCGCTGATCGGTGTCACGACTTTGAGCAGCATCGGCCCGGTATCGAGGCCGGCTTCCATGCGCATCACGGTCACGCCGCTTTCGGCGTCGCCTGCTTCGACAGCGCGCTGGATCGGCGCCGCACCGCGCCAGCGTGGTAGCAGGGAGGCGTGGCTGTTGATGCAGCCCAGGCGCGGAATATCCAGCACCGCTTGCGGCAGGATCAGGCCGTAGGCGACCACCACCATCAAGTCAGGCTTCAGTGCAGCGAGCTCGGCCTGAGCGTCAGCGTTGCGCAGGGTCGGCGGCTGCAACACCTGGATATTGTTTTCCAGGGCGAGCTGTTTGACCGGGCTCGGCATCAGCTTTTGCCCACGACCGGCCGGACGATCCGGTTGGGTGTAGACCGCAACGATCTCGTAAGGGCTGTCCAGCAGGGCCTTGAGGTGTTCGGCGGCGAATTCCGGGGTGCCGGCAAAAACGATGCGCAGTGGCTCAGTCATGGGGGAGTCTCATAAAAAGAAAAAGGCTTGCCGCAGCAAGCCTTTGGAGAGGGGCATCAAGCGTTCTGGCGGTGCTGCTTTTCCAGTTTCTTCTTGATCCGGTCGCGTTTGAGCGTGGACAGGTAATCGACGAACAACTTGCCGTTGAGGTGGTCGCATTCGTGCTGGATGCACACCGCGAGCAGGCCTTCGGCGATCAGTTCGTAAGGCTTGCCGTCGCGGTCCAGAGCCTTGATTTTGACCTTCTGTGGGCGGTCAACGTTTTCGTAGAAACCCGGCACCGAGAGGCAGCCTTCCTGGTATTGCTCCATTTCGTCGGTCAGCGATTCGAACTCGGGGTTGATGAACACCCGCGGTTCGGTGCGGTCTTCGGAAAGGTCCATCACGACGATACGTTTGTGCACGTTGACCTGGGTCGCGGCAAGGCCGATGCCCGGCGCTTCATACATTGTTTCAAACATGTCATCGACCAGCTGACGCACTTCGTCGTCCACTACAGCCACAGGTTTGGCGATAGTGCGCAGACGCGGGTCCGGAAATTCGAGGATGTTCAAAATGGCCATAAGCTTGATTGCTGCACGTGTGAGGTAAAGTCGGGCGATGGCCTGGCGGGTCCGAAGATGCAGGCTACCGTTGTGAAACGTAGCTCCTTGATTTTCAGCATAGAGCAGGGAGCGAGCCACGGGGGCTCTGGCGTTTCACGCGAACGCACATAATAAAGGGATTCACCGCATGAGGAAATCACTACTCGCCCTGCTGTTTCTGGCCTCGGCCGGCGCCGCGCACGGGCAAGTGCAACTCAAGGAAGGTTTTCCACAGCAATACACGGTGGTTTCGGGGGATACGCTCTGGGACATCTCCGGTAAATATTTGCGCGAACCCTGGCAGTGGCCGCAGCTGTGGCGGGCCAATCCGCAGATCGAAAACCCCAACCTGATCTATCCGGGCGACACGCTGACGCTCAGTTACGTCAACGGTCAGCCGCGCCTGACCGTCAATCGCGGCGAGTCGCGCGGCACCATCAAGCTGTCGCCGCGCATCCGCACCACTCCGGTGGCCGATGCGATTCCGAGCATTCCGCTCAAATCGATCAACAGTTTTCTGCTGAGCAACCGCATCGTCGACAAGGTCGAGGACTTCGACAAGGCGCCGTACATCGTCGCCGGTGATGCCGAACGGGTGCTCAGCGGCACAGGCGACCGGATCTTCGCCCGTGGCCATTTCGATCCGAACCAGCCGGTCTACGGCATCTTCCGCCAGGGCAAGGTCTACACCGATCCGCAGAGCAAGGAGTTTCTGGGGATCAACGCCGACGACATCGGCGGTGGTGAGATCGTTGCCACCGAAGGCGACGTCGCCACCCTCGCCCTGCAACGCACGACCCAGGAGGTGCGCCTCGGCGACCGCTTGTTCAGCGGCGAAGAGCGTTCGATCAACTCGACCTTCATGCCCAGCGCGCCCTCCACCGACATCAACGGCCTGATCATCGATGTGCCGCGCGGCGTCACACAGATCGGCGCGATGGACGTGGTGACCCTGAACAAGGGCAAACGCGACGGCCTGGCCGAAGGCAACGTGCTGGTGGTGATGAAAACCGGGGAAACCGTGCGTGACCGGATCACCGGTCAACCGCTGAAAATACCGGATGAACGCGCCGGATTGCTGATGGTGTTCCGCACCTACGACAAACTCAGTTACGGCCTCGTGCTGAACGCATCGCGCTCGCTGGCGGTGCTGGACAAGGTGCGAAATCCTTAGCTGGCTTCACAAGTTACCAACAGAGTTATCCACAGCTTGTTCCGAAAGGTTCGGGCCTTATAACGATCAAGGATGATCCATGATGATGCCTGTCTCCCCGTCGGTTTCGCCGGCGGAACTGGAAGCGCGCCTGCGCCTGCACCGCTTGCCGGAAATCGGCCCCAAGCGTTTCACCAAACTGCTCGAAGCCTTCGGCTGCGCCTCGAAGGCAATCAGCGCTCCCGCCAGCGCCTGGCGATCTCTGGGTTTGCCAGCGGCCTGCGCCGAGGCCAGACGCTGCCCTGAAGTTCGCGACGGCGCCAGCCACGCATTGCGCTGGCTAGAGCGTCCGGATCAACATTTGTTGATGTGGGATCACCCGGATTACCCGGCCTTGTTGGGGCAGATTCCCGATCCACCGCCTCTGCTGTTTGTCGCTGGCGACCCACGGATTCTGGAAAAACCGCAACTGGCGATGGTCGGCAGTCGCCGCGCTTCCCGCCCGGGCATGGACACTGCTGCTGCATTTTCCCGCAGCCTCGCGGGGGCCGGATTCGTCATCACCAGCGGCCTGGCGCTGGGCATCGATGCGGCGGCGCATCAAGCCGCTGTCGACGTCGGCGGGCAAACGGTCGGCGTGCTCGGTACCGGTCTGGAAAACTTTTATCCACAGCGCAACCGGCGGCTGGCGGACGCGATGATTGCGTCTGGCAGTGCGGTGCTTTCGGAATTTCCTCTGGACACCGGGCCAACGGCGAGCAACTTCCCCAGGCGCAACCGGATCATCAGCGGTTTGTCCCTTGGCGTGCTGGTTGTCGAGGCCAGCGTTGCGAGCGGTTCGCTCATTACTGCACGGCTGGCGGCGGAACAGGGTCGCGAGGTGTACGCCATTCCCGGTTCGATCCATCACCCCGGCGCGCGGGGCTGTCATCAACTGATCCGTGATGGCGCCGTGCTGGTGGAAACCATCGAGCACATTCTCGAAGCGCTGCGCGGCTGGCAGCACCTGCCGGTATCAACCGCCGTAGCGAATCCGGAGAACCCGTTGCTGCGTCTGCTGCACGCCGCGCCGCACACCAGCGAGGGGCTGGCCGACAGCAGTGGCTGGGCGCTGCCCAAAGTGCTGGCGGCGCTGACCGAACTGGAGATGGATGGCCGCGCGGTGTGCGAAAACGGCCGCTGGTTTGCGCGCGTGAGCTAGGTTTTACATTGAAGATCGGTAAACTGCGCGAAACCTGTTTGCGGAGAGTTTTTCATGGTCAACAGTTGGCGTGTGCAACAAGCCGCACGAGAGATTCGCGCCGGGGCGGTGATTGCCTATCCAACCGAAGCCGTCTGGGGGCTGGGGTGCGATCCTTGGAATGAAGAAGCGGTGGATCGTCTGCTGGCGATCAAGAACCGTTCGGTGGACAAGGGCTTGATCCTGGTCGCCGACAATATTCGTCAGTTCGATTTTCTGTTCGAGGATTTCCCCCAGGACTGGATCGACCGCATGGCCAGCACCTGGCCGGGCCCGAACACCTGGCTGGTGCCGCACCAGAACCTGTTGCCGGAGTGGGTGACCGGGGTGCATGACACCGTGGCGCTGCGGGTCAGCGATCACCCACAGGTGCGGGATCTGTGCTCGCTGGTCGGGCCGTTGATTTCGACATCGGCCAATCCACAGGGGCGACCGGCGGCGAAGAGTCGCTTGCGGGTCGAGCAATATTTCCGAGGTCAGGTCGATCTGGTGCTCGGCGGAGCGCTTGGCGGTCGCAAGAACCCGAGCCTGATTCGGGATCTGGCCACCGGCAATATCGTGCGCCCGGCCTGATACCACCCTTGGTTGATTTCGTGAGTACTCCTCGGCTTTCATGGCGAGGAGTACTACGCGTGCCTGCGATTTTTCCTTCATTTATCTGAAGTTATAGCCCCGCGTTTTGTTTGAATTTTTCCTTTCTACGTCAGATGAATCTTTAAGTATTCAATTGTTGTAATTTTTCCGACGTTATTCTCAGAAGCCACACAGTGGCGATTTTTCTAAAACCATTCATTATTTCAATGCGCTCAGAAAACTTCGAAAAGTTAACGGCTGCGGAGAAGAAATGGATATCAGGGATTCGCAATTAACGGATTATCTGCAGGAGATTCAGGCGACCTTTAAAAGGCGTCATGAAAACTATCGCATCGTTATTCTTGAAGCAGGATCAGACACACGAGAGTTTGAACGGTTTGTTTCCCGTCATTTTCGATTGCGATTGCAACACTACATGTTGACACCCAGAGCCAGGTCACTTGAAACACGCCTGGCGATTATTTCGCGCAGTACCCACTTTCTGTTGTATCAGCACGACAGGCCCACGGCCGTATTGAGAGTGACCCCTGCGCCGTTCGAATGGGCCTCACTGGCGCAGCAGCAACTGTCTCCCGCCACGACGCTGTCGCGCCATGTCGAGTTCAGTCGCTTGATCAGTCACTCGCAAACTCAGTTCCCCATGTCGATCAACGGTCTGCTGGCCGCTGCCACGGAATGGGCGGTCACGCGGGGTTATGAGGGCGTTACCGCGCTGTGCCGATCACCGCAGCGGCGACTGTTCCAGCGCTTCGGCCTGACGCCCATCACCACCGACGCCCTTCGCATCGAACAGCGCCAACGCGGCGATTACTGGCTGCTCTCGGCTCAATGGCAGCAAATCCTCACAGCACTTCAACAGTCCGCCCACCTGCTCGCCAACCCATTGGAGACCCCCGTTGATGAATACGCCTCTCAGTTTTGAACAACAATTAAGCCTGCTCGATGAGCGAATCGAAAAATCATGGGCCGATATTCTGGAAAGTTCGCGGCTGGTGAATGCCATCCGCGAAGGCAGCGTTTCAAAAGCCTTGTATGCGATCTACATGATCCAGACTTTTCACTACACGGCGCACAATGCGCTAAATCAAGGACTGGTGGGTGTTAGACATGCGGATAATCCGGTGTATGCCAAGTTCTGCTTTGAACATGCGGCACAGGAAGTCGGTCATGAAAAAATGGCTCTGCATGATGTCATGAGTCTAGGTTTGAAGAATGAAATTTTCGATATTCCGCCAGCACTTCCGGCCACCGATGTGCTGATCGCTTATTTATATTGGATTTCCTTTACCGGTAACCCGTTACAACGGCTTGGTTATAGTTATTGGGCAGAGAACGCTTACCAGTTCATCACTCCGCTCATTAATAGCCTGAGTGAAACGCTGGCGTTCAAACCCGCGCAACTGACTTTCTTCATTGCGCATTCCGACATTGATATCGAGCACTTCAATGAAATCAAACTCATGCTGCAGCGCACCTGCAAGCGTCAGGAAGACTGGGATGCGATTAGCACTGTCATGGAAACCAGTCTGCGTCTGACCGGCAACATGCTCGAGGCGGTTTATGAGCAGTTCGAGACATGGCAACACGGGCTGGCGCCCCGCTATGACTTCCTCCATGCGCTGGACAACCAATGACAGCCTCACACCCATGTTCAGATCAGAAGGCTGGGGGCAGACATGGCTGATTATTTCGACCGGCTCAACTACACGCTCGGCGATGAGGACACCGCGCTTGAGTACGCGATCCTGCCCAGACATGCCGGGCACGTGCTGGGTATCGCCGGATGCGGCGGCCGGCTCTTGCCGTTATTGGCCGCCGCCCCGGCACGCATGACCTGTACCGATATCAGCGCGCCGCAACTGGCGTTTACCCGATTGCGTTTTGCCCTGCTGGAACAGACGGATCACGAGTCGTTCATGGCGTTCATGGGCTATCGAATGGAAAGTATGAGGGCGCGACGCCGCTCCATCTTCCAGCAACTGGTTTTACCGCCGGCGGATCGTCGCTGGCTGTCCGTGTTTTTTCAGTCCCGACGTTGGGAAGCGCCGATCTACATGGGCGCATTCGAGCAGACCCTGAAGCGCTTGGCGAAGATCACCGGACTGTTCACCGGCAAGGCCGGCCGGGGCATTTTTCAGTTCAGCCAGCTCGAGGAGCAAACGGAGTATTACCGAAACCGCTTTCCCCTCAAGCGCTGGAAAGCCGTGATCGCTTTGCTGGGAAACGCAGCAGTCCTCAATTCGCTGCTGTACAAGGGCGCGTTTCCACCCAACAACCTGGGGATCAGTTCCCGCGCGGCGTATCTGGAAATTTTCCATACGTTGTTCACCACTCAGGTGGTCCGCGAGAGCTTTTTCCTGCAAATGCTGTTTTTCGGTGAGCTGCGTTATCCACAAGGCTTTCCGCTGGAGTGCGATCCGCAGATTTTCCAGCGGGCCCGCGAGGGGCTTCAGCAGTGCGAGTTACGCGTGGTGCAGACCGACATCCTTGACTGTGTTGCCGGGGAAACAGCCATCGATTTCGTATCGCTGTCGGACGTGCCTTCCTTTATGCCCGAAGCGGCCGGCAAGAACGTTTTGCAGCGCCTGGCACCGGCCCTGTCGGAAAACGCACAGGTGGTCATGCGCGGGCATTTGCATGTGGTGCGACCCGATTGGGCAGGTTTCTGCGATATCACCCAGCAGTACCAGGCAGACATTGCGCGAGAAAAAACCCAGCTCTGGCATGTCCAGATCTATCGCCGCACACCCTCTTTGCAGGTATCCCGATGAACACTTTTCAACCGACCGTCAATTGGGTCAAAAACCGTGTCCGGCAAGCGCGTGACGATCAGCAACAGCTATTCGATGCCGGGCTCAATGGTCTGAAACTGGCTAAACGTGAAGGCAAAGAGATCGAGCTCGACAGCGGTGAACGGCTGACCGAGTTTCTCTCGTGTTCTTATCTGGGGCTGGAGTGTGATCCTCGCTTGATTCAGGAGGCGATGCACTCCGTCGAGTCCTTCGGCGTGCAGTTCGCCGCCGCACGAACCCGGGCGCTGTTGCCACCCATGCGTGAGCTGGATGAACTGCTGAACCGGATATTTCAGGGGCATTCGGTCACCTTCAACTCGGTGGGCAGTGCGCACCTTGGCTGTCTGCCGCTGCTCGGCTCCGGCGAGATGCCCTCATATCCCATGCGTCGTGGCCCCTGCTGGGTTGTCGACCGTTCCGCTCATGCTTCGATGCAAGTGCTGCAAGGCATTCTCTGGCAATTCGGGCCGATACAGCGCCGCGATTGCAGCGATGTAGAGCAGGTGGAGGAAGCGTGCTCAACGGCGGTCGCGGCGGGTAATACGCCCATCATCCTGACCGACAGCATTGGCTCGATGCGCGGTGTTTACCCGATCAATCGCCTGCTGCAACTGGCGGAGCGTTTCGACGGTTATCTCTATGCGGATGACGCCCACGGTACGTCGATCCATGGCGTGGCCGGAGGTGGTTACGCACTGGACGCGGCGGATGAACGACAACGCGGCCGTCTGATCCTGGTGTCGTCGCTGTCGAAGGCGTTCGGTGCAACCGGTGGGGCGATCACTGTGCGCACCGAAGCGGATGCCGAAATGATCCGGCGTCATGCGTCGACCTACACGTTTGGCGGACCATTGTCAGTTGGCGGGGTGGGCGCGGCAGTTGCTTCGGGGAAAATTCATTTGTCGCCGGAATTGGGTCAGTTGCAGGTGGCGCTGTGGAGAAATATCGCCACGATCGACCGTTTGCTGGGGCCAGTGCTGGGTAATCATCACGTCGCATCCCCCATTCGTTTCGTCCGCGTCGGTGCCGAGAAAGATGCGATCAGCCTGGCGCAGCATTTGCGCCGGCAGGGTATGGCGGTCACCACCGCGCTGTTTCCGGTGGTGGCCAAGGGCGAGGCGATTCTGCGTCTGGCCATCAGCGCGAGTCACAGTCAGCGCCAGCTGGAATGTCTGGCGAACGCCGTCCGTAGCGGATTCGATGAGCTGGGCATTCGTCAGGGAGGGCGCGGCCATGAGCAATGAACTCGTCACGGATGTATCGGCCGAGGCTCTGACACACAAATTGGCTTACGCACGCTCACTGCCATGGTTTCGTGCGCTGTATCCGAGAATCCTGGAAGTACAGGGATTGGCAGATCTGCATCGACTGCCGGTTCTGGCGGTGGAAGACGAGTCCGGCGGCGGGCTGTTTTCCGCGCTCGGTGAAGCTTCACATCGAGCACTGGGTGGCGGGCTGACCCTGACCTCGGGAGGCAGCACCGGCAATCGCAAACAGATCACCCATTCCTGGGCGTTCAACGCTGCAATCGTACCCTTGGGGGCACGGATGTTCGGCGAGACGGACGAACGCCCTGAGGTGGTCATCAACTGCCTGACGGCCGGGGAAATGCAGGGCGCCTTTCAATACGCGTCGGCCATCGTCCAGCACATTGGCGCACGCCTGCTGCCTGCCGGTTCACAGATGGGCGTGCAGCGCGTTGCCGAGCTGATTCAGGCACACAAGGTGGATACGTTGATATGCACACCCTCCTTCGCCGCCGCGTTGTTCAATCATGAAACAGTCGGCGCTGTGCAATTGTGCAGCCTGAAGTGGCTTTACTACATTGGAGAATCCTGCAGTAAAACGCTGCAGGACCAGTTGGCCCGGGATTGGCCGACGCTGAAGATCCGCTCGCTGGGTTACAGCTCGACTGAGACCGGTCCCATCGGTTTTCAGTGTGCCCATCTGGACCACGGTTCTTATCACCTGCATGCCGATGCCATGTTGCTCGAAGTGGTTGATCCGCTGACCCTGCAAGCTGTGGCTGAAGAAAAAACCGGTGAGCTTTTACTGACGCCGCTGCTGCCCGATCATGTGCCGTTGCTGCGCTACCGGATCGGGGATCGTGGGCGAATCCTGCGCACAGTGACGAAGTGTGCCTGTGGCAGTCCCATGCCGGTGCTGGCGCTTGAGGGGCGGGTCGAGACATCGATCAAACTGGGTGGCGCGCTCATCACCCAGTCACAGGTATTGCACGTACTCCGGCAGCTTTTGCCGCAGTTGCAGGCCACCGATGTCCAGGTGCAGATTGATCGACGGCCCGAGGGGGCACGCATGCGTCTGGTCCTCGCCGAAGACTCACTGACAGCCGACACACGAAGCGTCATTGAAGATGCGTTGCAGGTTGAAGGACAAGCCAGCGCACTGTTCAGGTTGCCCGGTGTGCTGGGGCTGGAGGTGAAGCGTCTTGCTCGTCAGGAGTTCGAAACCACCCTGGCCGGCAAGACGCCGTTTTTTGTGACGTCTGAACAGACCCCGGCACCGTCATGAAGATGGGACGAGGTCATCGGTGGTCAGGGCAGCAGGACAGTCGAGCCCGTGGTGCGCCGCGCCGACAGTTCGGTCTGGGCTTTCGCCGCGTCAGCCAGTGGATAGCGCTGGCTGATATCCACTTTCAGCTTGTCGCTGGTGATCATCCCGAACAGCTCGTCGGCCATGCGCTGCAGGTTTTCGGCGTTGTTGGCGTAGGTCGCCAGAGTTGGCCGGGTGACGTACAGCGAGCCTTTCGCCGCCAGAATCCCCAGATTCACGCCGTCAACCGCGCCCGACGCATTGCCGAAGCTCACCAGCAGGCCACGGGGCGCCACGCTGTCCAGCGAAGCCGGCCAGGTGTCCTTGCCGACGCCGTCGTAGACCACCGGGACTTTTTTCCCGTCGGTCAATTCCAACACGCGCTGGGCGACGTTTTCGTGGCTGTAGTCGATGGTTTCCCAGGCGCCATGGGCCTTGGCGAGATCGGCTTTGGCTTTCGAGCTGACGGTGCCGATCAGCTTCACGCCCAGGGCTCTGGCCCATTGGCAGGCGAGCAAACCGACGCCCCCGGCCGCTGCGTGGAACAGAATGGTTTCACCACCCTTGAGTTCGTAGGTCTGGCGCAGCAGGTACTGCACGGTCAGGCCCTTGAGCATCACGCCGGCGGCGGTTTCGAAGCTGATGGCGTCCGGCAGGTGCACCAGATTCGCTTCCGGCAAGACGTGGACGTCGCTGTACGCGCCCAACGGGCCGCTGCCGTACGCCACACGGTCACCGACCTTGAACCGGGTGACCTCGCTGCCCACGGCCTCGACGATACCGGCGCCTTCCGCACCCACACCCGACGGCAAGGTCGGTGGCGAGTAAAGACCGCTGCGGTAGTAGGTGTCGATGAAGTTCAGGCCGATGGCCTTGTTGCTCACGCGAACCTGCTGCGGACCGGGTTCGGCGGGTTGATAGTCAACGTACTCGAGCACTTCGGGGCCGCCGTGGGCGCGGAACTGGATTCGCTTGGCCATCTGCCTACTCCTTGGGTCATTTGGGAAGGTCCCTATCGAACGCTCATGCTTGATCTTCGTCAACTGCGGCGTGCCGGTTTGCGATGGTATGCTACGCGCCCATTTGCGCGGGGCGCCGCGCAGTTCCGCCCGATCCAAGGTGAAGCCATGACGACCCGCACCGATGCCGTAAAGGCCTATCTGCTCGACCTGCAAGACCGCATCTGCGCCGCGCTGGAAATTGAAGACGGCGGCACGCGCTTCGTCGAAGACGCCTGGACCCGTCCGGCCGGCGGTGGCGGTCGGACCCGGGTGATCGAGAACGGCACGGTGATCGAAAAGGGCGGCGTCAACTTTTCCCACGTCTTCGGCAGTGGCCTGCCACCGTCTGCCAGCGCCCATCGGCCGGAACTGGCCGGGCGTGGTTTCGAAGCCCTTGGCGTGTCGCTGGTGATCCATCCGCACAACCCGCATGTGCCGACGTCCCACGCCAACGTACGTTTTTTCATCGCCGAGAAGGAAGGTGAAGAACCGGTCTGGTGGTTCGGCGGTGGCTTCGACCTGACCCCGTACTACGGCAACGAAGAAGACTGCATCCACTGGCACCGCGTCGCCGAACAGGCCTGCGCGCCGTTCGGCCCGGACGTCTACCCGCGCTACAAGGCCTGGTGCGACACCTACTTCCACATCAAGCATCGCCACGAGCCGCGCGGCATCGGTGGCCTGTTCTTCGATGACCTGAACGAGTGGGACTTCGACACCAGTTTCGCCTTCATGCGCGCCATCGGCGATGCGTACATCGACGCTTATCTGCCGATCGTGCAGCGACGCAAGAACGATGTGTTCACCGCCAAGCAGCGCGAGTTCCAGGAATTCCGTCGCGGCCGTTATGTCGAGTTCAACCTGGTTTACGACCGTGGCACCCTGTTCGGCCTGCAATCGGGCGGGCGCACCGAGTCGATCCTGATGTCGCTGCCGCCGCAAGTGCGCTGGGCCTACGACTGGAAAGCCGAGCCGGGCAGCGAAGAAGCGCGCCTGACCGAGTACTTCCTGCAAGATCGCGACTGGCTGGCCCAGGCCTGAGGATTTCCGATGGATCGTTACGTCGTTTTCGGTAACCCGATCGGCCACAGCAAGTCGCCGATGATTCACAAACTGTTCGCCGAACAAACCGGGCAAAGCCTCGACTACAGCACCCTGCTGGCGCCGCTCGACGATTTTTCCGGCTGCGCAACGGCGTTTTTCCAGGAAGGTCGCGGCGCCAACGTGACCGTACCGTTCAAGGAAGATGCTTATCGCCTGGCCAACAGCCTGACCGCCCGCGCCGAACGCGCGGGTGCGGTGAACACCCTGAGCAAACTGGCCGACGGCAGCCTGCTCGGCGATAACACCGACGGCGCCGGTCTGGTGCGGGATCTGACGGTCAACGCCGGGTTCAGCCTCACCGGCAAACGCATTCTGCTGCTCGGCGCCGGTGGCGCAGTGCGCGGTGCGCTGGAGCCGTTGCTGGCGGAGAAACCGGCCTCGGTGATCATCGCCAACCGCACGGTGGACAAGGCCGAGCTGCTGGCCGAACTGTTCTGTGATTTGGGACCGGTGTCGGCCAGTGGTTACGACTGGTTGCGCGAGCCGGTGGACGTGATCATCAACGCCACCTCCGCCAGCCTCACCGGCGACGTGCCGCCGATTGCCCCAAGCCTGATCGAGCCCGGCAAGACGCTGTGCTACGACATGATGTACGGCAAGGAACCGACCGCGTTCTGCCGCTGGGCCAGCGAGCATGGCGCAGGCGTGGTGATGGACGGCTTGGGCATGCTGGCCGAACAGGCTGCCGAAGCGTTCTTCCTGTGGCGCGGTGTGCGTCCGGACACTGCGCCGGTTCTGGCGGAATTGCGTCGGCAGTTGGCGCTGTAAGGCGCCCTCAGTCCTCGAACCGGATCGGGCATTTCTCCGGCCCTTCGAGTTTGCGCAACTCCTCCACCACCTGCGGTCGCGCCTGACGCAAGGTCAGGCTGCGATCCTGGCGCAGAAGCCGCCGGGCTTCCTGATGGAGCATTTCCACGCCTGAATAGTCGATGAAGTTGATCTGCTGCGCCTCGATCACCACCCGCGCGCCGTGCATCCGTTGCAGGCGTACTTGCAGGTAGTGGCTCGCGCCGAAAAAGATCGACCCGCCGACCCGCAACACATCGTCTTCACCATCGCGCCAATGCTGCACCCTCGGCTGCGAAGTGCGCTTGAGGTAAAAAAACAACGAGGCCAGCACGCCGGCATAGATCGCCGTCTGCAATTCCAGCAGCAACGTGGCGACGCAGGTCAGGCTCATCACCACAAATTCCGCCCGGCTGACCCGCAGCAACGCGCGAATGCCGCGATGATCCACCAGTCCCCAGGCGATCAGCAGAATGCTGCCGGCCATGGCCGGAATCGGAATGTGCGCGATCAGCCCGGCACCGAAGATCGCGAACAACGCCACCCACAACGCCGAAAACACCCCGGCCAGCGGCGAACAGGCCCCGGCCTCGTAGCTCAGCCCGGAACGGGTGAACGAGCCGGCCGACAACGATCCCGAAAAGAACGCCCCGACAATGTTCGAAAGACCCTGGGCGCGGACTTCCTGGTTGGCGTCGAGCAGCTGTTGCGAGCGTGCGGAAATTGAACGGGCAATCGACAGGCTGGTGACCAGCCCGAGCATGCCCACCGCCACGGCGCTGGGCAGCAGGCGCAGGATCAGGTCCATATCCAGCGGCAATCCACTGAACGGCGGCAAGCGCCCGACAAACGCGCTGACCAGTTGAACATGGCCGAACATCGCCGGCCACAGCCACACCACCAGACTGCCGAGGACCAAGGTCATCAACAGCGTCGGCCAGCGCGGCAGCCACTGTTTGAGCAACGCACCGACCACCACCGTCGCCACACCAAGAACCAGCGACGGTTGATCCACCGCCCCGAGATGGCGCAGCAGATCCATCAGGCTGGCCAGCGCCGTGGCCTTGGCCGGCAGATCCAGCCCCAGCAGGTTTGGCAATTGGCCAATGGCAATCACCACCGCAGCGCCGAGGGTGAAACCCAGCACCACGGAATGCGAGACGAAATTCACCAGCGCACCGAAGCGCAACAGGCCGAGCAGCCACTGGAAAATCCCGGCAAGGAAGGTCAGCAGCAGGATCAGCGTGATGTAGTCCTGCGACGCTGGCACGGCCAGCGGACTGACACTGGCGAACAGCACAATCGAAATCGCTGCTGTCGGGCCGCAGATCAGATGCCACGACGAGCCCCACAGGCAGGCGATCAATACCGGGACGATGGCGGCATAGAGCCCGTATTCCGGTGGGAGACCGGCGATCAGGGCGTAGGCAATCGACTGGGGCAACGCGAGAATCGCCCCGCTGAGGCCGACGACCAGGTCCCGCCCGACGCTGGCGCGGGTCTGCCGGGGCAGCCAGGTCAGGAAGGGGAAAAGTGAGCGACGGCTGGGGAGGGCCATGGATCCTCTCGGTTTGGGATGGGTGGTGTGTGAAGGGTATCAGGGTGTCAATCAGGAACAGCCCCCTCACCCTAACCCTCTCCCGGAGGGAGAGGGAACTTACCGAGGTGTCTGTTCGAAATCCATCGACCTGAACGTCTTCAGTCGAACTCAGTTTCTGAAACCAACGACGGTCAGCTCCCTTTCCCCCTCGCCCCCCTTGGGGG
>NZ_POHV01000228.1:0-257 GCF_002884345.1 Pseudomonas sp. GW456-12-10-14-LB2
GTCCAGCCCCGGCGGCAGGGTCAGGCCCAGGCCGCGGAACTGCTCCACGAGCGGGACCGTCTCCTCGAACCAGTCCAGCGCGCGCGACTCCCAGCGGTGCAGGCGGCGCTTGAGCACCAGGCTGAGCACCTTCTCGCGCTCGTCGGGGCGCAGGTCGCGCAGGAGGAAGTGGCGGCCCGGCGGCAGGGGCGCCGAGGAGGTGCCGCGCGCCGCGTCCTGCAGCAGGGCGTCGAAGGCGCCCTCGGGCAGGTCGCCGC
>NZ_POHV01000229.1:0-257 GCF_002884345.1 Pseudomonas sp. GW456-12-10-14-LB2
GACCAAGGATCCGCAGGTAATCGCGGATCTGCAGAAGGGCGACGGCTCGACCGACCCGGAGACGCGCAAGGCCGCCTACGCCAAGGCGCTCCAGCGGATCGCCGCGGAAGCCTACGCGCTGCCGATGTTCTCCTACTCGACCAACTACGCCTTCACGTCGGACCTCAACTTCACCGCCCAGCCCGACGAGGTGCCGCGCTTCTACGCGGCGTCGTGGAAGTGACGGCGGTGGCCGCGGCGCGCCGAGCCCCCTCTCC
>NZ_POHV01000230.1:0-257 GCF_002884345.1 Pseudomonas sp. GW456-12-10-14-LB2
GTCTAAAGCCGCGGAGACAGCGACACGTGCGCAGATCCGCAAATCGATCACGTCGAATGCGCTGATCAGCTTTATCGATGGCAAGCCCTACAGGACCTTGAAACGGCACCTCGCCAGCCATGGACTCGACCCCTCCAGCTACCGTGAACGTTACGGCCTGCCCGAGGATTACCCGATGGTGGCCGCCAGCTATGCCGCGCTGCGGTCACAACTCGCCAAGGCGATCGGCCTCGGTAGCGTTGCGGGATGGCCGGTAC
>NZ_POHV01000231.1:0-257 GCF_002884345.1 Pseudomonas sp. GW456-12-10-14-LB2
TCGTGAACGAATGCATTCGTAAGATGCGGGACCGCGACGCCGAGGGCCTTGGCGATCCGGACGACGTTCTCCCGACGTGGAAAGGACGTGCGGCGCTCCAACGTGTTGATCACGTTCCGGTTGAGATCCGCCCTGCGTCCCAGCTCGGCCTGCGACCATCCGAGCCCGATCCGTCGCTCACGCACGCGGAGGGCGAGCACCTGGAGCTTCGCAGCCTTCACTTCGGGGAAAGACGGCGCTCCGGCACCATTATCGAC
>NZ_POHV01000232.1:0-257 GCF_002884345.1 Pseudomonas sp. GW456-12-10-14-LB2
GCGCCGATGGGGTTCCTGACGCCCCTGGTGGAGCGGGCGCGCGCGGGCCTGGTGGACCGCCACGGGTTGCCTGCGGACTACGTCAGTGACGTCGGGCGACAGCTCGGAGCGCCTCGATGGTGTCGGCCAGCTCCGCGTCACTCATGTCCTCCTCAGGACGGCCAACCACCAGCAGCTCCTTGGGCAGGAGGCCCGCCACCATGCGGGCGAAGTCCATCGGCTTCTCGGCCATGGCCCGTCGCAGCACGTCCTCGCCC
>NZ_POHV01000233.1:0-257 GCF_002884345.1 Pseudomonas sp. GW456-12-10-14-LB2
CCCCAGCGAAGAAGCGGATTCGAAAGTACCGAAAAGAGGGCGGCGCGGCAGATCTGGTGCGCGTCGAGGTCCTCGTTCCGCCGAACGCCCGAAACGAAGTGCTGGCAATGGCCTCGCGCATGCGGGCCGAACATCGCCAGAACAAGGAGCTCCAGTTGCTCCTCGACAACGCGCTGCACCTTTATGGGTCGCGGATACTCGACAATGTCGATCTCGGCCGGCTCCCCGATCTCCGATCGCGTGCGGCAGTTGCCGCG
>NZ_POHV01000234.1:0-257 GCF_002884345.1 Pseudomonas sp. GW456-12-10-14-LB2
CGCTGGAGGAGGCCGGCATCACGGCGCCCCAGGCGAAGGGCCTGCCTTCATGGCGACGTCCTCTCGACTACGCCGAGGACATCGAGCGCGAGATCCGTGACAGCGTGCGCGGCGAGTGTCCCCGGTTGCGCGTGCTGGTGGAGGAAGGTCCGGCGACGACGGTGATCCTCGACGCGATCGAGCGCGAGCGGGGCGACATGGTGGTGATCGGGCTTGGACGGCCCGGCGCCTTCAGCGCATCGGGCGTCGGCCAGATC
>NZ_POHV01000235.1:0-257 GCF_002884345.1 Pseudomonas sp. GW456-12-10-14-LB2
CCGAGCTCCTCAACCACGTCGAGGTCTCGAAGCTGCTCCGCGAGCTGCCCAAGGAGCACGCCGAGCTGCTCAAGGAGATCGTGCCGTCGCAGATCTCCACCACCGGCATCCAGCGCGTGCTGCAGTTCCTGCTCGCCGAGCGGGTCTCGATCCGCGATCTCGGGGCGATCGTGGAGGCGGTCGCCGAGGTGGCGGGCGCCGTGAAGAACCCCCGCGACGTCGTCGAGCACGTCCGGGCACGCCTGGGCCGGCAGATC
>NZ_POHV01000236.1:0-257 GCF_002884345.1 Pseudomonas sp. GW456-12-10-14-LB2
GTCCTGGGCTTACACCGCACCGTGGGCTTGGGCAGGCACGGCAGGCGTGGGAATCGCGACTCTGAGCATTCTCTCCTATGCAGGTTCTATCGAACATTGAGGACGCGCGAAGCATGACGACAATGAATGGGACGGCAACCATGATCGAGAATAGCCCCGTGTTACGGGTGGAGAACCTCTCCAAGACCTTCGGTTCCAGAACCCTCTGGAAGGGCCATGACTTCCAGGCATCCGGCGGCGAGATAATCGCCCTACGT
>NZ_POHV01000237.1:0-256 GCF_002884345.1 Pseudomonas sp. GW456-12-10-14-LB2
GCCCTGAACCAAGCGTTTCCTGCATGATGTACGTAGCGAGGATTTTTGATGCTCAAAAACAGCTCGCCGCGCGAGTAGCTGATCGCAACGGACCGGTGAATGAATGCCAAATTCGTTAGTATCTCGCCGAGATTGTATTGCTTCTGGGTTTCCGTTTCGCCGAGATGCTGGATCAGAGCCGGCACGAAGCCGCCATTCCTGATCTTCAATCCCTCGTTATCGATCCGAATACGACCGTTCACACTCGTCCGTAGAT
>NZ_POHV01000023.1:0-107095 GCF_002884345.1 Pseudomonas sp. GW456-12-10-14-LB2
GTAAGTGATTGTAATGCCGACAAAAAATTTTGAATTTTTTCAAAAATAAGTTTGACAGCCTTTCGATACGCCCTTAAGATTCGCCCCGTCCTCAGCGATGACATCAACGATGAGGGGCTATAGCTCAGCTGGGAGAGCGCTTGCATGGCATGCAAGAGGTCGACGGTTCGATCCCGTCTAGCTCCACCAATTTACACTTCGAAGCCTGGCCACACCGGCTTCGAAGCGATCAACACTCAGCGTTGATCAGTTGTATAGAAGGGTTTGCGTCCCCTTCGTCTAGTGGCCTAGGACACCGCCCTTTCACGGCGGTAACAGGGGTTCGAGTCCCCTAGGGGACGCCAGTTTTACAGAAGCGATGTTGCAAGATGTCGCTCCGCCGAGAGGCGAAAAATCCGGGGCTATAGCTCAGCTGGGAGAGCGCCTGCATGGCATGCAGGAGGTCAGCGGTTCGATCCCGCTTAGCTCCACCAATTTACAGTTCAAGGTCTGGCCACACCGGCCTTGAATCGATCAGTACTCAGCGCTGATCATTTGTATAGAAGGTTTGTGTCCCCTTCGTCTAGTGGCCTAGGACACCGCCCTTTCACGGCGGTAACAGGGGTTCGAGTCCCCTAGGGGACGCCACGATTACCCGCTCTGCGGGATTTTATAAGGGTCATTCAATTATTGAATGGCCCTTTTGTTTGTCTGGCGTTTGGCCAAATCCTCTTTTTCCTTAACACTGTGCTTCAGACCAGCGGTCACGCTTGTGACTTGCGGAATATTATTATGAGAATAATATTGCTATCGTAATATTCGGAGGCGACGATGAACGACAAGAAAGCTCAAACCCGCGAACGCATTCTCAAGGCCGCCAGCGCTGCACTGATCCAGCGCGGCCCGGCTGAACCGAGCGTGGGCGAAGTGATGGGTGCAGCCGGCCTGACCGTCGGTGGCTTCTACGCCCACTTCGAAAGCAAGGACGCAATGATGCTTGAGGCGTTCAAGCAATTGCTCGGTCGCCGTCGCGACCTGATTGCCGACATGGACAGCGAGCTGACCGGTGAAGAGCGCCGCGCCCTGGTGGCGGCGTTCTACCTGTCGCGCAAGCATCGCGATTCCAGCGATTCGGCCTGCCCGATTCCGGCCTCCATCGGCGAGCTTGGGCGGCTGCCGGAAGAATTCCGCATAGCGCTGAACGAGCACCTGGAACTGATGATTGCGCAGTTGGCTTCAAGCCCTGAAGACATCGATAAAGCGTTGGCCGACGTGGCCTTGATGGTAGGTGGTCTGGCGCTCTCAAGGGCGTTGGGCCCAGGTGATTTATCCGATCGATTGCTGCGCGCTGCCAAGTCGGCGGTGCGTTGACCTGAAGGCTACAAGCCCGAGGAGAGAGCGATGAGCACGTTGAAGTGGGTTCGCGGCGTTAATGGCACCTTGGGCTGGTTCGCACCGAAACTGGTGGCGAGCAAAATGCGGCTGGCGTTCATGACGCCGCGCGCGAATGCACCGCGGGACTGGGAACTGCCGCTGCTGGCCAAATCCGAGCGCATTACCTTGCGTTTCGGTCTCTCGGCCCTGCGTTGGGGGCAAGGCCCGACTGTCTTGCTGATGCACGGTTGGGAAGGGCGGCCCACCCAGTTTGCTGCATTGATCACTGCGCTGGTCGAAGCGGGCTACACCGTAGTCGCGCTTGATGGTCCGGCCCACGGCCGCTCGCCGGGGCGTGAAGCCAATGTCGTGCTGTTCGCTCGTGCGATGCTTGAGGCCGCTGCCGAATTACCACCGCTGCAAGCGGTCATCGGCCACTCCATGGGCGGCGCCAGCGCCATGCTCGCTGTGCAACTGGGGTTGCGTACCGAGACCTTGGTGAGCATTGCCGCTCCGGCGCGAATTCTTGGTGTTTTGCGCGGATTTGCCCGCTACGTCGGCATGCCACCCAGAGCTCGTTCCGCGTTCATTCGCGAGGTTGAACAGGACGTCGGCATGCGCGCCGCCACCCTCGATGTCGCCCACTATCAACTGGATATACCGGGCCTGATCGTGCATGCCGAAGACGACACTTTCGTTTCGGTCAAGGAATCCCAACTGATCCACGAATCCTGGTTCGACAGTCGCTTGCTGCGTCTGGAAGCCGGCGGCCATCAGCGCGTACTGGCCGACCCTCGGGTGATTGATGGCGTGTTATCACTGCTGGCCGGGCGCAGCCTTCAGGCGCGGCAATCGGCCTAGTCATCCGTTACACTGCCCCGGTTGAATCATTTGACCGGGAGTAGGGCATGGGCTGGGATCGGGCAACGCCGTTTACCATTGATCTGCAAGTGGGCGCCGAGGACATCGACGGGCTGGGCCACGCCAACAACGCGGTCTACGTGACCTGGCTCGAGCGCTGCGCCTGGCGCCACTCGCAGCGTCTGGGTCTGGATCTGGTCGAGTACCGGCGTCTGGATCGGGCGATGGCCGTTGTGCGCCACGAAATCGATTACCTGGCCGCCGCCTATGAAGGCGACGAGCTGCAACTGGCGACCTGGATCGTCGATTGGGATCAGCGCCTGAAAATGACCCGTCACTTCCAGTTGATTCGCCCCAGCGACAACACCACGCTGCTGCGCGCCCAGACCACCTTCGTCTGCATCGAGCTGTCCACCGGCAGGCCCAAGCGCATGCCCGCCGAGTTCATCGACGGCTACGGCCCGGCCATCCAGACAGCGGACATGGGTTTAACCCGCGAAACCCAGTAAACTGCCGCACGTTTTTCCTTGAGTGTGTGTTTCCCATGCAAATTGCTCTGGCGCCGATGGAAGGGTTGGTCGACGACATCCTGCGCGATGTCCTGACCCGTGTCGGCGGTATTGACTGGTGCGTGACCGAGTTCATTCGGGTCAACGATCAGTTGCTGACCCCGGCCTATTTCCACAAGTTCGGCCCTGAACTGCTCAACGGTGCGCGCACCGCTTCCGGCGTGCCACTGCGCGTGCAATTGCTCGGATCCGATCCGATGTGCCTGGCAGAAAACGCGGCGCTGGCCTGCGAGCTCGGTTCTGAAGTGATCGACCTGAACTTCGGTTGTCCGGCAAAAACGGTCAACAAATCCCGTGGCGGTGCGGTGCTGCTCAAGGAGCCGGAACTGCTCAACCGGATCGTCGAACACGTGCGTCGTGCCGTTCCTGCACACATTCCGGTTACCGCCAAGATGCGCCTGGGTTTCGACAGCCCGGACGGCTCGCTGGTCTGCGCCACGGCGCTGGCCGAGGGCGGTGCCGAGCACATCGTGGTTCACGCCCGGACCAAGGTCGACGGCTACAAGCCGCCAGCGCATTGGGAATGGATCCCGCGCGTGCAGGACGTGGTCAAGGTGCCGGTGTTTGCCAATGGCGACATCTGGAGCGTCGAAGACTGGCGCCGCTGCCGGGAAATCAGCGGCGTCGAAGACATCATGCTCGGTCGTGGTCTGGTGTCGCGTCCGGATCTGGCCAGGCAGATCGCCGCCGCCCGTGCCGGCGAGGACGTCGTCGAGATGACCTGGACCGAACTGATGCCGCTGATCCAGGACTTCTGGCTGCAAGCCAAAGCACAAATGACCGCGCGCCAATCGCCGGGCCGTTTGAAGCAGTGGTTGGCCATGTTGACCCGCAATTATCCCGAAGCCGTTGAGCTTTTTACCGTGCTGCGCCGGGAGACCGAGCCGGATCAGGTCTCGCGTTTGCTGGGTTTGCCGGTCGCCGAAGCCGCCTGAAAAAAATCTTCAAACGATCTCTTGAAAACAAAACGCAGGTCCCTATCTAAGGGTTACGCGATGCCGAATTCGGGTCGCGGAGACAAAAAAACTTGCTGATTGTTTTCAGGAGATTTGAATCATGAGTACTGCATTTTCCCTCGCTCCACTGTTCCGTTCTTCGGTGGGTTTCGACCGTTTCAACGACCTGTTCGAAACCGCTCTGCGCAACGAGCCAGGCAGCACCTATCCGCCTTACAACGTGGAAAAACACGGTGACGATCAATACCGCATCGTCGTGGCGGCGGCCGGTTTCCAGGAAGAAGACCTGGAACTGCAAGTCGAGAAAGGCGTGCTGACCATCAGTGGCGGCAAGCGTGATGCCAACGAAGGCGTCACGTTTCTGCACCAGGGCATTGCCCAGCGTGCATTCAAGTTGTCCTTCCGTCTGGCCGATCACATCGAGATCAAGGCCGCCGGCCTCAGCAACGGTCTATTGAGCATCGACCTGTTGCGAGTGATTCCGGAAGAGGCGAAAGCCAAGCGCATCCCGATCAACGGAGCGCAGCCGGCTCTGCAACACTGAGTCACTTGCAGAAACAAATCGTCTGAACGGGCGATAAGCCGCTGAATGAAGGCCCCGATACGTCGGGGCCTTTTTTGTGGGCGCAAGAAAATGGCTGTTCGACTTTGCCGCCAGCGGCGGTTTCTCTACAATCCGCCGCAGTTTTGCCGACCCCCATCCTTATCGGTCGGCCTGGAGCCTTTTTTCATGGACGATATTCAACAGCGCTGGCTGTGCGCCCTTTCTGCGCCAATGGCAGCGCTCAACACCGGCGCCGGGTATGACGACCCTGCCTTCTGCGACGACCGCTATATCGACCTGAAAGGCAGCTGGGGAATCGATGACCGGCGACAATTGTTCGACATGCTTCAATGGATGACGGACGACGGACATGCCAAGCACCTGAGTGGCGCCTATTCGGCGTGGCAACGTTGTCTGCCGAATGAATGGCAACGCCTGCTCGAAGAGCTGAGCCCTCGCGAGCGTGTTCTGCATGAGTTTGCCAGTCGCACTTTTGGCGGTTGTGGTCCCGGAGGAATTTTGTCCTGGGACTACGGGCGGATGGGATTTCTCCTACGTTGCGCGGTGCGCAATCAGTGGATTGATCTGGCCGAAAGCAACTGGCTGCACAGTCGTTTGGCCGTCAGGGCGCAGTTTCACTAGGGTAACTGGATGTCCTACTTCAATGGCTTTGTTGTGGGTCGCAGCTTTTGGTGCTGCCTGAACACAAGCGACGACGAGTTAGCCTGGGAGTTGGAGCGGCAGGGGGACAGTGCTCATAACCTGCGAATCACCCGCGGCCTCGCCCAGAACATCCCGCACTTTCTGGCCGACCTGCCCTGGCACATGGAAATTGATGCGTTACCCCGTCCGGCATCGCTCAAGGAGTTCGACTGGTCATGAGTTGCTGGATTCGCCTGGGCATCGAGCCCACCTCCGACGAAACCCGGATTCGTGATGCCTACCGCGCACGTTTGCCGTCGCATCATCCGGAAACCGATCCGGAAGGTTTTCAGGCGCTGCGTATGGCCTACGAAAACGCGTTGCGTCTGGCGCGGGAAGGCGAGGAAGAAGCGCCCGAGGAAGAAACTGAAGATTCAGGGCAGGAGGATGTCGAGGTCCCGCAGGCGTTCGTGGATTTCTGCGAATTACTTGACGATCCCGCGCGGCGGTTCAATGTCGGGGCATGGCAGGCATTTGTCCGGGCGCTGGATGAGCTGTCGCTGGAACAGCTCGATGAACTCAGTTGGGGGCTCTACCACCGGATGGCCGATGCCGGCCCGCTGTCTTACCGCTGCGCGAATTTGTTGGCCAAGCGTTTGGCCTGGCATCAGCAGTTACTGGATCTGGAATTCAACGACGCGCATCGGGTGGAAGCCTTTTTGCAGCGAATCGAAACGCCTGACCCGTTCGATACCGATCTGATGAGCGCCTGGTCAGTGGCTGCGCAAACCGAAACACTCTGGTACGCCCGCAGCCTCGACTTTATTTTCACCCAGCGTCCCCTCCATGAATTCGCCGACTTCGCCAGCCAGCACACCTGTCTGCCGTTGCCGGATGATGCTGTGTTCATGAAACGTTTACTGGTGCAGTTCACCCAAGCGGGCATCGGTGCACCGATATTTTTGCAGTGCTGTGTCGAAAAACAGCTGGAAGCACCGGATGACGTCGACTGGCTTTACCTGTTGGCGTGTCAGAGCAGTCTGCTGGGGCGGGACGATCAGGCATTGCCGTGCTGGATCAGGCTGTGGAACGAGTTCCGCCATCCTATGGCCGAAAGTCGTCTGCTGGAATTGTGCGCCAAGCGGCAACCGACTTTTCTGCCTCTGCTGATTCAGGCGTTCGATTGTCTGGGCGATTTCTCCGAGTGGCCTGCGGATCTCGGGGATGACGCGCAGGTATACGGCAGTCCGTCACAACGCCCCGAGACGCTGAACCGTTGGTTGGGTGTTGGACGGTTGAAGCTCGATAGCCTGGCGCAAAGTTTTGTCGATTGGCGCATGACAGGCGATGAACTCCCGTTGCTTGCCCAACTGCTGGGTGAGAATGCCGACAGCAGGCTGCTGCAACTGTACCGGCATGCCTGGGCGCTGCATCGCGGTGATGCGGTCTTGCTGCAGCGGATTCTGGATCAGCCGCTCCCGGTCGATGCGCTTGAATGCCTGGTGTTGAGCGGGTTCAAAGTTCAGGCCGGACAACATCTGCGCTGGTTGGGGAATGCGCCGATTGCGCAGGCTATGAGCGTATTCAGCGAAGCGGATTCAATATCGCAGCAATTGCCGCAGGCACTGACAACAGGCGAGCTGCACAAGGTCTGTCGTCTGTGGCTGCGTCGCTTGCGGCCCTACAGTGACACCGCCCTGGAGCGCATCGCAGAAGCGTTCAAATTGGGCGCCGTCAAAGACGACTGTGACTTGTCCGAGCTCGATCTGCTCCTTCAGTTGAGCCGTCGCGGGATAGGGTTGCCGCCGGTGGGGCTGGGCGAGGCTGCCTGGGAGTGGCACGCTCAAACCGTGTTTTTGCTGGCGTTGCTGGATCAGCCGGAGCGCTGGCTGCCAATGATCGATGGGCAGTGCCTGGAGCGTCTGCCGTTCAGTCCGGCTCATCCTTTGAGTCGACTGCAGCCACTGTTGCGGCGGTTGCAACGCGAGCAAGGCAATTGCGACGGTTTACTGGGCTGGCTGCAAGGCAATGATCCGGTGCACGGCTTGTTGGTGCAGCAATTGTTCAGCGTGCAGCAGGCACTCGACAGCGCCCGATTGCCTGCCAATACCCTGCTTTACACCTGCATCGAGAGCGACCGCGCTGCGTGTGGCGACGATCTGTTGGGGCTGTTGATGTTCTGGGGCGTGCTCTATCACGACCCGAGCCTGAGCGCCGAGCAGCATCGTGCCTTGCTGCAGTCCATCGCGGCAGTCAGTTGCGAGGATGACTGGTTCGAAGGGTTTCGTGACGGCTTGATCAAGGGCGAGCCGGTGTGGCCGCCGCGCAAGGTGTTGACGGATTTTGGGGTCGACAAACTGTTGGCATACGAAGCCCTCGATTCGCTCAAGGCCATGGTGCGCTATGGCGCTGCCGGAGTGCCGAAAACGCGAGTGCTGCGCCAATTGCAGCAGGGCAAGGATGACGTGAAGAACAGTATCGGCTTGCGCCTGGCGCTGTGTGCCTTGCTGTCCTGGTCGGAGCGTTTGATGTTGGCCAAAAGTGATATTCAGCCGGTGCCAGCAGGGGCGATCTGGCGCCTGGGGTCGCGGCTGGGGCGCAAGGCTTTTATCGCCCAGGTCCTGGGATGTGCGGTGATTACGCCGGTGGCAGGATTGATCAGCGGCACCACATTCTTTGGCATTCTGATCCTGTTACTGGGTGTTCTGCTGTTATTCGGCGCCACTCTGCGCCGTTTGCATGATATGGGACGAGGCCTGCCCACATTGCTGATATTCATGGCCTTGTCGCCGGTCTTGCCCTTCCTGCCGCTGCTGCTGTTCGGCTTTCCCGGTGACAAGTTGCCCAACCAGTACGGGGCACCACCGGACAGCGGCGGTGGTGAAATGCTGTCCGGTGGTTTGCAGGCTGCTCTGCGGCGACTCAACGGTTAGAGGCGCAGTTGGTCCAGCGCCTTGTTGAGCTCTGAGCGGTGGCTGGCGATCTCGGCCGGCTGCTGTCCGCCGAGTACCGTGGTGAAGTTGTGCAGCCACTCGGCAATGTGTTCGCGCTGCGTGCCCAGACTTTGCATCCATGCCCGCTCCAGACGGGCCAGCAGTGTGCGGTTGGGCAATGCGTCGCGTGGATGGACCTTCAGCGTCGACAGACGGTTATGGCTGTCTCTGCGTGCTTGTTCATTCAGCCCGGTGGGACTGCGGTCGATGCTGTGGCTGTGGCGTTCGCCGGTCTGGAGCAGCGTGACGTCGACCTCGAGTAAACCGTTGATGTCGTAACTGAAGCGTACGTCCAACTCCTGAATGTTATCGGTGGGCGTCAAGGTGACATCGAAAGCGTCAATGAGGATGTTGTCACGTACCCACGGCCGCTCACCCTGATAAACGGCAATGCGCAGCAGCTCCTGCCGGGGATGGGTTGTGTGGTAGCGCTCGACCCGTGACGTCGGGATGATGGTGTTGCGTTCGATGATCGGTGAAAAGGCGCCGTCGATGCCTTTGCCACGCATGGTTGCGATGCCCAGCGTATACGGGCAGACATCGGTCAGAATCAGTTCTTCGATCGCACCATCGCGCGCCTTGCAGGCCGCTTGCGTGGCCGCACCCAGTGCAACGAGGGTGTCGGGATCAAGATGTCGGTAGGGCAGGCGTCCGAACAGTGTGGCGACCAACTGTTGTACCGCAGGCATCCGCGTTGCCCCACCGACCAGCACCAGACTGTCGAGATCCCGTGGTTTCAGGCGCGCATCGCGCAGGGCCTGTTCGATCGGCGCGCGCAATCGTGCCAGCAACGGTTCCCAGATCTTCACGGCAGCGGCTTCATCCAGCGACCATTCGTACAGTTCGTCGGCATGGCGCCAGTTCAGCGATTGAGGTCCTTCGCCGAGTTTGCATTTGAGTTGTTCCAGGGCATCGCCCAGGCTGGCCATGCCTTGCGGATCAATCATCGACGGGGTCAGTTGCCAGCTTTTCAGACAGGCATTCAGCAGTGCAGCGGTAAAGTCCTCACCACCCAAAAAGTTGTCACCGGTGGACGCATGCACTTCAATCAGCGGCAACGCATATTCCAGCACCGTGACATCGAACGTCCCGCCGCCCAGATCGAAGATCAGCGTGCGTTCGAATTTTTGCTCGTGCAGGCCATACGCCATTGCAGCGGCGGTTGGCTCGTTGATCAGTCGGGAGACCTTCAGGCCCGCCAGTTCGGCGGCGAACAGGGTGCGTTTGCGTTGCTCGTCACTGAAATACGCCGGTACGGAAATCACTGCTTCAGAAACCGGATGACCGAGAAAGGCTTCGGCGTCCTGCTTGAGTGAGCCCAGCACCAGTGCCGACAATTCTTCCGGGCTGAAGGTTTTGGTGCCGAGTTCGATCTGCCGGTCGCTGCCCATGAATCGCTTGAACGCGGCGGTGGTGCGTTCCGGGTGGGTCGTCAGGCGTGCGCGTGCGGCTTTGCCGACCAGAATGGTCTCGTCTTCATCGAGGCTGACCACCGACGGGGTCAGTACCTCGCCGAGGGCGTTGGGGATCAATCGGGCCTGACCGTCCTGCCAGACGGCGATCAAACTGTTGGTGGTGCCAAGGTCAATGCCCAGCAGGGCCGGGCGGGGGAGGGTTGCATCCTGCATGATCAATCTCGAAACAGCGCGAAAAAACGCGACCCTACAGGTTGCCGCCAACCCTGGCAATTACCGGCCTGGCGACAATGCCTGCGGTAAGCGACCGCAGGTGTCTGGTCATTTCAGCAATCCCTTCAACCCTTCCAGCGGCAACGGCCGACTGTGCAGATAACCCTGATACAAATGACAGCCCAACCCCTGAAGGAAGGCCAGCTGTTCCGGGGTTTCCACGCCTTCGGCGATCACTTCCAGTTCCAGGCTGCGGGCCATGGCGACGATGGCGCGGATGATTTCGGCGTCGTTGGGGTCGGTGGTGGCGTCGCGGATGAACGACTGATCGATCTTCAGCGTGTCCACCGGCAATCGTTTCAGGTAGGTCAGCGATGAATAGCCGGTGCCGAAATCGTCCATGGCGAAACTCACGCCGAGTTTTTTCAGACGACGCATTTTGCTGATGGTGTCTTCCAGATTCTGAATGACGATGCCTTCGGTGATTTCCAGTTTCAGCAAGGAGCAGGGCAGGCCGTGGCTGCTCATGCTGCGCTCGATGCGCTCGACGAAGTCGTTCTGGCGGAACTGCCGGGGGCTGATGTTCACGCACAGGCTGAAGGCCAGAGGGTCGATCAGTTTTTCGGCGATCAATTGCTTGAAGGCTTCGCACGCCTCATCGAGGATCCAGGTGCCGACTTCCAGAATCAGCCCGCTGTCCTCCAGCACCTTGATGAATTCGGTGGGCGATTGCGCGCCGAGTTCCGGGTGATTCCAGCGCACCAGGGCTTCGGCGCCGATGATGCGGTTGTCCCGGGCGTCGATTTGCGGTTGGTAGTGCACGTCGAACTCGCCCCGGGACAGCGCCAGGCGCAGGTCGGTCTCCATGCGCAGCCGTTCGCTGGCCGCCTTTTGCATGGTGTTGTGGTACATCTGCGTGGTGTTGCGCCCCGAATCCTTGGCCCGGTACAGCGCAATATCGGCGCGTTTGAGCAGGTCGGTCGGGGTCGAGCCGTGATCGGGAATCAGCGCCACGCCGATGCTCGGCGTCACTTGCAGGCGCTGGCCGTCGAGGAACATCGGCTCTGACAGCAGTTCGCGAATGGTGTCGGCCAGCTCGCGTACCTGGGCGCTGACTTCGTTGCGCGTGCCTTCCAACCCACTGAGCAACACCACGAATTCATCGCCACCGAGCCGCGCCACTGTGTCTTCCATGCGCACGCTGGCTTCAAGCCGCGCGGTGATGATTTTCAGCACCGTGTCGCCGACCGGGTGCCCCAGCGAGTCATTAATGTGCTTGAAGTGATCCAGATCGAGAAACAGCAGCGCCCCGCGCAGGTTGTGGCGCTTGAGCAGGGCGATCTGCTGGCTCAGGCGATCCATCAGCAGTGCGCGGTTGGGCAGGTTGGTCAGCGGATCGTGATAGGCCAGGTGGCGAATCTGCGCCTCGGCGTTCTTCAGCAGGCTGACGTCCCGGGCGGTGAGCAGCAGGCAGGCGGTTTCGTTGAGAGTGATCGGTTCGACCGAGACTTCCACCGTCAGGATCTCGCCGCGCTTGTTGCGCCCGAGCATTTCCTGATGGTGCACGCGGCCCTTGATCTGCAGCTCGGCGAGCAGTGCCGAGCGTTGTTTTTCCTCGGCCCAGATACCGACCTGATACACGGTTTTGCCCACCACTTCGTCGGCGCGGTAGCCGGTGAGGCGGCAGAAACCGTCGTTGACCTCAAGATAACGTCCGGTGTCGCGCTCGGTGATGGTGATGGCGTCGGGGCTGGAGTGGAACGCCTTGGCGAATTTCTCTTCGCTGGCCTTGAGCGCCGCTTCCGAGCGCTGTTGCTGGGTGATGTCGCGCAGCGTGGTAACGATGCACGGCTGGTTGCCGACGCTGATCTGACGGCTGGAAATCACGCAGGTCAGCGACTGGCCGTCCTTGTGCTGGACGATGATCGCAACATTGCTCAGGCCCTGTTCGCGGATCACCCGTTCGATGCGTTGCAGGCTTTTCGCCGAGGCGTCCCACAGGCCGATTTCTTCGGCGGTGTGGCCGATCACATCGCTGGCGCTCCAGCCGAAGGTTTGGGAGAAACTGGAGTTGATCTCGATGAATTCCCCGGTTTCCTGACGCGTGACGCAGATCGGGTCGGGACTGACCTGGAACAGCGTGGCGAATTTCTCTTCCGAAGCCACCAGCCGTTGCTCGCGTTCAACCTGATCGGTGATGTCCAGCAGGGTGCCGGCCATCCGCAACGGTACGCCGTTGTCGTCGCGATAGAGGCGGGCGCGGCTTTCCAGATAACGCGAGCTGCCGTCGGGCAGTTGTACGCGGTAAGTCAGCTGGTAATTGCCGGCCGGGCCTTCGCGCAGGCTGCGATAGGCGTCGCGCATGCTGTCGCGCTCTTCGCCGGGGACGCCCTCGAAGAACTCTTCGAACGACTCATGGAACGGTTTTGGCTCCAGACCGTGTAATTGCGCAGCGCGGGCCGAGCCATAGAGCATGCCGCTGGGAATGTGCCAGTCCCAGGTGCCGAGCTGCGCCGAATCCAGCGCCAGGTCGAGGCGTTCCTGGCTGTCTTTCAGGGCATGTTCGGCGGCTTTGCGTTCAGTGGTGTCGAGGAAGGTACTGAGCAGGTACGGCTGGCCTTCGAGTTCGACCTTTTGCGCGCTAAGGATGCCGTCGTGGATCTGGCCGTTGCTGGCGCGAAACTGCACCTCCATGCTGATCAGTTCGCCCTTGGCCTTGGTCTTCTTGACCAGCTCGGCCCGTTGCTCGGGATGCACCCACAGGCCCAGTTCCAGGGTGGTGCGACCGATGGCGCTCTGCACCGGCCAGCCGAACAGGCTTTCGAAATACTGGTTGGCCTCGCTGATCAGGCCGTCTTCCTGACGGGTCAGCAGTACCATGTTCGGGCACAGGTGAAACAGTGTCGCAAAACGTTTCTCCGAACTGCTGAGCGCCTGTTCCCGTTGCCGCTGGTGGGTGATTTCGCGGATCACCCCGATCATTCGGGGGCGACCGTGTTTGTCCGGCAACAGGCTTCCGTTGATCTCCAGCCAGTGCAGGCTGCCGTCGGGCCAGCGGATGCGGTGGTGCATCGCCTGTTCCAGCGGCGCACCGGCAATCACCGCGTGGAAGGCGCGGATGGTTTTCGCCCGGTCTTCCGGCGGCAGCAGGTCAAGGTATTCCAGGTCTTCGGGCAGCGGTTGCCGCGGATCGAAGCCGAACAAGGCCTGAGTGCCGCGCGACCAACTGATCTGCCCGCGCTCGATGTCCCAGTACCAGGCGCCGAGGCGGGCACCGTTGAGCGCCGCGAGCAATTGCGGCGCGCTCTCCCAGCTCTGCTCGGATCGCCGTGGATCAATGGCCTGAATACGCGGCATCGGCGGAATACGGTCAACAGATTTCGGCATTGTTAAGGGGCCTTGAGCTGATTTGGGCGTTAGGCACAGGGACGGCAGCTCTATAGGAGTAGCACAAGTTAGCCGAGAGTCCCTGGCAGATCGATTTGAGCGTCCAGCAGGGCCATAAACGCCCGTGCAGCATTCGACAGCGTCCTTTCAGTGTGCAGGATATAGCCTAGCTGGCGACTGAGCTGTATGCCCGGTAAAGGTATGCGCGCCACCTGTTCATCGAGCATCGTGCGCGGCAAAACGCTCCAGGCCAGGCCGATCGACACCATCATCTTGATGGTTTCCAGGTAGTTGGTGCTCATGGCGATGTTCGGCGTCAGGCCCTGAGCCTCGAACAGCCGTTGGACAATATGGTGAGTAAAGGTGTTGCCGCCGGGGAAAACCGCCGGATGGCCGGCAATGTCCGCCAATGTGACGGCGCCGTTGCTTATCAACGAATGTTCCGGGGCGACCACGAAATCCAGCGGGTCATCCCAGACCGGCGTGGCTTTGACCAGCGTATGCGGCTCCGGCGCCAGGGTGATGACCGCCAGTTCCGCCCGGCCATGGAGAATTTCTTCGTAGGCCACTTCCGAGTCGAGGAACTGAATATCCAGCGCCACCTGTGGGTAGCGGCGGGTGTATTCCCTCAATAAGGGCGGCAAGCGGTGCAGGCCGATGTGGTGACTGGTGGCCAAAGTCAGTCGACCGGTGACTTCACCGGTCAGGTTGGTCAGGGCGCGACGGGTGTCATCGAGCACGTTGAGAATCTGGTAAGCCCTTGGCAGCAGGGCCCGGCCCGCCTCGGTCAGGCCTACTTCACGACCGAGCCGGTCGAACAGCCGCACATTCAATTGCTGCTCCAGCCCGGCGATGCGTTTGCTGATCGCCGGTTGCGTCAGGTGCAGCCGTTCACCGGCACCGGAGAAGCTTCCCGTCTCGGCAATCGCGATAAAAGCATTGAGGTTGGCCAGGTCCATGTTTGTATTCCAGTTGGTTATCCAAAGCATAAAAAATATGAATTTGAGTTATTTAATCTAACCCCATAGGATCGGCCTCACAAGCCAAAGGGTTATTGATAAGCCCAGGGCATAGAAACAAGCTGATGAGGAACCGTCTGATGGCCGGCAAAACGCTCTACGACAAGCTCTGGGATTCGCATTTGGTCAAGCAGCGCGACGATGGCTCGGCGCTGATCTATATCGATCGTCACATCATCCACGAAGTGACCTCGCCGCAAGCCTTCGAAGGCCTGCGTCTGGCCGGGCGAAAGCCGTGGCGCATCGATGCCAACATCGCCACCCCGGACCACAACGTACCGACCACCCCGGAGCGCAAGGGTGGCATCGAAGCCATTGCCGACCAGGTCTCGCGTTTGCAGGTTCAGACCCTCGACGACAACTGCGATGAATACGGCATCGTCGAATTCAAGATGAACGACGTGCGTCAGGGCATCGTTCACGTGATCAGCCCGGAGCAGGGCGCGACCTTGCCGGGCATGACCGTGGTCTGCGGCGACTCGCACACCTCGACCCACGGCGCGTTCGGCGCCTTGGCTCACGGGATCGGCACCTCCGAGGTCGAGCACGTGCTCGCTACCCAGTGCCTGGTCGCCAAGAAAATGAAGAACATGCTGGTGCGCGTCGAAGGCCAGTTGCCGTTCGGCGTGACCGCCAAGGACATCGTCCTCGCGGTGATCGGCAAGATCGGCACCGCCGGCGGTAACGGCCATGCCATCGAATTCGCCGGCAGCGCGATCCGCGACCTGTCCATCGAAGGCCGCATGACCATCTGCAACATGTCCATCGAAGCCGGCGCCCGCGTGGGCCTGGTGGCGGCGGACCAGAAGACTGTGGATTACGTCAAGGGTCGTCCTTTCGCACCGAAAGGTGCCGAGTGGGATCTGGCGGTCGAATCCTGGAAAGACCTGGTGTCCGACGCCGACGCGCATTTCGACACCGTGGTCGAGCTCGACGCCACGCAGATCAAGCCGCAGGTCAGCTGGGGCACTTCGCCGGAAATGGTGTTGGCCGTTGATCAGAACGTGCCGGACCCGGCTAAAGAGATGGATCTGGTCAAGCGCGACTCGATCGTCCGCGCCTTGAAATACATGGGTTTGACCGCCAATCAGGCGATCACCGACATTCAGCTCGACCGCGTATTCATCGGTTCCTGCACCAACTCGCGGATCGAAGACTTGCGCGCTGCGGCGGTGATTGCCAAGGGCCGCAAGGTTGCGTCGACCATCAAGCAGGCCATCGTCGTGCCGGGCTCGGGTCTGGTAAAGGCGCAGGCCGAGGCCGAAGGTCTGGACAAGATCTTCCTCGAAGCCGGTTTCGAATGGCGCGAGCCGGGTTGCTCGATGTGTCTGGCGATGAACCCGGACCGTCTGGAGTCCGGCGAACATTGCGCCTCGACCTCCAACCGTAACTTCGAAGGCCGTCAGGGCGCCGGTGGCCGTACCCACCTCGTCAGCCCGGCCATGGCCGCTGCGGCGGCGGTGAACGGTCGTTTCATCGACGTTCGTGAATTGATCTAAAGGAGCGCAGCATGAAAGCTTTTACCCAGCACACTGGTCTCGTCGCGCCTCTGGATCGTGCCAACGTCGACACCGACCAGATCATTCCGAAGCAGTTTCTGAAGTCGATCAAGCGCACCGGTTTCGGTCCGAACCTGTTCGACGAGTGGCGTTACCTCGATGTGGGTCAGCCCTATCAGGACAACTCCAAGCGTCCACTGAACAAGGAATTCGTGCTCAACGCCGAGCGTTATCAAGGCGCCAGCGTGTTGCTGGCCCGCGAGAACTTCGGTTGCGGCTCCAGCCGTGAACACGCGCCATGGGCGCTGGAAGAGTACGGTTTCCGCAGCATCATCGCGCCGAGCTATGCCGACATCTTCTTCAACAACAGCTTCAAGAACGGCTTGCTGCCGATCATCCTGAGCGACGCCGAAGTCGACGAGCTGTTCAAGCAGGTCGAAGCCGCGCCGGGCTATCAGTTGCAGATCGATCTGCACGAGCAGACCGTCACCAGCCCGAACGGCAAGGTCTACCGCTTCGAGATCGACGCCTTCCGCAAACACTGCCTGCTCAACGGCCTGGACGACATCGGCCTGACCCTGCAGGACGGCGATGCGATTGCCGCGTTTGAAGCCAAGCATCGCGCGAGCCAGCCGTGGTTGTTCCGCGACGCGTGAATCTGAAAGGTTGAAACCCAGAAAAGGACGTACCCATGACCAGCACCGCCCACAGTCAGGTTGTACAAAAGCAATTCGGTGAACAGGCCGCCGCCTACCTGAGCAGCGCCGTTCACGCTCAAGGCACTGAATTTGCGCTGCTGCAGGCTGAGCTGGCGGGGCAGGGCGAGGCTCGGGTGCTGGACCTGGGTTGCGGCGCCGGGCACGTGAGTTTTCACGTCGCCCCGTTGGTGAAAGAAGTGGTGGCGTACGACCTGTCGCAGCAGATGCTCGACGTGGTCGCCGCCGCTGCCGTTGATCGCGGCTTGAGCAACGTGTCCACGGTCAAGGGCGCCGCCGAGCGCCTGCCGTTCGCCGATGGCGAGTTCGACTTCGTGTTCAGCCGTTATTCGGCGCACCATTGGAGCGATCTCGGCGTGGCCTTGCGCGAAGTGCGCCGGGTGCTGAAACCGGGCGGCGTGGCGGCGTTCATCGATGTACTGTCGCCGGGCAGTCCGCTGTTCGACACCTATTTGCAGAGCGTCGAAGTGCTGCGCGACACCAGCCATGTCCGCGATTATTCGGCCGGTGAGTGGTTGCGCCAGGTCAGCGAGGCTGGTCTGCACACCCGCAGCACCACGCGTCAGCGCCTGCGTCTGGAGTACAACAGCTGGGTCGAGCGCATGCGCACACCCGAAGTGATGCGCGCCGCGATCCGCCAGTTGCAGCAATCGATGGGCAACGAAGTGCGCGAATATTTTGAGATTGAAGCCGATGGTTCGTTCAGTACAGATGTACTGGTGCTCTGGGCTGAAAAGTAATCCTGAAACGATAAGTATTTTTCCGGGCGCGCCAGTCGATGGCGCACCGACTGAAGACACGAGGAAAGCATGAGCAAGCAGATTCTGATTCTCCCAGGCGACGGTATTGGTCCGGAAATCATGGCCGAAGCGGTCAAGGTGCTGGAGCTGGCCAACGACAAGTACAGCCTGGGCTTCGAGCTGAGCCATGACGTGATCGGTGGCGCCGCCATCGACAAGCACGGCGTGCCGCTGGCCGACGAAACCCTCGACCGCGCTCGCGCTGCCGATGCCGTTCTGCTGGGCGCCGTGGGCGGCCCGAAATGGGACACCATCGAACGTGACATCCGCCCTGAACGCGGCCTGCTGAAAATCCGCGCGCAACTGGGCCTGTTCGGCAACCTGCGTCCGGCGATCCTGTACCCGCAACTGGCCGACGCTTCGAGCCTGAAGCCGGAAATCGTTGCCGGCCTGGACATCCTGATCGTCCGTGAGCTGACCGGCGGCATCTACTTCGGCGCGCCGCGCGGTACCCGTACTCTGGAAAACGGCGAGCGCCAGTCTTACGACACGCTGCCGTACAGCGAAAGCGAAATCCGCCGTATCGCCCGTGTCGGTTTCGACATGGCCCGCGTGCGTGGCAAGAAACTGTGCTCGGTGGACAAGGCCAACGTACTGGCGTCCAGCCAACTGTGGCGTGAAGTGGTCGAGCAGGTCGCCAAGGATTACCCGGACGTCGAGCTGAGCCACATGTATGTCGACAACGCCGCGATGCAACTGGTGCGTGCACCGAAGCAGTTCGACGTGATCGTCACCGACAACATGTTCGGCGACATCCTGTCCGACGAAGCGTCGATGCTCACCGGCTCCATCGGCATGCTGCCGTCGGCCTCGCTGGATGCCAACAACAAGGGCATGTACGAGCCTTGCCACGGTTCGGCGCCGGACATCGCGGGCAAAGGCATCGCCAACCCGCTGGCGACCATTCTGTCGGTATCGATGATGCTGCGTTACAGCTTCAACCTGCACGAAGCGGCGGATGCCATCGAGAAAGCGGTCAGCGTGGTGCTGGATCAGGGTCTGCGCACCGGCGACATCTTTTCGACCGGTTGCACTAAAGTCGGTACGCAGGAAATGGGTGACGCAGTAGTCGCCGCGCTGCGGAATCTGTAATCTCTCGGGCCCGCTGCGAAATTCAATACAAAGCAGCGGCCCACTTTTCAAGAAGGTGTAGTTGCGATGAAACGTGTAGGTCTGATCGGTTGGCGCGGCATGGTCGGTTCCGTGCTCATGCAGCGGATGCTGGAAGAGCAGGATTTCGATCTTATCGAGCCGGTGTTTTTCACCACTTCCAATGTCGGTGGCCAAGGCCCGTCCGTGGGCAAGGACATTGCTCCGCTCAAGGACGCTTACAGCATTGAAGAGCTGAAGACCCTCGACGTGATCCTGACCTGCCAGGGCGGCGACTACACCAGCGAAGTATTCCCGAAGCTGCGCGAAGCCGGCTGGCAGGGTTACTGGATCGACGCGGCCTCGAGCCTGCGGATGAACGACGACGCCGTCATCATCCTCGACCCGGTCAACCGCAAGGTCATCGACCAGCAGCTCGACGCGGGCACCAAGAACTACATCGGCGGCAACTGCACCGTCAGCCTGATGCTGATGGGCCTGGGCGGTCTGTTCGAGGCCGGTCTGGTCGAGTGGATGAGTGCCATGACCTATCAGGCGGCCTCCGGTGCCGGCGCGCAGAACATGCGTGAACTGATCAAGCAGATGGGCGCGACCCATGCCGCTGTCGCCGATCAACTGGCCGATCCTGCCAGCGCGATCCTCGACATCGACCGTCGTGTGGCCGAAGCCATGCGCAGCGACGCGTACCCGACCGAAAACTTCGGCGTACCGCTGGCCGGCAGCCTGATCCCGTGGATCGACAAGGAACTGCCGAACGGCCAGAGCCGCGAAGAGTGGAAGGCCCAGGCCGAGACCAACAAGATCCTCGGTCGCTTCAAGAGCCCGATCCCGGTCGACGGCATCTGCGTGCGCATCGGCGCCATGCGTTGCCACAGCCAGGCGCTGACCATCAAGCTGAACAAAGACGTGCCGATCGCCGACATCGAAGGGCTGATCAGCCAGCACAACCCTTGGGTCAAACTGGTGCCGAACAACCGCGATATCAGCATGCAGGAGCTGAGCCCGACGAAAGTCACCGGCACCCTGAACGTACCGGTTGGTCGTCTGCGCAAGCTGAACATGGGTTCGCAGTTCGTCGGTGCTTTCACCGTCGGCGACCAACTGCTGTGGGGCGCGGCCGAACCGCTGCGTCGCATGCTGCGGATCCTGCTTGAGCGTTGATCGCTTGATGCAATGAGAGAACCCGCGCCTCGCAAGAGGCGCGGGTTTTTTTGTACCTGTTGATCGTTCCCATGCTCTGCGTGGGAATGCAGCCATGGACGCTCCGCGTCCGCTCTTCGCGGCGGGCGCGAATTGCCTGCGTGCGACTCACCCGGTAAAGTGCCGCTCCCCCCGTTTCGCCAGAGGTAGCAACATGACCCAGACCCTTGATATTGCCGTGATCGGCGCCACCGGTACTGTCGGCGAAACCCTCGTGCAGATTCTCGAAGAGCGCGACTTCCCGGTGGGCATGTTGCACCTGCTGGCCAGCAGCGAATCCGCCGGCAGCTCGGTGCTGTTTCGCAACAAGAACGTGCGCGTGCGTGAAGTCGACGAGTTCGATTTCAGCAAGGTCAAGCTGGCGTTCTTCGCCGCCGGCCCGGCCATTACTCTGAGTTACGCCGCCCGCGCTCACGCGGCAGGTTGCTCGCTGGTCGACTTGTCCGGCGCCTTGCCGGCGGATCAGGCGCCGCAAGTGGTGCCGGAAGCCAATGCCGCTGTGCTGGCCGGTTTGAAAGTACCGTTCCAGGTCAGCAGTCCGAGCCCGTCGGCCACCACATTGGCCGTGGTGCTGGCGCCGCTGCTCGATCTGATCGAGCTGCAATACGTGCATGTCACCGCCAATCTGGCGGTTTCCGCCCAGGGCCGCGAAGCCGTGACCGAGCTGGCGCGCCAGACCGCCGAGTTGTTGAACATGCGTCCGCTGGAGCCGACATTCTTCGACCGGCAGATGGCTTTCAACCTGCTGGCTCAGGTCGGCACGCCCGACGCGCAAGGCCATACGCTGCTGGAAAAACGTCTGGTGCGCGAGCTGCGTCAGGTGCTGGCCAAGCCTTTATTAAAGATTTCCGCAACTTGCGTTCAAGCCCCGGTGTTTTTTGGCGATAGCTTTAGCGTGACCTTGCAGTCAGCGAGCGCGGTCGACCTGGAAAAGGTCAACGCCGCGCTTGAAGAGGCCGAGGGCATCGAGCTGGTCGAGGCCGGCGATTATCCGACCGCCGTCGGTGACGCGGTGGGGCAGGACGTGGTCTACGTCGGGCGGGTGCGTGCCGGTGTCGACGAACCGTCGGAACTTAATCTGTGGTTGACGTCAGATAACGTACGCAAAGGTGCGGCCCTCAATGCCGTGCAGGTCGCCGAGTTGTTGATAAAAGGCCTGCTGTAAAAGATACTTGGCAACAATTTGTCGACTGATTCTAGGCGAGCGCTATGCTTGGCCGGAGCACTCGATGACGTGTCACCCTCCGGGACTTTCCGGGGCATCAAAGAAATGATCGCGCGCGGCATGCTGTCGTCGTCGCGCGCAATGCCTTACGGCAGCGACAATCAACATCTTCTCGCTGGCCGAGGAACGTTCAAACAAAGGAAGAGGCTATGGTTCAAGTTCGCAAACTGGTGTTAGCAATAGCGGCCGCCTCGGCGCTGTCCTCCGGTATGGCGCATGCCCTCGGGCTCGGGGAGCTGACCCTGAAGTCGACCCTGAACCAGCCGCTGGTGGCGGAAATCGAGCTGCTCGATGTCAAGGATCTGACCGCTGCCGAAGTGGTGCCGAGCCTGGCCTCGCCGGAAGATTTCGCCAAGGCCGGCGTCGATCGCCAGGCCTTCCTCAATGATCTGACCTTCACCCCGGTGCTCAACGCCAGCGGCAAAAGCGTGCTGCGCGTAACGTCGAGCAAGCCGCTGTCGGAACCGATGGTGAAATTCCTCGTGCAGGTAATGTGGCCGAACGGCCGTCTGCTACGTGATTACAGCGTGCTGCTGGATCCGTCGAAGTTCTCGCCGCAGACCGCTGATGCCGCCGCTCAGCCTGCGCCGGCACAAACCATCACCGCACCGACCACCGGCGCCACGCATTCGACCCACACCACCACGCCACGCGACACCCTGTGGGAAATCGCCGCCAAGGCGCGCACCGGCGGTTCGGTGCAGCAGACCATGCTGGCGATCCAGGCCTTGAACCCGGACGCGTTCATCGGCGGCAACATCAACCGCCTGAAAACCGGACAGGTGCTGCGTCTGCCGGATCAGGTGCAAAGCACCGCGCTGCCGCAGTCCAAAGCGATTGCTGAAGTGGCTGCGCAGAACGAAGCCTGGCGCCAGGGCCGTCGTTATGTGGCCAAGCCGGGCGCCGGTCAGCAGCAACTCGATGCGACCAATCGTGGCCGCGCCAATACCGGTGCTGCGCAAAACGCCAAGGACAACCTGAGCCTGGTGTCCGCCGAAAGCGCCAAGGCGCGTGGCAAGGGTCCGGCCGGCGACGCCAAGGCCCTGAGCAACAAACTGGCGGTGACCCAGGAAAGTCTCGACACCACCCGTCGTGACAACGAAGAACTGAAAAGCCGCATGGCCGATCTGCAAAGCCAGCTGGACAAGCTGCAACGCCTGATCGAGCTGAAGAACAATCAACTGGCGAAAATGCAGGCCGAAGGCTCGGGCGCTGCTCCCGCGACCGCCGCCACTGCGCCAGTGGTGCCGGCGATCACCGCGGAGCTGGCGGCCACGCCGCCGGCTACTCCGGCAGAGGCTGCTCCGGCCGCACCTGCGCCTGAGGCTGCTGCTCCGGCCCCGGTAGAGCCGGTTGTCGAGCCTGTGGTTGAAACCACGCCGGCCGCCAATGACGAAAAAACCTTCAACGAACTGCTGACCAATCCGATCCTGTTGGGTCTGGTCGGTGGCGGTGCAGTGGTTCTGCTGCTCCTGCTGTTGCTGCTGGCTCGTCGCCGCAAGGCCCAGCAGGAAGCCGAAAAACACCTGCGAATGGCCCGTGCCCTGGAGGAGCAATCCTTCTCCCAGGACCTCGATCTGCCGGAAAGCAGCTTCGAAGGTCTGGAAGTGCCAGCCGCCAGCGTCAAGCTGAACCCAGCCCCAGCCCCAGCCCCAGCCGCTGCTGCTGTAGTTGCGCCAGTCGTGATGGCCGAGCCGATCGCCGCGCCGTTGGTGGCGCCGGCCGCCGAGCGTTCCGACGACGTGCTGGACAAGGCGCAGTCGCACATCGACGGCGGTCGCCTGAATCAAGCGGCCGCGCTGCTGGAGGAGGGCGTGAGTCTGGAGCCGCAGCGCAGCGATCTGCGTCTGAAATTGATGGAAGTCTACGGTCGCCAAGGTGATCGCGATGCCTTCGTCGGTCAGGAGCGCCAACTGGTTGCCAATGGCGACAACTTCGCCAAGGTCGAAGAGCTGAAAAGCCGCTTCCCGGCCATGGCGGTCGTCGCGGCCAGCGGTCTGGCGGCAGCGGCCATTGCCGCCGAGCTTGACGAGGATTACGTCAAGGAGCTGTTGCTCGACGAGCCTGAAGCGCCTGCTGCGGCAGATGCCGAACTGGACAGCGCTTTCGATCTGAGCCTCGACGATCTCGACAACATCACGCCGGTTGAACCTGTGGCGGCTGTCGAGCCGGAAGCGCCGGTCGAACTCGACGCGTTCCCGACTGACGACGACCTGAGCTTCGAATCGGTGCTGCAGCAGCAGACCGATATCAAGGAAAACCTCGACGACCTGTCGGACTTCGACCTGGATCTGGATCTCGGTGCCGATCCTGCGCCTGCGCCGGTCGAGCTGGCAGACGATGATTTCCTGCTGGATCTGGACGAAGGCGTGAAGGATCTGCCGCTGGTCGAAACCCCGGCCGTGACCGACGTGCCGCAGGACGATCTGGAGCTGCCAGCCGATTTCGACCTGTCACTGGCCGACGAAATGGACGCGGCGCCTGCCGAGCCGGATGCGTTTGCCGCCGAACTGGACGACGTCAATGCCGAGCTGGATCGTCTGTCGAGCAGCATCAATGAGCCAAGCTTCACCGAAGCTGATGCCGCGTTGGGCGACGATCTGGGTGAGGATGACTTCGACTTCCTGTCCGGTACCGACGAAGCCGCGACCAAGCTCGATCTGGCTCAGGCCTACATCGACATGGGTGACAATGACGGCGCGCGCGACATCCTCAATGAGGTCATCAGCGAGGGCAACGACAAACAGAAGAGCGAAGCGAGCGAAATGCTTTCGCATCTGGCCTGAGTCGGCCTTCAGCGGTAAACAAAGCGGCAGCCCATGAGGCTGCCGTTTTTGTTTGGGTCTGGTTTCCCCGTCCCGTCGCCTTATAATGCCCGCCTTTGTAGATCAGCAGGCTGTCCCGACTTGGCAAACATAGATAACCCGGCCGCCGAAATGGCACCCGAAGGCTTTTTCCGCGTCGCGCTGGGCGTTGAATACAAGGGCTCGCGCTACAGCGGCTGGCAGCGCCAGTCCACTGGTGTGCTCACCGTGCAGGAAACCCTGGAAAAAGCCCTGTCGAAGGTCGCCGACTCGCCGATCTCGCTGCAATGTGCCGGGCGCACCGACGCCGGTGTGCATGCCTGCGGGCAAGTGGTGCATTTCGATACCCAGGTCGACCGTTCGCTGAAAGCCTGGGTCATGGGCGCCAACATCAATCTGCCCCACGACATCAGCGTCAGTTGGGCGAAGGTCATGCCGGCGCATTTCCATGCGCGATTCAAGGCGATTGCCCGGCGCTATCGCTACGTGATCTACAACGATCAGATCCGCCCGGCGCATCTCAATGAAGAAATCACCTGGAATCACCGTCCGCTGGACGTCGAGCGCATGGCCGAGGCCGCGCAGTACCTGATTGGTACCCATGATTTCAGCGCGTTCCGTGCCGGCCAGTGCCAGGCCAAGTCGCCGATCAAGAAGATGCATCACCTGCGCGTGACCCGTCACGGCAAAATGATCGTTCTGGACATCCGCGCCAATGCGTTCCTGCACCACATGGTGCGCAACATTGCCGGGGTGCTGATGACTATTGGCGCCGGCGAGCGGCCCGTGGAGTGGATGAAAGAAGTGCTGGAGAGCCGCGAGCGGCGTTCCGGCGGGGTCACGGCGCATCCGTTCGGCCTGTATCTGGTGCAGGTCGAGTACCACGACGAGTTCCCGTTGCCCGAGCGTTTCATCGGGCCACATTTCCTTACGGGTTTCTCGGAACTTGACGGCTGACGCCTTCTAACGCATTTGTTACCATCCGGGACTTTATCGGATTTGCCTTGGGGTTTTTATCGACATGTCAGCCGTTCGCAGCAAGATTTGCGGGATTACCCGCATGGAAGATGCGTTGGCAGCCGTCGAGGCCGGGGCCGATGCCATCGGTTTTGTGTTCTACGCTAAAAGTCCCCGGGCCGTGACCGTGCAGCAGGCGCGGGCGATCATCGCCGCTTTACCGCCGTTCGTGACCACGGTCGGGTTGTTCGTCAATGCCAGCCGCTGCGAGCTCGGGGAAATCCTCGATGCCGTGCCGCTGGATCTGCTGCAGTTCCACGGCGACGAAACCGCCGCCGAGTGTGAAGGCTGGCACCGGCCGTACATCAAGGCTTTGCGGGTCAAGGCGGGCGATGACATTGCCGCTGCCTGCGATGCCTACCCGAGCGCCAGCGGCGTGCTGCTCGACACTTATGTCGAAGGCGTGCCCGGCGGAACCGGCGAGGCGTTCGACTGGTCACTGATTCCGCAGGGTTTGAGCAAGCCTTTGATTCTGGCCGGCGGCCTGACGCCGGAAAACGTCGCCGATGCGATCGCCCGGGTGCGGCCGTATGCCGTGGATGTCAGCGGCGGGGTAGAGGCGAGCAAGGGCATCAAGGATCACGCAAAGATTCGTGCATTCATCAACGCCGTACGCTGATGTGACGGCTGGCAGACTGCCGCCGTCCACAGCTCTGTAGAAAAGAGGCTGAGGGTCTTTTCGGGGTGTACGCAGGTCAGTTCCGCTGACCCGGCAGTCCGGACGATCATCGCCACACATGAATTTAGCTGAAGGGCATACGCGGGGCCGCGAACCAGAGCGTTCGGGCCGCCGGTACTGGAGAAAGAAAGCATGAGCAACTGGTTGGTAGACAAGCTGATCCCTTCGATCATGCGTTCCGAGGTCAAGAAGAGCTCGGTCCCTGAAGGTCTGTGGCACAAATGCCCGTCCTGCGAGGCTGTGCTGTATCGTCCGGAGCTGGAAAAGACCCTGGACGTTTGCCCTAAGTGCAACCACCACATGCGCATCGGCGCACGTGCGCGCATCGACATCTTCCTGGACGCCGAAGGCCGTGCCGAGCTGGGCGCCGATCTGGAGCCGGTTGACCGTCTGAAATTCCGCGACGGCAAGAAGTACAAGGACCGTCTGGTCGCCGCCCAGAAGCAGACCGGCGAGAAAGACGCACTGGTTTCCATGAGCGGCACTCTGCTGGGCATGCCGGTTGTGGTTTCGGCGTTCGAATTCAGCTTCATGGGCGGTTCCATGGGCGCCATCGTCGGTGAGCGCTTCGTACGCGCCGCCAACTACGCGCTGGAAAACCGTTGCCCGATGGTCTGCTTCTCCGCCTCCGGTGGCGCGCGGATGCAGGAAGCCCTGATCTCGCTGATGCAGATGGCCAAGACCTCGGCCGTGCTGGCGCGTCTGCGTGAAGAAGGCATTCCGTTCATCTCCGTGCTGACCGACCCGGTCTACGGCGGCGTTTCCGCCAGTCTGGCGATGCTGGGCGACGTGATCGTCGGCGAGCCTAAAGCCCTGATCGGCTTCGCCGGTCCACGCGTGATCGAGCAGACCGTGCGCGAAAAACTGCCGGAAGGCTTCCAGCGCAGCGAGTTCCTGCTGGAGCACGGCGCCATCGACCTGATTATCGACCGTCGCGAATTGCGTCCGCGTCTGGGCAACCTGCTGGCGCAACTGACCGGCAAGCCGACGCCTAAATTCGTTGCTGCGCCGATCGAGCCGATCGTCGTTCCGCCGGTGCCTGCCAACGTATGACCGAGCGCACCCTTGGCGAGTGGCTCGCCTACCTTGAGCAGTTGCATCCATCGGCCATCGACATGGGGCTGGAGCGTTCGCAACAGGTAGCGTCCCGCATGGGGCTGGGCCAGCCGGCGCCACGGGTGATTACGGTCACCGGCACCAACGGCAAGGGGTCGACCTGCGCTTTCGTGGCTTCATTGCTGCGGGCGCAGGGCCTGAACGTCGGTGTCTACAATTCTCCGCACCTGCTGCGTTACAACGAGCGGGTGCAGCTCAATGGCGTCGAAGCCACTGACGCGCAGCTTTGCGAAGCCTTCATGGCGGTCGAAGCGGGGCGCGGCGACACTTCCCTGACGTACTTCGAAATGGGCACCCTGGCGGCGTTCTGGCTGTTTCAACAGGCCGGGCTCGATGCGGTGGTGCTGGAAGTCGGGCTGGGCGGGCGTCTGGATACGGTCAACGTGGTCGATGCCGATATCGCGCTGGTCACCAGCATCGGTGTCGATCACGCCGACTACCTGGGCAACACCCGCGAATCCGTGGCCTTCGAGAAGGCCGGGATTTTCCGTCAGGGCAAACCTGCGCTGTGCGGCGATCTGAATCCTCCACAACCCCTGCTGGACAAGGCGCGCGAGCTTGCTTGCCCGTTCTTCCTGCGCGGGCGCGATTTCGATCTGGGTATCACGGATCAATTCTGGCAGTGGCGCGGTACCGATGCTGACGGTCAGGTCGTCGAGCTGCGCGATTTGCCGCTGCTCGATCTGCCGATGGAGAACGCCGCGCTGGCGTTGCAGGCTTATCTGCTGCTCGGCTTGCCATGGGATGCCAAACAGATTGTTGCGGCGTTGCAGGCGACTCGCGTGGTCGGTCGCCTGGATCGTCGTTCGTTCGAATGGAACGGCAAGTGCTTGAATCTGCTGCTGGACGTTGGCCATAACCCGCATGCGGCGGAGTACCTGGCGCGGCGTCTGGCTGCTCGTCCATCGGTCGGCAAGCGTCTGGCGGTGTTCGGCCTGTTGGCGGACAAGGATCTGGACGGTGTCATCGGTGAACTGAATGCCAGCGTCCAGCATTGGGCGGTGGCGCCGCTGGATTCGCCGCGTGCGCGGCCGGTGGCTGAATTGAATGTTGCACTGCAGAACCTTGGCGCATCGGTCACGTCTTATGACAGTGTGGCGGCTGCGCTGGAAGGGCAGTGTGCAGTGGCCACCAGCGACGACGAGATCTTGCTGTTCGGATCATTTTATTGTGTCGCCGAGGCCCTCGAATGGCTGTCTCGGCGCTCCACGGAGGAAGCGGCAAATGGCTTTGCTGGATAAAGCGTACAAACAGCGCATGGTCGGTGCCCTGGTGCTGGTGGCGCTGGCGGTGATTTTCCTGCCGATGCTGTTTTCCCGTCAGGATGAGCAGCGTCAGGTGACCGTCGATGCGCCGGCCGCACCGCAAGCGCCTGCCGTGGCGCAGATCCAGATGGAAACCGTGGCCGTGCCCGAGCCGCAGGTTCTGCCGCAAGAGCCAGTGCCGAGCGATGACGAGGTCGCCGAGCAAGCGGCGCCAGCGGCGCCGATTGCTTCCGCCGCGCCAGCTCCGGCTCCGGCGCCGGTAGCCAAACCGGTTGCACCGGCTCCCGCTCCCGCTCCTGTGGTCAAGCCAACCACAGCCCCGGCCCAGCCGATCGCTGCGCTGTCTGCCAAACCGGATACCACTCAAAGCCGCGTCGATGCCAATGGCCTGTCGGTGAGCTGGTCGGTGCAACTGGCCAGTCTGTCGAGCCGCGCCAGCGCCGAAAGCCTGCAGAAAACCCTGCGCAGCCAGGGCTATAACGCTTACATCCGTTCCGCCGATGGCAAGAACCGGGTGTTCGTCGGCCCGCTGATCGAGCGTGCCGAAGCCGATCGTCTGCGCGATCTGTTGAGCCGCCAGCAGAACCTCAAGGGGTTTGTGGTGCGCTTCCAGCCCGAACGCGGCTGATATCTATCACTTCGATAGAAATGCACTGAAAATCGCAGCTTACCGACAGCCATGCGCTCTGCTAAAATGCGCCGCCTTATCCGTCTGTAGGCTGCACTGTGCCATTTACCTGGGTTGACTGGGCGATCGTTGCAATCATCGCCATTTCCGCTTTGATCAGTTTGAGCCGCGGCTTCGTCAAAGAAGCATTGTCGCTGGTGACCTGGATCATCGCAGGAGCCGTTGCCTGGATGTTTGGTGGCTCACTGTCCGAGTACCTCGCCGGATACATTCAGACACCGTCGGCTCGTGTGATCACGGGCTGTGCCATCATGTTTGTCGCCACACTGATCGTGGGCGCAATGATCAATTATCTTATCGGCGAGTTGGTTCGCGTCACCGGGTTGTCCGGGACCGATCGATTCCTCGGCATGGCCTTCGGCGCTGCGCGTGGCGTGTTGCTGGTGGTCGTGGCGGTCGGGCTGTTGAGCCTGGGGCCGGTACAGCAGGACGGGTGGTGGAAAGAATCACAGCTCGTGCCAAAGTTTCTATTGGTCGCAGACTGGTCCAAGAACCTGATTCTCGGGTGGAGCAGTCAGTGGCTTGCCAGCGGAATCAGCGTACCCGCTGATATTCCGTTCAAGGAGCAACTCTTGCCGTCGGCGAAAACGCCTCAGTGAGTGTTGTTCAGTTCAGATCCATTAAGTAGGGGTTGCGTCGCATGTGTGGCATCGTCGGTATCGTCGGTAAGTCGAACGTCAATCAGGCGCTGTATGACGCGCTAACCGTGCTCCAGCACCGCGGCCAGGACGCTGCCGGTATCGTGACCAGCCATGATGGCCGGTTGTTCTTGCGCAAGGACAATGGCCTGGTGCGTGACGTGTTTCAACAGCGTCACATGCAGCGCCTGGTCGGCCACATGGGGATCGGCCACGTCCGTTACCCGACTGCCGGCAGCTCGACCTCGGCCGAGGCTCAACCGTTCTACGTCAACTCGCCGTACGGCATCACCCTGGCGCACAACGGTAACCTGACCAACGTTGAACAGTTGGCCAAAGAGATCTACGAATCCGATCTGCGTCACGTCAACACCAGCTCCGACTCGGAAGTGTTGCTCAACGTGTTCGCCCACGAGCTGGCCCAGCGCGGCAAGCTGCAACCGACCGAAGAAGACGTGTTTGCCGCCGTGACCGACGTGCACAACCGTTGCGTCGGTGGCTACGCTGTCGTGGCGATGGTGACCGGTTACGGCATCGTCGGTTTCCGTGACCCGCACGGCATCCGCCCGATCGTGTTCGGCCAGCGTCACACCGACGAAGGCGTCGAGTACATGATCGCCTCCGAAAGCGTTTCGCTGGATGTGCTCGGTTTCACCCTGATCCGCGACCTGGCACCGGGCGAAGCGGTCTACATCACTGAAGACGGCAAGCTGCACACTCGTCAGTGTGCGACCAACCCGTCCCTGACCCCGTGCATCTTCGAACACGTCTACCTGGCGCGTCCGGACTCGATCATCGACGGCGTATCGGTCTACAAGGCTCGTCTGCGCATGGGTGAGAAGCTGGCCGAGAAGATCCTGCGCGAGCGTCCAGAGCACGACATCGACGTGGTCATCCCGATTCCGGACACCAGCCGCACTGCCGCGCTGGAGCTGGCCAACCATCTGGGCGTGAAATTCCGCGAAGGCTTCGTCAAGAACCGTTACATCGGCCGTACCTTCATCATGCCCGGCCAGGCCGCGCGCAAGAAATCGGTACGCCAGAAACTCAACGCCATCGAGCTGGAATTCCGCGGCAAGAACGTGATGCTGGTGGACGACTCCATCGTTCGCGGCACCACCTGCAAGCAGATTATCCAGATGGCCCGCGAAGCCGGCGCGAAAAACGTCTACTTCTGCTCGGCGGCTCCGGCTGTGCGCTTCCCGAATGTGTATGGCATCGACATGCCGAGCGCTCACGAGCTGATCGCCCACAACCGTTCGACTCAGGATGTCGCTGATCTGATCGGCGCCGACTGGCTGATCTATCAGGACCTGCCTGACTTGATCGAAGCGGTCGGCGGCGGCAAGATCAAGATCGAAAACTTCGATTGCGCGGTGTTCGACGGCAAGTACGTCACCGGCGACGTCGACGAGGCTTACCTGAACAAGATCGAACAGGCACGCAACGATGCCTCGAAGGTCAAGACCCAGGCGGTCAGTGCGATCATCGATCTGTACAACAACTGAGTTTCAACCGGCCCTTAGGGGCCGGTTTTGTATCTGGCAAAAGACTTTTATTTATCGAGAACAGGGCAAGGAGTGACAGCATGAGTCAGGAATGGGATGCCGGTCGGCTGGACAGCGACCTCGAAGGCGTAGCGTTCGATACCCTGGCCGTACGTGCCGGTCAGCACCGTACGCCGGAAGGCGAGCACGGTGATCCGATGTTCTTCACTTCCAGCTACGTGTTCCGTACCGCCGCTGATGCGGCCGCACGGTTTGCCGGGGAAGTGCCGGGCAACGTTTACTCGCGTTACACCAACCCGACCGTTCGTGCGTTCGAAGAGCGTATTGCCGCGCTGGAAAGCGCCGAGCAAGCGGTTGCTACCGCCACGGGCATGGCTGCGATCATGGCGGTGGTGATGAGCCTGTGCAGCGCTGGCGATCATGTGCTGGTGTCGCGCAGCGTGTTCGGTTCGACCATCAGCCTGTTCGAGAAATACTTCAAGCGCTTCGGCGTGGAAGTTGATTACGTGCCGCTGGCCGATCTGTCGGCCTGGGACGCAGCGATCAAGTCCAACACCAAATTGCTGTTCGTCGAGTCGCCGTCCAATCCGTTGGCTGAGCTGGTGGATATCACCGCGCTGTCGGAAATCGCGCACGCCAAGGGTGCGATGCTGGTGGTTGACAACTGCTTCTGCACGCCTGCCTTGCAGCAGCCGCTGAAGTTGGGCGCAGACATCGTTGTGCATTCGGCCACCAAGTTCATCGATGGCCAGGGCCGTTGCATGGGCGGCGTGGTTGCCGGTCGCAGCGAGCAGATGAAAGAAATCGTCGGTTTCCTGCGTACCGCTGGGCCGACCCTGAGCCCGTTCAATGCCTGGATCTTCCTCAAAGGTCTGGAAACCCTGAACCTGCGGATGAAGGCGCACTGCGCCAACGCCCAGCAATTGGCCGAATGGCTGGAGCAGCAGGAAGGTATCGAGAAGGTGCATTACGCCGGACTCAAGAGCCATCCGCAGCACGAGCTGGCCCAGCGTCAGCAGAAGGGTTTTGGTGCGGTGGTGAGCTTTGAGGTCAAGGGCGGCAAAGAGGGCGCCTGGCGCTTCATCGATGCGACCCGTTTGATTTCGATCACGGCCAACCTGGGTGACAGCAAAACCACCATCACCCACCCGAGCACCACGTCCCACGGCCGTCTGGCGCCGCAGGAGCGTGAGGCTGCCGGCATTCGTGACAGCCTGATCCGTATCGCGGTCGGTCTGGAAGACGTCGCTGACCTGCAAGCCGACCTGTCGCGCGGTCTGGCGGCGTTGTGATCGAGTTGTCTACGCCAAAGATCGGCACCCATGGCCGCGTTGCATTGGTCACGGGTGCCGCGCGCGGGATCGGTCTGGGCATCGCCGCGTGGCTGATCAGCGAAGGATGGCAGGTGGTGCTGACGGACCTGGATCGTGTGCGAGGTTCGAAAGTGGCGAAGGTGCTGGGCGAGAACGCCTGGTTCATTGCCATGGACGTCGCGGACGAAAGCCAGGTGGCGCTGGGTGTTGCTGAGGTGCTGGGGCAGTTCGGTCGTCTGGATGCGTTGGTATGCAACGCTGCCGTGGCTGATCCGCACAACATCACGCTGGAAAGCCTTGATCTGGCTTACTGGAATCGGGTGCTGGCGGTGAATCTCGGTGGGCCGATGTTGCTGGCCAAGCATTGTGCGCCGTATCTGCGTGCGCACAACGGGGCGATCGTCAATCTGGCCTCGACCCGAGCGGCGCAGTCGGAGCCTGATACGGAGGCCTATGCGGCGAGCAAGGGCGGTTTGCTGGCGCTGACTCACGCACTGGCGATCAGTCTGGGGCCGGAGATTCGCGTCAATGCGGTCAGTCCTGGATGGATCGATGCGCGGGACCCTTCCGCCCGACGCGCGGAGCCGTTGACCGATACCGATCATGCCCAGCATCCGGCGGGCAGGGTAGGGACGGTCGAGGATGTTGCGGCAATGGTGGCGTGGTTGCTGTCGAAGAATGCAGGGTTTGTGACGGGGCAGGAATTCGTGGTCGATGGCGGCATGACCAAGAAGATGATTTATACGGAATGAAGCAATTTCGTCTTTTTTAGAAAAACTTCAATCCTGCTATTGACTTAGGTTCGCTACCTGCGTAAATTTCGCGGCCTCGGAGATGCAAACGGGTGATTAGCTCAGCTGGGAGAGCGTCTGCCTTACAAGCAGAATGTCGGCGGTTCGATCCCGTCATCACCCACCACTCCCGAGATACTTGCGTAAGCAAGAGCGTAGGCTGAAAGTGCCTGCACCGACGCGCAGCGGTAGTTCAGTCGGTTAGAATACCGGCCTGTCACGCCGGGGGTCGCGGGTTCGAGTCCCGTCCGCTGCGCCATATCTGTTTCAAGGACCACTGAACGCCTTGAAACACCGAAAGCAACCTCTGGTTGATTCGGCTTCGATAGCAAAGACCCTGGTCGAAAGACCGGGGTTTTTTGTGTCTGAAATTTGACCTCTCCCCAATTCCTCCTTTGTAGCCGGCGACGAACGCAAGCCGTGGCTCGTTCGATGCTGTCGCGCAACCTGCGTCTGCGTCCATGGGTCGCTGCGATGCGATGCCGCATTGATTTTTGATTCTTTGGTCAAGTTTTTGTAACTGGTTGTTTGCTGCGAGCGCAGAAACCTTTAAAGTTAACCTTTCGGTCAGCTTTGCACTGTCATCACGCCCTTTGTTTAGCCAAAAAGGGCTTCTGCAAGACTCGAGATTCCCAGTAGATAACCAGAAGGGCGGATCCATAACCGCCCAGAGGATGATCCATGTCCAACCGTGAAATATCCCGGCGCTCGTTCCTTCAGGGCGGGCTGGTGGCGGGGGTGAGCGTTACGCTCACACCGCTCAGCAGTCAGGCGCTGGCTGCCTTGATGGAAAACAGCGTGACCGTGCCGTCCGAGCAGTGGCTCGGTAATAACGGCAAGGCGCGCCAGCGTAACGATGCCTTGTCCAAGGTCTGCGGCAGCAAAGTGTTTGCTCGCGACATCCGTTCCAAGGACATGCCGGGCTGGCCCCAGCAGCAAGGCCACGCCATGTTGCTGAAAACCATCAAGGCCGACCGCATCTACGACGGTTACGACCTGTCGTGGCTCGGCGCCGATCTGCAGCCTGATCGTATCGTTACCGCCGCCGACCTGGACAAGGACGGCATCGTGTTCCCTGAAGAGCACGCACCGGATCCGCTGCTGCCGGAAGGCAAAGTGCCGATGTTCATCGGCCACCCGGTTGCGATCCTGATCTGGAACGACTTCGAGCGTTTCCGTCAGGCCAAGAACAAACTCAAATTCAATGACAAAGCGATTCGTTACGGTGCGCAAGTACCGTTCTACGAAGGCGATCCCTATGGCAGTTTTCGCTACGTGCGCGTCGGTGGCCCGACGTCGGCGGACGAAGACGAGTTCGCCAGCCTCAAGGACTCGATCCTGTTCCCGATGCTGAAAAACCGTCGTCCGGTGTGGAATTCCCAGCCGAACCTGCACGGCAACCTGACCGAGCGCGGCCTGTTCTACGCCGATCGCATGAAAAAAGAGATCGACACCCCGCCGGACAACTGGCTGGTGTTCGACGAACGCTACAAAACCCCGTCGATCGAACCGGCCGCGATGGAGCCGGACAACGGCAACGGCTGGTACGACTCGGCGACCAAGACCCTGCATTTCGTCGTCGCTACCCAATGTCCGCTGGAAACCGCCACCGAGACCGCGAAGATGATCGGGCCGTCGCGTTTCGGCCTGGCGAACCTGAACATGCACCCGGGCTACACCGTCGGTTACGGCTCCAAAGACCACAATATTTTCGTCTACTACGCGGCCCTGGCGGCGTTGTACGGCGCAGGTGTGCCGATTCGCCTGGCCAACGACCGCTACGAGCAGTTCCAGAGCGGCATCAAGCGTCACCCGTTCGACATCCGCTACCAATTGGCAGTGGACAAGACCGATCACAGCTTCAAGATTTTCCGTGCCGAGATGAGTGTCGACGGTGGTGGCCGGATCAACTACAGCCCGTCGGTGGCCGCCGTTGGCGCTACTGCGGCACAGTCGATCTACTACATGCCGCAGAACGACCTGCAGGTCACCGCTTACCATTCCCGCGCCGTTGAAGCGGGTTCGATGCGCGGCTACGGCACGCTGCAGAGCATGGCCTCCACCGAAATGATGGTCGACGAAATCGCCGATCGCCTTGGTGTCGACGCCATTGATCTGCGCCGCAAGAACGCGCTGCGCTCGGGAATGAAAAACACTCAGGGCGCGATCCCGGCCGGTGCGTTGCGCCTGCACGAGATTCTCGACAAGGCTTCGCTGCACGAAGTCTGGAAAAACCGCGACGCGATCAAAAAGCAGCACGAAGCGGCAGACCCGGACAACTGGTACGGCGTAGGTTTCGCCATTTGCCAGAAAGACTTCGGCACCGGTTCCGAAGCGCCGATGGCCAGCATCGAGTTCACCGCTGACGGGCGCATTTCCCTGCGTCACATCGGCATCGAGATCGGCACCGGCATGTCCACCTCGCAAGCGTTGGTGGTGGCTGATTTCCTCGGCAGCGCGGCTCACGATGTGAAGACCGGTGAAACCGAGTGGGATGAAATGCAGTTGGTCACCGCCGGCAACCCTTACATCATGAGTCAGGCCGAGCAGGACAACTTCCTGCGCAATCCGCGCTGGGTCGGCAAGCTGGCATCGGCTTCGTCCGCGACCAACTCCGCCTACTACTTCAGCCACGCCACCCGTGAAGCGGCGCGCGTGTTGTTCAACCACGGTCTGTGGCCGGCGGCGCTGGAGATCTGGCGTCAGGGCCCTTACGGCGGCCAGGCCAACCCTTACGTGGTGCGTCGCGAAGATGCGCATTGGGTCGACGGCAAGCTGACCGCCAACGGCATGCAGCCGCTGACCTTCGAAGAGCTGGCCAAGCGTGCTCACGAGCGCGGTCTGGTCACCGGCGCCACGGTTCACGGTTTTAACCGCTGGAGCTGGGCCGAAGCCGAATACAGCATCGACGGCGTGCGCGAGCGTCTGCCGCTCGATGGTCTGGCGGTGAAGTACGGCGACGGCGCTCTTAAGGCGAAGAAAGCGCAGATGACCAGCGCAGGTTTCCACCTGCTGGATCGGCAGAACATCGCCTACCCGGTGGTTCAGTTGAACAACGCCGCCGTGACCTACTACAGCCCAGTCGCAACGCTGGTCGAGTTGAAGGTCAACAAAGGTTCGGCAGAAGTCGAAGTGCTCAACCATCACTCGTGGCTGGAATGCGGCCGGGTGCTGGTCGAAGAACTGGTTCGTGGCCAGCTCGAAGGCGGGATCGCCATGGGCATCGGTCACGCCTTGATGGAAGAGATGCCGTTGTACGAAGGCGGGCCGGGGGAGGGTGACTGGAACTTCAACCGTTATCGCCTGCCGATGGCGCGCCATGTGGCGGTTTGGAAGCAGACGTCGGAAATCCTGCCGCCGCTGTCCCCGAGCGACCCGTCCAAAGGCATCGCCGAAGTGGTGATGATCCCGGTGGTCGGTGCCATCGGTAACGCCGTGGCCCACGCCATCGGTAAACGTGTTCGCGATCTGCCAATCACTGCTGCGCGCATCAAGGAGGCCCTCAATGGCTAACCGTCCGCTTCAACTGACCCTCAACGGTCAATCCGTCGGCCCGGTGGACATCCCTGATGACCTACCGATGATCGATTACCTGCACGAATACAAGAACCTCACCGGTTCGCGCCTGGGCTGCGGCCAGGGCATCTGCCACGCCTGCGTGGTGATCGTCGACAACCCGGACGGCACCAGCGAAGAAGTGCGCACCTGCATCACCGGCGCGCATTACTTCGAGGGCAAGAAAGTCCGCACCATCGAAGGCCACGCCAAGCGTGACGAGCAAGGCCAGGTTACCGAGCTGAACCCGATCCAGCAGCGCTTCGTCGATGAATTCGCCTTCCAGTGCAGCTACTGCGCGCCGGGCTTCGTCAACGCCGCGACCGTGCTGGTGGAAAAGCTGCAACGCCAGCCAATCGTCAAAAGCAAACTGGAACAAGTCATCGAGGACAGCCTCGGCCATCACGTCTGCCGTTGCACCGGGTACGTGCGTTACTACAACGCCACCCGCAACGTGCTGACCGATCTCGGCCTGGTCAAGGAGGGTTAAGCATGAAGCAATTACTGACCCGCCTGACCCTGGCGGTCGGGCTGGCTGTGCCTGTGTTGGCGGTGCACGCGGATGATCAGGTCAAGCGCGGCGAATACCTCGCCCGCGCGGCCGACTGCATGGCGTGCCACACGGCGCCCGGCGGCGCGCCATTTGCTGGCGGCCTGCCGATCGTGTCGCCGTTCGGCACGATCTACGGCACCAACATCACTCCAAGCAAAGAGCACGGCATCGGTTTGTACAACGACGACGAGTTTTTCGCTGCGCTGACTGAAGGCAAGCGCCGTGACGGCGCGAACCTATATCCGGCGATGCCGTACACCTCGTATCACTTGATGCCGCGTGCGGATTCGGATGCGATTCACGCGTATCTGAAAACCATCGAGCCAATCGAGCGTGCCGCACCGGTGACCAGCCTTAGCTTTCCGTTCAACGTGCGTCCGGGCCTGATCGGCTGGAACATGATGTACGGCAAAGCCTTGAAGCTCGAATCTGCCGAAGGCAAAAGCGACGCCTGGAAACGCGGCCAGTACATGGTCGAAGTGCTCGGCCATTGCGGCGAATGCCATACGCCACGCGGCCTGCCGGGCGCGATGCAACTGGACAAGCGCCTGACCGGCGGCATCCTCAACGGCTATCTGGCACCGAGCCTGCTGGCCACTGATCTGGCGGCCCGCGGCTGGAACCATCAGGACCTGAGCACGTTCCTCAAGCACGGCATGAGCGCCCAGGGCACGATGTTCAACGAGATGTTCCCGGTGTTCCACAACAGCACTCAGGGCCTGAATGATCCGGATCTGGCGGCGATGGCGACGTTCCTGCTGGGCGACAAGCCTCCGGCGGCGAAAGAGCTGACCGACGTGCCGTTGGAAAAACTCAGTGCCAGCGCTCAACGCGGTCGTCAGGAATACTTGAACGTCTGCGCCGGCTGTCACGCGGCCGGTGGCGAGGGTAAGCCGCACATCGCGGTGGCCATGCGCGGCAACACCACGCTGCGTCTGGAAGACCCGCGCAACCTGTTGCGAGTGATCGAGGATGGTATCGGCGAGCAGAAATTCGCCGGATTCGAACACATGCAGCCGATGCCGGGTTTCGCCGACAAGCTGAGTGCTGATCAACTGACCGATCTGCTGAACTACCTGCGTCAGGGTTGGGGTGGTCAGTCGGCCGAGCTGGCGGTCAGCGATGTGCAGAAGCTTCAGGCTGACGCCCCGTCCATCGAGCACAAGGCGCACTGATCATGCAGCATCTCGATCTGCAGGTTGTGCGTCGGGCGCTGGAGTGGTCGACGGCGGGGCAGCGCATCTGGCTTTGCACCGTGCTGACCACCTACGGTTCGGCGCCGCGCGCGCCGGGTTCACTGCTGGCGGTGAACGATGGCGGGCAGTGGATCGGGTCGCTGTCCGGTGGTTGCGTCGAGGAAGACTTTCTCGAGCGCGTCGCCGAAGGTGCGTTTCTCGATGCGATCAATGTCGTCCGTTATGGCGAAGGTGACGATCCACGTTCGCGGGTCAGCCTGCCGTGCGGCGGCATTCTCGATGTGCTGGTAGAGAAATTTGACGCGAGCTGCGATGTGCAGGCGCACCTGCGTGAACTCGAATCGGCGTTGCTGGGGCAGCGCCGGTTGATTCGCGAGGTCGATCTGGCCACGGGCGCGCGTAGCCTGTTTGCCGATCGCGAACAAGGTGCGCGGATCGAGCGTGAAATCGACCGGGTGCGGATCCGCATCGGCGCCGCTCAGCGTTTGTTGCTGGCGGGGTATTCCAGCGTGGCGCAGGCGTGTGCGGAGTTCGCGGTGGGTCTTGGCTTCGAAGTGATTCTCTGCGACCCGCGTGATGAGGTGCTGGAAGGCGTGGTGCTCAATGGCGTGGAGATCCGCCGGCAATTGCCGTCGGTGTTTATCGCCGATGGTGGTTGTCACCGGGATACGGCGGTGGTGGCGTTGACCCACGATCCGCGTATCGACGATCTGGCGATGATGGAAGCGGTGCGTACCGAAGCGTTCTACATTGGCGTAATGGGTTCGCAGCAGACGTCGCAGAAGCGCTTCGAGCGATTGCGCCGGATTGGCGGTCTGGGGGAAAGCGAACTGGCGCGGATTCATGCGCCGATCGGTCTTAACCTCGGCAGCAAGACGCCGTCGGAAATCGCTTTGGCGGTGCTCGCGGATATCCTGCGGATTCGCAGCGGGATTGCGCGGGATCAGTTGTGATTTGAGCTGAATGTAAAAAGGGCCGCTATTCAGCGGCCCTTTTTTTGGCTCGTCAGAAACCGAGCTTGTCGCGCAGTCCGTAGTACCACGCGCCCAGCGCGGCAAACGGTGTGCGCAGCAGTTGCCCGCCGGGGAACGGGTAGTGCGGCAAGTCGGCAAACGCATCGAAGCGCTCGGCTTGCCCGCGCAGCGCCTCGGCCAATACCTTGCCGGCCAGATGCGTGTAGGTCACGCCGTGGCCGCTGCAGCCCTGGGAGTAATAGATGTTGTCGCCCAGGCGCCCAACCTGAGGCAGACGCGACAGGGTCAGCAGGAAATTGCCGGTCCAGGCGTAGTCGATCTTCACGTCCTTGAGCTGCGGGAAGGCCTTGAGCATTTTCGGGCGGATGATCGCCTCGATGTTTGCCGGATCCCGCGCGCCATACACCACACCGCCGCCGAAGATCAGACGTTTGTCGCCGGTGAGGCGGTAGTAGTCGAGCAGGTAGTTGCAGTCTTCGACGCAGTAGTCCTGCGGCAGAAGGGATTTCGCCAGCTCATCGCCCAATGGCTCGGTGGTGATGACCTGAGTGCCGCACGGCATCGATTTGGCCGCCAGTTCCGGCACCAGATTGCCGAGGTAGGCGTTGCCGGCCACGATGATGAATTTGGCTCTGACCTTGCCCTGCGGTGTATGCACGACCGGATTGGCGCCGCGTTCGATGCGTACGGCCGGCGACTGTTCATAGATGGTGCCGCCCAGGGATTCCACGGCAGCAGCTTCGCCCAATGCCAGGTTAAGCGGGTGGATATGGCCACCGCTCATGTCGAGCATGCCGCCGACGTATTGATCGCAGGCGACCACTTCACGGATGCGGCGCTGATCGAGCAGTTCCAGTCGGGTATGGCCGAAGCGTTCCCACAGGCGCTTCTGCGATTCGAGGTGGCCCATTTGCTTGGCGGTGAGGGCGGCGAATACGCCACCGTCTTTCAGGTCGCACTGGATGTTGTACTTGCTGACGCGTTCACGAATGATCCGGCCGCCCTCGAACGCCATCTGCCCGAGCAGTTGTGCCTGTTTCGGGCCGACGCTGCGTTCGATCACATCGATGTCACGGCTGTAGCTGTTGACGATTTGTCCTCCATTGCGCCCCGAAGCGCCGAAGCCGACCTTGGCGGCTTCCAGCACGGTCACGCGAAAACCGTTCTCGAGCAGGAACAGGGCCGAGGAAAGTCCCGTATAACCAGCGCCGATCACACAGACATCCGTCTCCACGTCATCCTGCAGGGCAGGGCGTGGTGGCACGGCGTTGGCCGACGCAGCGTAATAAGACTCTGGGTAAGGGGTGTTCGCCATCCTGCAGCCTCTGTTTAATATATTTTACGAGTGCAGCGATCCTACCCCAGTTGAAAAACCTCCGCCAGCCACCGGGAAATCTTCTTGCGGCGGGTCGAAATTAAATATTTTGCATATTCATAGGGTTAGGTGAAAAAAAGGTGTTGACACCCCTTCGGAATTCCGTAGAATGCCGCCTCACAGCAGGCACGTAGCTCAGTTGGTTAGAGCACCACCTTGACATGGTGGGGGTCGTTGGTTCGAGTCCAATCGCGCCTACCAAACAAAATCCGCTCTGCTGGGCGGTCTGGAAGGGCTCACCGAAAGGTGGGCCCTTTTTTGTTGTCTGCGATTTCAGAACCTTTGCAAAATTTCGGTTTGGTCGACCGCAGCTACACTCCGGCACATTTGCAGAGGTGTATTCATGAGTCGCCAATTCAGGCGCGCCGGTCCAGGCGATATCGAAAGCCTGTTGAAGATTGATCCTGTCGCTGAAAAAGATAGCTGCCGTCGCGAGTACATCGCGAGGGCTGTACGGGCGCAGGAGTGCTGGGTTGTCTGCGAGGCGGACGATCCTGGCGCTCCCGTCGGCTACGGATGTCTGGATCGAAGCTTTCTTGGAGAGTGGTTCATACCTCTCGTGATCGTCTCCAGTGCGAACAGGCGTTCCGGCGTGGGGCGGCAGATCGTGAGCGGTCTGGAGCAGCATGCTTGTGCAGAAAAGATCTTCACGTCGACCAATACGTCCAACTCGCCGATGCGACAGCTGCTTACAAATCTTGGATATCAGCACAGCGGAATGGTAGAGAATCTGGATCCGGGGGATCCCGAGCTCATTTTTGTAAAATTCTTGAGCCAAGCGCGTATTGATCGTGATTGATTTTGATCCATTCGTCGCCGACCGTCGCGAGCGACCTTTTAAATAGTGTGGATATTTAAGGGGTTACGGATTTTATTAACCATCCGGTTATCAAAAATACGTTGTTACATACTGGAAAAATCAGTAATATCCGCCCCGCGTTCACCACCACGGTTTATGCATTTTTAAATCCCAAGCTTCCATCAGCTGCTTGGGATTTTTTTTGCCCGCGATTTGCCTTTCCCGCACCTCTGCCCAGCCTCTCGTCTCGCCCGTTCCTGTTTTCCGGGAGCGGTGACAGGCAAGTCCATATTTTTTCGACTACTACTGTCAGGCTGATTTCAGCTCTGCCGGACAGGAGTTCATCGATGCTGATTCATTGGTTTCTTGCAGCGATTCATTTACTGGCTTTTGCCATGGGCTTCTGGGCGGTGTTGACGCGTGGGACGGCCTTCAGTCGTTTGGCGTCCGGCTCCGGTGATGTCGGGCGAGTGTTGCTAGCCGACAATCTTTGGGGGCTTTCGGCGTTGGTGTTGCTCATCACCGGCGGCATGCGCGCCTTCGCAGGTTATGAGAAGGGAACCGACTATTACCTGCATCAGCCACTGTTTCATCTGAAGATGACGCTGTTCGTGCTGATTCTGCTTCTGGAACTCATGCCGATGATCACCCTGATCAAATGGCGCGTGTCCAAGGCGCGCGGCGCTGTCCCTGACACGGGGCGTGCAAAGATGTTCGCGCGGATCAGTCATGCCGAAGCGCTTCTGTTGGTATTGATGGTCGTGGCGGCCACCGGAATGGCGCGTGGCGTTACATTCGGCTAGTCGGGCGAGATTCCCAGCCGCTATTCGGAAATGTCCGACAGCCAGCTCGTTGAATGACGGTTAGTATCGGTTGCGAGAAGGGTTGAGGCAGGAAGTGGCGTGGCACGCGCCGTCACCAGGGAGGTGGGGGATGGCAATACGGCGCTTGAATCTTTAGCCAGTCATTGCGCGCAGGCAAACGAACTGGCTACTGACTGCTTAGGGCTCAGGGCGTTTGTGGCTTGTCCGGTGCGGTCAGGCCAGCCTGGATGCGCTGGTAGATCTCTTCCCGGTGCACTGCAACGTTCTTCGGAGCATTGATGCCGATTCGAACTTGCTGGCCGCTGACGCCGAGAATGGTGATCGTGATGTCATCACCAATGTTTATGCTTTCACCGACTTTGCGGGTGAGTATCAGCATGGTCTTCTCCTTGATTGCTTTGTAGGGCACCTGATTCAGACAGTGCAGAGGTCGGTGGTACGTATAGATTAGTGCGAAGTCTTACAGTTTGGGTGCCTCTTTCTGACGCGCAGCAGCGGCATTAATTCCCAGCGCGTAACTATACAGGGGCCGTCGGCATCAATCTCGTAGTTTTATGCCGCAATTTGCGGGGCTCGGAAAGTATTCTCGAATGTTAAGATCGCCGCTTTGAGAATTCAGAGGGAAGCGTTGTGCGCAAATTGGTCTGGGTAGTCGCGGCACTGGCATTGGCAGGATGTGGCGAAGGCAAGAGTGTGGATGCGCAAAAGCCGAAACCGGCGGTGGTAGCGGCGCCTGCTGCGGTGGGCCCGCAGTGGGATCTCGAAGTGCGCGGTGAAACCCCTCAGGCCGTCAGCGACCTCAGCGGCTGGCTGATCGAGCATGGCTTTGTGGCCAGTGTCATCAAGGACGCCAGCGGCAAGACCCGGATCCTGCTCGGCCCTTTCAATTCGAAGGCTGACGCCGAGGCGCGCCAGGCAGATGTGAACGCCGCATTGATCAAGGCGAAGAAGCAGAACATCGAAACGCTGGTGATCGAGCGCACGGCGACGCAATAAGGGGCCTTTCGACGGAGCTGACTAAAGGGTGTCCCCCGTGATTCGTTTTTCAAGGAGTCACTGAAGATACCCAGAAGGAGCTCCGCATGGCCTCCGCCAATCCTTACAAGTTGTTCGACGTCGTTTTGCGTCACAAGCAGCAATTGAGCCCGCATCTCATGCGGATCACGCTCGCAAGCCCCACGGTCACCGAGATGGCGACCTGGGCGCCGGATCAGCGAGTGAAGCTGTTTTTCCCGGCAGCCGACGGTTCACCCGCCAAGCTTTCTCAGGGCGAAGGGTGGTACGCCCGTTTCCGCTCGATGCTGGTTGATCGTCGCCCGGCGATGCGCACTTACACCATCCGTCATTTGCGTGCCGAGTCGGGTGAAGTCGATATCGATTTCGTCCTGCACGGCGAAACCGGCCCGGCCTCCCGTTGGGCGTTGCGAGCGCAACCTGGCGAGTCGATGCAGATTCTGGCGCCTGACAGCCGATTCTCGGCACAAGAGGCGGGGGGATTTGAATGGAAGCCACCGCAAACGCTCAAGCAACTTCTGTTGGTCGCCGACGCCACAGCGTTGCCGGCCGCCATGGGGATCCTGGAAGAACTGGCGACACTGACTGAACCGCCGCAGGCCCAGGCGTTTTTTGAAGTCGACAGTCGTGAGGATATGTTGGCGGTTCCTGACTGGCCCGGACTTTCGGTGCAATGGCTGATCCGCGATCACGCAACTGCCGGCACGTTGATGGTGGAAGCCGTGCAGCAGGCGACGTTGCCTGTCGATGCATCGCCGGTTGGGCAAGCGGTCGAGCTGGCGGATGTCGACATTGAAGAAGAGATTCTGTGGGAGATCGCCGATACGGCCAGCGAGTGTTTCTATGGTTGGATCGCCGGAGAATCCGCTGCGGTCATGAGCCTGCGCAAATACCTCATCAAGGAGCGCGGCATTCCGCGCGAGTCACTCAATCTGATGGGCTACTGGCGTCACAACAAATCCGGCGGTTGAGCACAAAAAAGGCCTTGAGTTTATCGCTCAAGGCCTTTTCTTTTGATCAGACAATCAACCGCAGGCTTTCAGGTTCACCGGGCCGACAAATTCGTTGCCGCGCCCCATCACACACGCCACGCTCTGATTACGCTGGCGCTCCCAGTCTTGCACCGGGTAAGTCTTGTCCCAGGCTTCGTACAGTTGTCGATCCTGCTTCGACAAGCGCAAGCCGTATTGTTTGCTCATGTAAAAGTAGGTGCGGGCGATCATGCCGCGGATCGAAGGGCGGGGCATGACCTTCTTCGCCTTGAAGTCGACCTGAGTCAGGCAGGAGCCGTACTGACCTTTTTCGACCGGCAGCCAGCCGTAGCTGAAATTGCTGCGGTCGCCATTCACCTCGCCGATGCTCGGCACCAGGTTGTGCAGGTCGGCTTCGGCTTTCTGATAGCTCGGGTCGTAGCGGGTGCAATTCTTGCGGCCTCCTTCCTGCCAGCATTGACGCTGATGGCCGAACTGCCAGGCCGGAACAATGTGCTCCCATTCGATGCGGGACGCTCGCTTGGCGTTCTTGCGCGGGACGTAGCCGCAGGCGGCAAGATCGACCTTGTTGCCGGTGTATTTGCACCCGCAATAGAACTCGGTGGATTGTGGTGCGTACAGCTTCCAGGCGACCTTCTTGGCTTCGGTGAACGTACGCGGCGCGCCAGCTTGCGCACCCAGGGAAATGAACAGCAACAGCACAGCAGCAAAACGCAGAATCATTGAATCAATCTTCCTTCGGCACAACCCAGAAAATCTGTACACCGCCATCGTCGCGGTAGGCGAGGGTGACGTTGTCGTTCTCGTCGATCTCTTCCAGCAAGCGCTCCCAGTCATCCACCGGCTCGTCCGGAAGGCGGAAGATCAGTGCGGCTTTGGCTTTTTGTGCGGTGGGGGAATTGATGATTTTTTGAACGCGCATGCCCATGCGTTCGTAAGCGTCAGGAGCATCAGGGGAAGTGGCCACGAGGTTATCCTTATTAAGCTGTACGTGCATACAGTATTTAACTGTAGGCATTTTCGCAACTGCTTAAAATTCAAGAAAATCCTCTGACAGCGGTTTTCCGGTTTTGATGTCACTCAGGTGAAATTTATCTTTGGAGGAGGCGCAAGCTTCACCCTCCGTCAAGTTGACGAAGGGTGAAGTCAGTGCCCGATCAGGAAAGGATCAGGCGAGGATGAATCAGTATTCCCAGAACATCCGTTGCAGCTCTTTGCTGTCGTTGGTCTTGGTCAGCGCGACCATAGCCAGGATGCGGGCTTTCTGTGGGTTCAGGTCGTGAGCAACCACCCAGTCGTATTTGTCGTCAGGCTGTTCGGCGTTGCGCAGGACGAAACCACCGGCATTGACGTGAGACGAGCGAATGATCTGCACGCCGTCCTTGCGCAGCGCCTGCAGGGTCGGAACCACGCGGGAGGAAACCGAGCCGTTGCCGGTACCGGCATGGATGATCGCCTTGGCGCCGGACTGGGCGAGGGCCTTGTAGGCTGTGTCGCTGACATTGCCGTAGGAATAGGCGATTTCTACATCAGGAAGGCTCTTGATGTTTTTGATGTCGAATTCCGAATCCATGGTGTGGCGCTTGGCTGGCAGGCGGAACCAGTAGGATTTGCCTTCTACCACCATGCCGAGCGGACCCCAGGCGCTTTTGAACGCTTCGGTCTTGATGTTGATCATCTTACTGACATCGCGACCTGACTGGATTTCATCGTTCAGGGTCACCAGTACGCCTTTGCCGCGCGCTTCTTTGCTGCTGGCGACGGCCACGGCGTTGTACAGGTTTAGCATGCCGTCCGCCGACATGGCGGTGCCCGGGCGCATGGAGCCGACGACGATGATCGGCTTGTCGGTTTTTTCCACCAGGTTCAGGAAGTACGCGGTCTCTTCCAGGGTATCGGTGCCGTGGGTGATGACGATGCCATCGACGTCTTTGCTGTCGGCCAGTTCGGAAACGCGACGTCCCAGTTGCAGGAGGTTTTCGTTGGTGATGCTTTCCGAGGCGATTTGCATGACCTGTTCGCCACGCACATTGGCCAGCGTGCTCAGTTCGGGAATGCCGGCGATCAATTGTTCGATGCCCACTTTCGCGGCCTGATAAGTCGCACTGTTGGCTGCACTGGCGCCCGCGCCGGCGATGGTGCCGCCGGTGGCCAGTACCACCACGTTGGCCAGCTTGGCCTGGGTTTCAGCTTCTTTTGCCTGGAGGGCAGTTGGCAGGAGCAGGAGGAGGGCCAAAGCGCCCGGAACGAAACTCTTCAAAGCAGATGTCATTATTTTTCTCTCTAGTAGTGAGACGGTGCTGATGCAGGTTCATCTAGATGCGCCCCGGGCCGATCTGAATGCCAGGGGTGCAGGGAGGGAGCAGGATCTGTACCAGTCGTACTGTGCTTGAGAGAAATGTTTAACCTTATGATTTGAATCAAGATTTATTTGAAGAGTGGTTGTGAGCTTGCCTAGCTCATCCGGGTTTCCGAACGCGGGATGTTTTCTCGTTCGGCTCACCGAAAAGGACTACGAGCCTCGTCCTCAGACTGAACTGGCTGCTTTCCAGATCTCTGCTAAAGAAAACGGCGCGCTGGCCGATGCGCCTTGACAGGGATTCAATTTTTCAGGAGTTCAAATGTCATTGACTATCGGTTTTTCAAATCCCGGTTCGGTCACGATCGGCGGTAAAACTGCTGCGACGATCAATGCAATGAGTGAAGCTGAAGCCGATGCGTCAGCCGAGGCACTGGGTACCGAGAAGGTTGAAACCAATCAGGTCAGAACCGGTGGTCCTGCCCAGGAAGCAAGCGCGAGCGAGGCTCAAGGCGGTGACAATCTGAGCATCACTATCAAGACGCTGCTCAAACGGATGCAGGAACTGCAGAAGCAGCTTCAGGAGCAGCAGCAACAACTGGCCGCCGCGCAGGCTGCGAGTTATCCAACCCCCGAAGCCAAGTCGCAAGCGGTGATGTCCATCCAGGGGCAGATCGCTCAAACCAGCGGTGCCCTGCTGGAAGTCTCGGCTGCACTGGTCAAGGAAATGTCGAAGGGTTCTTCTGCCGGTAATGTGGTCAACACTACGGCTTGAACACTCAAGGGCGAATCCGTGGATTCGCCCTGCGATGAGATACCGATTTCTGATTGTTGACAAATGTCGGCGTGATTCGCATAGTTCGGTCTACGCAAACGTTTGCGCGGCCTTCGCGATGGATTGAATTGTCGTGGGGTGCAGCGAGCTTACGCCAGCGCAAGCGTTGCTCACAATAATCATAAGATCGGAGTGAACCCATGAAGCTGCCATTCGCTGGACGTCTTCTTGCTGTCGCCATGCTGGCTGCCGCATCCGCCGCACTGCCTGTCTCTTCGGCTTTCGCCGAATCCCCTGAAAAACCCAAAGTCGCCCTGGTCATGAAATCCCTGGCCAACGAATTCTTCCTGACCATGGAAGACGGCGCCAAGGCCTACCAGAAAGAACACTCCGCCGATTTCGACCTGATCTCCAACGGCATCAAGGACGAAACCGACACGGCGGGGCAGACGCGCATCGTCGAGCAGATGATTCTGGCAAAGGTCAACGCGCTGGTCATCGCACCGTCTGATTCCAAGGCGATGGTGCCGGTGATCAAGAAAGCCGTCGATGCCGGTATCACTGTGATCAACATCGACAACCAGCTCGATCCGGCTGTGATCAAAAGCAAGAACATCAGCGTTCCGTTCGTAGGCCCGGACAACCGCAAAGGCGCGCGTCTGGTGGGCGAGTACCTGGCCAAGCAACTGAAGGCCGGTGACGAAGTCGGCATCATTGAAGGCGTCTCCACGACGACCAACGCCCAGCAGCGTACCGCTGGCTTCAAGGATGCGATGGAGGCTGCGCAGATCAAGGTTGTTTCCCTGCAGTCCGGCGATTGGGAAATCGACAAGGGCAACAAGGTGGCCGCTTCGATTCTCAGCGAGTACCCGGACGTCAAGGCGCTGCTGGCCGGTAACGACAGCATGGCCGTGGGTGCCGTTTCCGCCGTGCGCGCTGCCGGCAAGGCCGGTCAGGTGCAGGTTGTCGGTTACGACAACATCAATGCCATCAAGCCCATGCTGAAGGACGGCCGCGTTCTGGCGACTGCCGACCAGTACGCTGCGAAGCAAGCGGTATTTGGCATCGAGACTGCGCTGAAAATCATCAAGGGCGAGAAAGTCGACAGTGGTGCGAATGGTGTGATTGAGACACCAGTCGAGCTGGTCACCAAATAAGTCCTCTGGCGACACAACGGCGCTCGTCCGTCCGGGCGAGCGCATGGAGATTTTTATGTCAGTTTCCGCTCCGAACGCTGTCCTCTCGGTCAGCGGTATCGGCAAGACCTATGCGCAACCGGTTCTGACCGGCATCGACCTGACGTTGATGCGCGGTGAAGTGCTGGCGCTGACCGGTGAGAACGGTGCCGGCAAAAGCACCCTGTCGAAGATCATCGGCGGGCTGGTCACACCTACCACCGGCCAGATGCAGTTCCAGGGCAAGGACTATCGCCCCGGCAGTCGCACGCAGGCTGAAGAGCTGGGTGTGCGCATGGTCATGCAAGAGCTCAATCTGCTGCCGACGCTTTCGGTGGCGGAGAACCTGTTCCTCGACAACCTGCCAAGTAACGGTGGCTGGATCAGTCGCAAGCAGCTGCGCAAGGCCGCCATCGAAGCCATGGCTCAAGTCGGCCTCGATGCCATCGACCCGGACACACTGGTCGGCGAATTGGGCATCGGTCACCAGCAAATGGTCGAGATCGCTCGCAACCTGATCGGCGATTGCCATGTGCTGATCCTCGACGAACCGACCGCAATGCTCACCGCTCGCGAAGTTGAAATGCTTTTCGAGCAGATCACCCGGTTGCAGGCGCGCGGCGTCTCGATCATCTACATCTCGCATCGCCTCGAAGAGCTGGCCCGGGTAGCACAGCGCATTGCCGTGTTGCGCGACGGCAACCTGGTCTGTGTCGAGCCAATGGCCAATTACAACAGCGAGCAACTGGTCACCCTGATGGTTGGTCGGGAGCTGGGCGAGCATATCGATCTGGGGGCTCGCAACATCGGCGCGCCGGCCCTGACTGTTAAAGGCCTGACCCGCTCCGACAAAGTGCGCGACGTGTCCTTTGAAGTACGCGCCGGTGAGATTTTTGGCATCTCGGGTCTGATCGGGGCAGGGCGCACCGAGCTTTTGCGGCTGATCTTCGGCGCCGATGTCGCGGACAGCGGCACGGTGGCACTCGGTTCGCCGGCAAAAACGGTGAGCATTCGCTCGCCAGTCGATGCAGTGCGCAACGGTATCGCCTTGATCACCGAGGATCGCAAGGGCGAAGGCCTGCTGCTGAGTCAGTCGATCAGCGCCAACATTGCATTGGGCAACATGCCGGAAATTTCCAGCGGCGGGTTCGTCAACAACGGCGATGAAACGAAGCTCGCGCAGCGGCAGATCGACGCCATGCGCATCCGCAGTTCCAGCCCGACGCAGCTGGTGTCCGAGCTGTCCGGCGGTAACCAGCAAAAGGTGGTGATCGGTCGCTGGCTCGAGCGCGACTGTTCGGTGCTGCTGTTCGACGAGCCGACTCGCGGTATCGATGTCGGCGCCAAGTTCGATATTTATGCCTTGCTCGGCGAACTGACTCGGCAGGGCAAAGCGCTGGTCGTGGTGTCCAGCGATTTGCGCGAGCTGATGCTGATCTGCGACCGCATCGGTGTGTTGTCGGCAGGGCGCCTGATCGACACGTTCGAGCGCGACAGCTGGACCCAGGATGACTTGCTTGCCGCCGCGTTCGCCGGCTACCAGAAACGTGATGCGTTGCTCAACGAAGCAGCGCCTAGGGATCTCCCATGAAAACTGCATCTTCCGCCGGCAAATCCAGTGGCAACTTCTACGGCCTCGGCACTTACCTGGGCCTGGCCGGCGCGTTGCTGGCAATGATTGCGCTGTTCTCGGTCATGAGCAGCCATTTCCTGTCGTACAACACCTTCAGCACCCTGGCCAACCAGATTCCCGACCTGATGGTTCTGGCGGTGGGCATGACGTTCGTCCTGATCATCGGCGGGATCGACCTGTCGGTAGGCTCGGTACTGGCGCTCGCGGCATCTACCGTCAGCGTGGCGATTCTTGGCTGGGGCTGGAGCGTATTGCCGGCTGCCTTGTTGGGGATGGCCGTCGCGGCGTTGGCCGGCACGGTGACCGGCTCGATTACCGTGGCGTGGCGAATTCCGTCATTCATTGTGTCGCTCGGTGTTCTGGAAATGGCCCGTGGCCTGGCTTATCAGATGACCGGTTCGCGCACGGCCTATATCGGTGATTCCTTCGCCTGGCTGTCGAACCCGATCGCCTTCGGCATTTCGCCGTCGTTCATCATCGCCTTGCTGGTCATTTTCGTTGCCCAGGCCGTTCTGACCCGTACCGTGTTCGGCCGCTATCTGATCGGCATTGGCACCAACGAAGAAGCGGTGCGTCTGGCGGGGATCAATCCCAAGCCCTACAAAATTCTGGTGTTCAGCCTGATGGGGCTGCTCGCCGGCATTGCGGCGCTGTTCCAGATTTCCCGGCTGGAAGCGGCCGACCCGAACGCTGGTTCCGGCCTTGAGCTGCAAGTCATCGCTGCCGTGGTGATCGGCGGCACCAGCCTGATGGGCGGACGTGGTTCGGTGATCAGCACCTTTTTCGGTGTGTTGATCATCTCCGTCCTGGCGGCCGGTCTGGCGCAGATTGGCGCGACCGAGCCGACCAAGCGCATCATCACCGGTGCGGTGATCGTGATCGCCGTGGTGCTCGACACCTATCGCAGTCAACGAGCAAGCCGACGGGGCTGATAAATGGCAACGATCAAGGATGTGGCGGCACTTGCAGGAATTTCCTACACGACCGTGTCCCACGTAGTAAACAAGACCCGACCGGTGAGCGAAGAAGTGCGGCTCAAGGTCGAGGCGGCCATCAAGAGTCTCGACTATGTGCCGAGCGCGGTGGCCCGTTCGCTGAAAGCGAAAACCACCGCCACCATTGGTTTGCTGGTGCCCAACAGCCTCAACCCGTACTTCGCCGAACTGGCGCGCGGGATCGAGGATTACTGCGAGCGTAACGGCTACTGCGTGATTCTCTGCAACTCCGACGACAACCCGGACAAGCAGCGCAGCTACCTGCGGGTCCTGCTGGAAAAGCGCATCGACGGATTGATCGTCGCCTCTGCGGGTGGCGACAGTGGTCTGGCGCAAGGACTGGCGGGCGTAAAGACGCCGATGGTGATCGTCGACCGTGGACTCGAAGGCGTGGACGCCGACCTGGTGCGCATCGATCACGAATATGGCGCGTACCTCGCGACGCGGCATTTGCTTGAGCTCGGTCATCGCGATATCGCCACGATCGGTGGTCCGACGAGTACCAGCGTCGCGCAAATGCGTCAGGCCGGTTTTGCTCGAGCGCTGAAAGAGGCGGGTGTTGAAGTGGCCCCGTCGCGCATGCTGGAAAGCGACTTCACCAGCACCGGCGGTTACAACGCGGCTTCGGTTCTGCTTGAGCACAACCCGCCGAGCGCGATTTTTGCCGGTAACGACATGATCGGCATTGGCGTGTTGCGAGCGGCGGCGGAACGTAACGTGCGCGTGCCCGCCGAGCTGTCGGTGATCGGCTTCGACGATATCCAGATGAGTCGCTATGTGTATCCAGCGTTGACGACCGTGGGCCAGTCGATCCTGCAACTGGGCGAGATGGCCGCGGAAGTGTTGTTGCGAAGAATTGCCACCCCGGATCTGGCGACGGATCAGCGGATCGTGACCCCGAGTATTGTCCTGCGCGAATCGACTGCACCGCTGTCCGGGGTGTTCACCGAATACCGCTGAAACCGAATTGATGAGTAATGATGTATGTCCGCAAATGTAGTGGTAATAGGCAGCCTGAACATGGACCTGGTCACTCGGGCGCCGCGCTTGCCCCGGGGCGGTGAGACGCTGATCGGCCATTCTTTCGCGACTGTGTCCGGCGGCAAGGGCGCCAATCAGGCGGTAGCCGCTGCACGGCTGGGTGCGCAGGTGTCGATGGTCGGCTGTGTCGGCAACGATGACTATGGCGTGCAATTGCGCCACGCGTTGCTGGCCGAGCAGATCGATTGTCAGGCGGTCAGCGTGGTGGAGGATTCCAGTGGCGTGGCGCTGATCGTGGTCGATGACAACAGTCAGAACGCGATTGTCATCGTGGCCGGCGCCAATGGTTCGATGACCCCGGCGGTCATCGACCGGTTCGACGCCGTGCTGCAAGCGGCCGACGTGATCATCTGCCAATTGGAAATCCCCGACGCCACGGTAGGCCATGCGCTGAAACGTGGACGTGAACTGGGCAAGACGGTCATCCTCAACCCTGCGCCGGCCAGTCGCCCGCTGCCGGCAGACTGGTTTGCCGCCATCGATTACCTGATTCCCAACGAGAGCGAGGCCGCCGCCCTCAGCGGTTTGCCGGTGGACTCGCTGGCGACCGCTGAAAAAGCCGCTGCGCACCTGATGTCACTGGGCGCCGGCAAGGTCATCATCACGCTGGGGGCTCAAGGCTCGTTGTTCGCCAACGGCACGGGTTACCAGCATTTTCCTGCACCCAAAGTGAAGGCGGTCGATACCACCGCCGCCGGGGATACGTTTGTCGGCGGATTTTCGGCGGCACTGGCGGCCGGCAAAACCGAGGACGAGGCCATTCGTTTCGGGCAGGTCGCTGCGGCCCTGTCGGTTACCCGGGCAGGTGCCCAGCCGTCCATTCCCACCACCTCCGACGTACAGGCATTCAAACCCGCATGAAAAAGACTCCTTTGCTCAATGTCGCCCTGTCGCGGCTGATTGCTTCCCTCGGCCACGGCGACATGGTCGTGATCGGCGATGCCGGCCTGCCGGTGCCGCCGGGTGTCGAACTGATCGACCTGGCGTTGACGCATGGCGTGCCGGATTTCGTCAGCACCCTGAAAGTCGTACTCAGCGAGATGCAGGTGGAAAGCCACGCGCTGGCCAAGGAGATTTTCGACAAGCAACCGACCGCGCTGTCCACGCTGGACGAGCTGAATGACGAAGGCTCGCTGGGGCGGCGTGACCTGCTCAGTCACGAGCAATTCAAAGTACTCAGCCGACAGGCACGAGCGATCGTTCGTACGGGCGAATGCCAGCCGTACTGCAACATCGTGCTGGTGTCTGGAGTTACGTTCTAAACAGGGTTCGCCCCTTTTGATTTCATCTGCACAAGGAATGCGCCATGCACCGCTATGCTCAAAAAATGCATCAATTGATTCGGAGTCTGCTGCTTTTGTCCGTGATAACCGCGACCGGCGCCCAGGCGGCGGAAAAGATCGACCTGATCATCGACACCGATCCGGGCGCCGATGACGTGGTCGCCCTGTTGTTAGCCATGGCCTCACCGGAGGAGCTGAACATTCGCGCGTTCACCACCGTGGCCGGCAACGTGCGTCTGGACAAGACTTCGCGCAATGCGCGGTTGGCCCGTGAGTGGGCAGAGCGGGAAGAGATTCCGGTGTACGCCGGCGCGCCAAAACCGTTGATGCGCACGCCGATCTACGCCGAAAACATCCATGGCAAGGAAGGCCTGTCGGGTGTCACCGTGCACGAGCCGAAAAAGGGCCTGGCCGAAGGCAATGCGGTCAACTACCTGATCGACACCCTGAAAAAAGCCAAGCCGCACAGCATCACCATCGCGATGCTCGGCCCGCAGACCAACCTGGCCCTGGCGCTGATCCAGGAGCCGGAGATTGTTCAGGGGATCAAGGAAGTGGTGATCATGGGTGGCGCCCACTTCAATGGCGGCAACATCACGCCGGTGGCCGAGTTCAACCTGTACGCCGACCCGCAAGCAGCGGAAGTGGTGCTTAAAAGCGGGGTGAAACTGACTTACCTGCCACTGGATGTGACCCACAAGATCCTGACCAGCGATGCGCGCCTGAAGCAGATCGCGGCGCTGAACAACAATGCGAGCAAGATTGTCGGCGACATCCTCAACGAGTACATCAAAGGCGATATGGAGCACTACGGCATTCCGGGTGGTCCTGTGCATGACGCTACCGTCGTGGCTTATCTGCTCAAGCCTGAGCTGTTCACTGGCCGGTCGGTGAATGTGGTGGTCGACAGCCGTGAAGGCCCGACCTTCGGCCAGACTATTGTCGACTGGTATGACGGCCTCAAGGCGCCGAAGAACGCCTTCTGGGTGGAGAACGGCGACGCCCAAGGCTTCTTCGATCTGCTGACCGAGCGTCTGAAACGTCTGAAGTAAGCGATACGCCCGCAGGTGCCAGCTTGCGGGCTTTTACTCCCTCTCGGTGTCCGATGTGCCTTTGAAGTCATCGGGATACTTTTCGAACAGCTGGGCGATGAACGACTGCGCGCCTTGCGTTCCCAGCGTCTTCACCAGCAAGTCAATGCTGATCAATGCCAATTCCTCCGGACTGCCCGGGCTGTAAGAACTGTGCCCTTGCGGCCAGGCGGCCTTGATGTCGGCGGTAATGCTTACGGTGGTCATGGCAAGGCTCGGTCGCGGGATCGGAGTTTTGAGTTAACCACTTTGCCGAGCGTTTGGCACTGCGACTTAGGCATGAGCGCAGGGCTATGCGACACTTGGTCGTTTCCGCAAAAAAACAAGGATTGCGCTGTGCAGATCGATTTGAATAGCCCCGACGGCCTGACCCTTGATGCTGTCCGCCGGATGCTGGCGTCAGCCAGTGATGACGAACACACTCAACTGCGCGTGACCAAGGGTGGCATTGCCTATATCTCTTCGGGTGTCACTGGCGGCCAGGACATCGATGGCCTGCTGTTTCGTCTGGAGACTTGGGCAAAAGGCTCGGGATACGTGGGAAATGTCGCGGCCAACGACGAAGTCTGGGTCATGCAGATCTTCAACGCGCTCAAGGACAACTGGCCAAATCCTCCCTTCGATTACATAGATGTCTACTGAGCGTCATTAATATTCAGTGACGCTTTACGGGGTGATGCTTCAGGTGTTGCTCAGGCACACTCAGTGTTTTTCCGATTGTGGGGCGGGGTGATAGCACTCACCGTGAAACCAAACGCCGTATTGGCGGTCGCACGATCTCTGCTCAAAATTGAAATAAGGAGGCTTCAATGCCTTGGAAGTTCGCGTCACTGGGTGCACTGATGGCCGTTGCTCTGTTGGCTGGTTGCTCTACGACCTCCAGCGAGTCGCAGAAGGATCCCGTGGCGACTGAGGCCGGACATGGTCGTTGTGAAGCATCGGCTGCGGAGTTCGCTCTCGGCAAGAAAGCTTCGCCGGAACTATTGGAGCAAGCGCGCAAGAAAGCCGGTGCGCAGAACGCCCGATTCCTCAAGCCGAATGACATGATTACTTTGGAGTACCGCTCCGATCGCCTCAACCTGAATACCGATCAGAATCTGGTAGTCACCCGCGTCAACTGCGGCTGAGCCTTTCGGGCGTTTGTTTCACCCATAAAAAACCCCGTCACATAGACGGGGTTTTTTTAGTGCGCCGGGAAATTACTCTGGGCGAACTTGTGCAGCTTGCATACCCTTTTGGCCTTTCTCAGCCACGAAGGAAACGGTCTGGCCTTCTTTCAGGCTTTTGAAACCGTCGGATTCGATAGCTTTGAAGTGTACGAACAGGTCGTCACCGCCACCTTGAGGAGTGATGAAGCCGAAGCCTTTTTCATCGTTGAACCATTTAACGGTGCCGGTTTGGCGATTAGACATGGTGTATCTCCAAGAAACATATATTTTCAGTAGTACTGTGCTGCTCAGGCCAACTGGGCACACTGGGGTATCATAGTCGAAATGTTCGCTTTGGTAGCCCCCCGGACGTGCTGTTTGCCAATCAGTCGTGTTTTCTTTACTGCCTGTTTCGGCTGGAGGCCCCGGTTTAAAAGGCTTCTGGCGAAAAATAAAGACAATAAAAAAACCTGTAAAACCTGCATAAATCGTACGAAAAGGCCTGAATCAGATGCTTTTCAGCGGTGCTGGGGGCAGTGAAAAGGCCTGTTTCATCATTTTTTCGCCGGGGTATTGGCCTTGCATTTGGCAATTTGCCCCAGGGCTTTCTGCTGCAGTTCCTGGCTGGCCTTGTTGTCCATCAGTGCCTGAATGTCGCTGGCCGGGTAGGACTTGATCGCATCGGCACCGCACGCGCAGTGGGACTTTGCGGCAGCGGCACCGATTTGCGGAGTGGCCGCCTGGGTGCACTGAGCCATGTATTTCTCACGCTCGCCCTTCGGCCAGTCGGCGTGGGCGCTCAACGGCAGCAGCAAAACGAGGGGGGCGACTGCAGCAAGCAGGGTGTTAAGACGCATGCGAGGATGCTCCTTGTGGGTCAATGTCTTGTTATCTGAGGGGCCTAAGGCCGATCAAGTTCAGCACTCTGGCATAAAACGGACGATTTGCCTCCCGGTAAAACCAGAGTGCATCGGTGACCGTTCATCTGTGCTAGCATGCCTGGCTCGGGCGTTCGCAAGCTCCGGATGACTTTCAGTCCTGGCAGCGGCAGCGTACGAATTTTCTGATTTGAATCCCAGTCACTCTGGTTCGGTTTTCCGGTTGGCCGCAAGGCTCCTGCCGCTGTAAGGCAGGCGTTCGTCATTGAATGGCCTGGATCGGATCTTGTACTGGCTCATCCCAACCCACGTGACCTTTGGTAGGGGTCACCACTAGGAGAGGAGGCGCCATGCCAACTATTACTCTTCCCGACGGCAGTCAACGTTCATTCGATCACCCGGTTTCCGTAGCCGAGGTCGCCGCATCCATCGGTGCAGGCCTGGCCAAGGCCACCCTGGCCGGCAAGCTGAACGGCAAGCTGGTTGACGCCAGCGACATCATCGACAGCGACGCAACGCTGCAAATCATCACGCCAAAGGATGAAGAGGGGCTGGAGATCATTCGCCACTCTTGCGCCCACCTGGTTGGCCACGCGGTCAAGCAGTTGTACCCGACGGCCAAAATGGTCATCGGTCCGGTCATTGATGAAGGCTTCTATTACGACATCGCCTTCGAGCGTCCTTTTACGCCGGACGACATGGCGGCCATCGAACAGCGCATGCAACAGCTGATCGACACTGAATACGACGTCATCAAGAAAGTCACTCCGCGTGCCGAAGTGATCGAAGTGTTCAAGGCTCGTGGCGAAGATTACAAGCTGCGTCTGGTCGAGGACATGCCGAACGAGCAGGCCATGGGCCTGTACTATCACGAAGAATACGTCGACATGTGCCGCGGTCCGCACGTGCCGAACACTCGCTTCCTGAAATCCTTCAAGCTGACCAAGCTGTCCGGCGCCTACTGGCGCGGTGATGCCAAGAACGAGCAATTGCAGCGCGTTTACGGCACCGCGTGGGCTGACAAGAAGCAACTGGCTGCTTACATCCAGCGTATCGAAGAAGCTGAAAAGCGCGATCACCGCAAGATCGGCAAGCGCCTGGGCCTGTTTCATACCCAGGAAGAAGCGCCGGGCATGGTGTTCTGGCATCCAAATGGCTGGACGCTGTACCAGGTACTCGAGCAGTACATGCGCAAAGTGCAGCGTGACAACGGCTATCTCGAGATCAAGACGCCGCAAGTCGTTGACCGCAGCCTGTGGGAGAAATCCGGGCACTGGGCCAACTACGCCGACAACATGTTCACCACCGAGTCGGAAAGCCGCGACTACGCCATCAAGCCGATGAACTGCCCTTGCCACGTGCAGGTGTTCAACCAGGGTCTGAAGAGCTACCGCGAGCTGCCGATGCGCTTGGCCGAGTTCGGTGCCTGCCATCGCAACGAGCCGTCGGGTGCGCTGCACGGCATCATGCGTGTGCGCGCGTTCACTCAGGACGACGCCCACATCTTCTGCACCGAAGAGCAGATGCAGGCTGAATCCGCTGCGTTCATCAAGCTGACCATGGATGTTTATGCCGACTTCGGCTTTAAAGACATCGAGATGAAGCTGTCCACTCGTCCGGAAAAACGCGTCGGTTCCGACGAGCTGTGGGATCGCGCCGAAGCGGCCCTGGCTGCAGCGCTTGATAGCGCTGGTCTGCCGTACGATCTGCAGCCGGGTGAGGGCGCTTTCTACGGTCCGAAGATTGAATTCTCGCTGAAAGATTGCCTCGGTCGCGTGTGGCAGTGTGGTACCTTGCAGCTCGATTTCAACCTGCCGGTGCGTCTGGGAGCCGAATACGTCTCCGAAGACAACAGCCGCAAGCATCCGGTGATGTTGCACCGTGCGATCCTCGGTTCGTTCGAGCGTTTCGTCGGCATTCTGATCGAGCACTACGAAGGTGCATTCCCTGCGTGGCTGGCGCCAACCCAGGCAGTGATCATGAATATCACTGATAAACAGGCAGATTTCGTCGCTCAGGTCGAAAAAACTCTCAACGAAAGCGGGTTTCGTGCCAAGTCCGACTTGAGAAATGAAAAGATCGGCTTTAAAATCCGCGAGCATACTTTGCTCAAGGTTCCATATCTCTTGGTTATTGGGGATAAGGAAGTCGAGATGCAGACTGTCGCTGTGCGTACTCGTGAAGGTGCTGACCTGGGCTCGATGCCCGTCGCCCAGTTCGCTGAGTTTCTCGCGCAAGCGGTTTCCCGGCGTGGTCGCCCAGATTCGGAGTAATTATTATTAAGCGTGAAATGAGACAAGATAAACGAGCTGCACCGAAAGCCCCGATCAACGAGAATATCTCGGCACGCGAGGTTCGGTTAATTGGCGCTGATGGCGAGCAGATTGGCATCGTCTCGATTGATGAAGCGCTTCGTATTGCTGAAGAAGCAAAGCTTGATCTGGTAGAAATCTCTGCCGACGCAGTCCCGCCGGTTTGCCGGGTGATGGACTACGGCAAATCGATCTTCGAAAAGAAGAAGCAGATTGCTGCGGCGAAGAAGAACCAGAAGCAGATTCAGGTAAAAGAAATCAAGTTTCGTCCAGGGACGGAGGAAGGGGATTACCAGGTAAAACTGCGCAACCTGGTACGTTTCCTGAGTGACGGGGACAGGGCCAAGGTATCCTTGCGATTCCGCGGCCGTGAGATGGCCCACCAGGAGCTGGGGATGGAACTCCTCAAGCGGGTTGAACAAGACCTGCTCGAGTACGGTTCGGTCGAACAGCATCCTAAGATGGAAGGACGCCAGCTGATCATGGTCATCGCCCCGAAAAAGAAGAAGTAATCAACAGGGCACGGCAGGCCTTCTGATTATGTTTATCAACTGAATGCGGAGTATCCGAACATGCCAAAGATGAAAACCAAAAGTGGTGCTGCTAAGCGGTTTCTGAAAACTGCTAACGGTATCAAGCACAAGCACGCTTTCAAGAGCCACATCCTGACCAAAATGTCGACCAAGCGTAAGCGTCAACTGCGCGGTAGCAGCTTGCTGCATCCGTCTGACGTGGCAAAAGTCGAGCGCATGCTGCGCCTTCGTTAATTTTTGGATCAAGAATAGAGGAAGTAACTCATGGCTCGTGTAAAGCGTGGCGTCATTGCCCGTAAACGTCACAAAAAAATTCTGAAACTTGCTAAAGGCTACTACGGCGCACGCTCCCGCGTATTCCGTGTTGCCAAGCAAGCGGTAATCAAGGCAGGCCAATACGCCTACCGTGACCGTCGTCAGAAAAAACGTCAGTTCCGCGCTCTGTGGATCGCTCGTATCAACGCTGGTGCTCGTGTTAACGGTCTGTCCTACAGCCGTTTCATCGCTGGCCTGAAAAAAGCGTCCATCGAGATCGACCGTAAGGTTCTGGCTGATCTGGCAGTGAACGAAAAAGCGGCGTTTGCTGCGATTGTCGAGAAAGCTAAAGCCACCTTGGCTTAAGTACCCCCGACAGTCACCTGGCCACACCTCTGTGGGGCCAGGTGTTAAACGTCATAAATAGGGGAAGAGCCTTCAAGCTCTTCCCCTATTTTGTATCTGGAGTCTGTACATGGAAAACCTGGATGCGCTGGTCTCTCAAGCACTAGAGGCTGTGCAAAGCGCTGAAGATATCAATGCCCTGGAGCAAATCCGGGTTCAATACCTTGGCAAAAAGGGTGAATTGACTCAGGTGATGAAGACCCTGGGGAATTTGCCGGCAGAAGAGCGTCCGCAGGTCGGCGCCCTGATCAACGTTGCCAAGGAACGTGTTACAGGCGTTCTCAATGCGCGCATGGCTCTGTTTGAAGAAGCCGAACTGGCTGCCAAACTGTCTGCCGAATCGATTGACGTGACCCTGCCGGGCCGCGGTCAGACCTCCGGTGGTCTGCATCCGGTAACCCGGACTCTGGAACGTATCGAACAGTTCTTCACCCATATCGGCTACGGCATTGCCGAAGGCCCTGAGGTTGAAGACGACTATCACAACTTCGAGGCGCTCAACATCCCAGGCCACCACCCGGCCCGGTCGATGCATGACACCTTCTATTTCAACGCCAACATGTTGCTGCGCACCCATACCTCGCCGGTACAGGTCCGCACCATGGAATCGAAAAAGCCGCCGATCCGCATTGTCTGCCCAGGCCGTGTGTACCGCAGCGACTCCGATATCACCCATTCGCCGATGTTCCACCAGGTCGAAGGCCTGCTGGTCGATCGCGATATCAACTTCGCCGACCTCAAAGGCACGATCGAAGAGTTCTTGCGGGTGTTCTTCGAGAAAGAGCTGGCGGTGCGTTTCCGTCCTTCGTACTTCCCGTTCACCGAGCCTTCCGCCGAAGTCGACATGGAATGCGTGATGTGCAGTGGTAAAGGCTGCCGCGTCTGCAAACAGACCGGCTGGCTGGAAGTGATGGGCTGCGGCATGGTTCACCCGAACGTGTTGCGCATGTCCGGGATCGATCCGGAAGAGTTCTCGGGCTTCGCCTTCGGCATGGGCGTTGAGCGTCTGGCCATGCTGCGTTACGGCGTGAACGACTTGCGTCTGTTCTTCGACAACGACTTGCGGTTCCTCGCGCAATTTCGCTAGTCGTAACGAATTCTTAGGAGAGCAGGATGAAATTCAGTGAACAATGGCTGCGTGGCTGGGTCAGCCCGCAGGTAGATCGCGACGCGCTGGTTGCCCGTCTGTCGATGGCCGGTCTTGAGGTCGATAGCGTTACGCCGGCCGCCGGTGTTTTCAGTGGCGTGGTGGTGGGTGAGGTGCTGAGCACCGAGCAGCACCCCGATGCCGACAAATTGCGCGTGTGCCAGGTCAGCAATGGCGCGGAAACTTTCCAGGTCGTGTGCGGTGCGCCAAACGTGCGTCCAGGCCTGAAGATTCCGTTCGCGATGATCGGTGCCGAGCTGCCGGGCGACTTCAAGATCAAGAAGGCCAAGCTGCGCGGTGTCGAGTCCAACGGCATGCTGTGCTCGCAATCCGAGCTGCAGGTCGGTGAAGGCAATGACGGTCTGATGGAGCTGCCAGCCGATGCGCCGGTGGGCGAAGATTTCCGTGTTTATCTGGACCTGGAAGACGCCAGCATCGAAGTCGATCTGACTCCGAACCGTGGCGACTGCCTGTCCCTGGCCGGTCTGGCCCGTGAAGTCGGCGCGCTGTACGACGCTCCGGTCACTCGCCCGGTGGTGATGACCGTTCCGGCGGTGCACGACGAAGTGCGCTCGGTAGAAGTTTTGGCACCTGCGGCCTGCCCGCGTTACCTGGGCCGTGTCATCCGTAACGTTGACCTGTCCAGGCCGACGCCGCTGTGGATGGTTGAGCGTCTGCGTCGCGCCGAAGTCCGCAGCATCGACGCCGCCGTCGACATCACTAACTACGTGATGCTCGAGCTGGGCCAGCCTCTGCACGCCTTCGATCTCGCCGAAATCAATGGCGGCATCCGTGTGCGCATGGCGGAAGAGGGCGAGAAGCTCGTTCTGCTCGACGGTCAGGAAGTCAGCCTGCGCAGCGATACGCTGGTGATCGCCGACCACACTCGCGCTCTGGCGATTGCCGGCGTGATGGGTGGCGAGCACAGTGGCGTTTCCGCGACAACTCGCGACGTGTTCCTTGAAAGTGCGTTCTTCGACCAGATCGCTGTCGCGGGCAAGGCTCGTTCGTATGGTCTGCACACTGACGCTTCGCACCGCTATGAGCGCGGTGTGGACTGGCAACTGGCCCGTGAAGCCATGGAGCGCGCCACCGGCCTGCTGCTGGAAATCACCGGTGGCGAAGCCGGCCCGATCATCGAGACCGTCAGCGAGCAGCACTTGCCGTCGATCGCGCCGATCACCCTGCGGGCTCAGCGCATCACCCAGATGCTGGGCATGGAAATGGATTCGGCCGAAGTCGAGCGTCTGCTCAATGCTTTGGGTCTGAAGGTTTCCGCCGACGGAGCAGGGCAGTGGCGCGTAGAAGTGCCAAGCCATCGCTTCGACATCAGCCTGGAAGTCGATCTGATCGAAGAGCTGGCTCGTCTGTACGGTTACAACCGCCTGCCGGTTCGTTACCCGCAAGCTCGTCTGGCGCCACAGGCCAAGGCCGAAGCGCGCAGCGATCTGCCGGAGCTGCGTCGTCTGCTGGTCGCTCGTGGTTATCAGGAAGCGATCACTTACAGCTTTATCGATCCGAAGCAGTTCGAGCTGTTCAACCCGGGCGTAGAGCCGCTGCTGTTGGCGAACCCTATCTCCAATGACATGGCCGCCATGCGTTCGTCGCTGTGGCCGGGTCTGGTCAAGGCGTTGCAGCACAACCTCAACCGTCAGCAGGATCGTGTTCGTCTGTTCGAGAGCGGCCTGCGCTTTGTCGGTCAGCTGGAAGGTCTGAAGCAAGAGCCGATGATAGCCGGTGTGGTATGCGGCAGCCGTCTGCCGGAAGGCTGGGCGCAAGGTCGCGATACCGTGGACTTCTTCGACGTCAAGGCTGACGTAGAAGCAGTGCTGGGCTTTGCCGGTGCGCTGGATCAGTTCACTTTTGCACCGGGCAAACACCCTGCGCTGCATCCGGGCCAGACCGCACGCATCGAGCGGGAAGGGCGTGAAGTCGGCTTTATCGGCGCGATTCACCCTGAACTGTCGAAGTCCCTGGGTCTCGACCGTCCGGTCTTCGTCTTCGAGCTGGTTCTGGCTGAAGTCGCTCTGGGTAAAATGCCGAAATTCCACGAGTTGTCGCGCTTTCCTGAAGTGCGTCGTGACCTGGCACTGATTGCGCACAAAGACGTTGCAGCCTCGGCTGTACTGGACGTAATCCGTGAAAATGCAGGCGAATGGCTGACAGACCTCAGGCTATTTGACGTGTATCAGGGTAAAGGCATTGATCCTGATAGAAAAAGCCTCGCAGTCGGCTTGACCTGGCAGCATCCATCGCGCACTCTTAATGACGATGAGGTGAATTCGACGACGCAAAATATCCTCACCTCGCTCGAACAAAGGTTGAACGCCACGTTAAGGAAGTGACGTATGGGGGCTTTGACGAAAGCTGAGATGGCGGAACGTCTGTATGAAGAGCTGGGCCTGAACAAGCGGGAAGCCAAGGAATTGGTTGAACTGTTTTTCGAGGAAATCAGGCACGCTCTTGAAGACAACGAGCAGGTCAAATTGTCGGGTTTCGGCAATTTCGACCTTCGGGACAAACGCCAGCGGCCTGGCCGCAACCCGAAAACGGGGGAAGAAATCCCGATCACGGCTCGCCGTGTGGTCACCTTTCGTCCAGGGCAGAAGTTGAAGGCCCGAGTTGAGGCTTATGCTGGAACCAAGTCATAACGACGAACTCCCCGTCATCCCGGGCAAACGCTACTTCACCATCGGTGAAGTCAGCGAGCTGTGTGCGGTAAAACCGCACGTGCTGCGCTACTGGGAGCAGGAGTTTCCTCAGCTCAACCCCGTCAAACGCCGCGGAAACCGCCGGTATTATCAGCGCCAGGACGTGCTGATGATCCGGCAGATCCGCGCGCTCCTTTACGATCAGGGGTTTACCATCGGCGGCGCGCGACTGCGTCTGTCCGGCGATGAAGCCAAAGACGACACCACCCAATACAAGCAAATGATCCGCCAGATGATCGCCGAGCTCGAAGATGTTCTGGTGGTTCTCAAGAAATAATTTCGTGCTTTTAAATACTTCCAGTTTTCAAAAGCTTGCGATATATTCTTGAGCGTTCTTCGAGATGGAGAACGAGTTTCAAACCTAGTCGGGGCGTAGCGCAGTCCGGTAGCGCACTAGCATGGGGTGCTAGGGGTCGAGTGTTCGAATCACTCCGTCCCGACCATATAATTCAATGACTTAGCCCAACTTTAGCGAGTTGGGCTTTTTCATGCGCAGTGACTTTTGCAGGGGATTCAGTTTCCTCTTCAGTAAATTCAGACACACAAGCCGATCATCCCGATCGGCTTTTTTGTGCCCGCACAAAACTACCCAGTGATTTCACTGACAGACACCCAGCGTCGTTCCTCAGCCGCGACCCGAATCGCCGTCGCCAGCCTCTCAACTTCAAATGCCTCTTCAAAATCAGTCCCGGTCTGCCCGCTCCCGGCCAACGCCATTATCAGCTCATGCACTTCCAGTGTCTTCAGCTCGTTGTAGCCCAGCTGATGCCCCGGCGCCGGGCTGAACGCGGCGTAGCCGGGCAAGTCCGGTCCGGCGAGTAAACGCTGGAAGCCACCTTCGCCGGCGCGACACAGGCGTAGCTCGTTCAAGCGCTCCTGATCAAACGCCAGGGTGCCTCGGGTGCCGCTGATCTCGAAGCTCAGATGATTCTTGTAGCCATGCTTGAGCCAGCTGCTGCTGAAGGTACCCCGCGCGCCACTGGCGAAACGCAGCAAGGCATGGGCTTGATCGTCGACCGCAATGCGACGTCGTTCCTGGCTGCCGGTTGTGGTCGGGCGTTGGCCATGGACTGTCTGGGAGTCGGCGCACACCGCTTCGACATCGCCCAGCAGGTAGCGCGCCATGGCGAGCAGGTGGCTGCCCAGATCCGCCAATGCTCCACCGGCATGTTCCGGTTCGCAGCGCCACGACCAGGGGGAGGCCGGATCGGCCATGAAATCTTCGCTGAACTCACCTTGAAAGCTGATGATCTTGCCGAGTTCGCCACTCAGGATCAGCTCGCGTGCCAGGCCGATGATCGGGTTGTGCTGATAGTTGTAGCCGACCCGGGTGACGACGCCGGCATGCTTCGCCGCCACGTGCATGGCATGAGCTTGCTCAAGATTCACCGCCAGCGGCTTTTCGCAGTAAACCGGCTTACCGGCGGCGAGAGCGGCCATGGCCATCGGGTAGTGCAGGTGATTGGGAGTGGTGATGGCGATCAGGTTGACCTTGGGGTCGTGGATCAATCGCTGCCAGTCGCCATGGGCCTGATCGAAGCCCCAGGCGGTGGCGCAGGCTTGTGCGCGTGCGGGATCGGCGTCAGCCAGGCCGGCCAGGCGAAGGGTGAAGGGCAGTTCGAATGCCCCGCTGACGTTGCGAAAGGCCAGGGCGTGGGCGCGCCCCATGAAGCCCGTGCCGATCAGGCCGATTCCGAGTTCACGCATGACAGGATCCTTTGAGTTTTTGTTTTCAGAGATCCTGTTTATAGAATAAATATTCCTTGTGTTCAAATAATGGAATAAATATTTTGAATTACCACATTCGTTGAGATGACGGTGCTCCGATCAGTCCTCGAACCCGACCTGCTCGTGAATCTCGTCCACCTTCAACTCCAGTCGATAGGCCACGGCGATAAACAGCGCCTGGCAAAGGCACAAAGTCGCACTCAAGGATCGGAACGCAAACGAGCTACCTTCATTGACCAGCAGCAGGGTGTTGGCGCGCTTGGCCAGGGGCGAGAGATTGCTGTCAGTGATGATCAGGGTTTTCGCCTGATGGTGCTGGGCGATGCGCAGGCAGTGCTGGGTTTCCTTACCATACGGCGTAAAGCTGATGGCGATCACCAGGTCATTGGCGCGCACGCTGCGCATCTGCTCGCGATAGCTGCCGCCGAGGCCCGAGACCAGGTGAATGCGCTTGTTGGTGTGTTGCAGGTTGTAGACCAGATAGTCGGCCACGGCGAACGAGCGACGCACGCCGACCACGTAGATATTGTCGGCATTGACCACAAGATCCACGGCCTTTTCAAAGGCCTGGTCATCCAGTTCCTGGCCCAGGCGTTCGATGCCCGAAAGGGTGGCGTCGATGCACTCTCGGGCCAGGTCGCCGCCGCTGGCTTTCTGCGACTTGTTGGCGATCATGCTGCGAATGCGCTGCTGGTAGTTCTGTACCGGCGTGGCTTTGTGGGTATACGCCTCGCGGAACAGCGCCTGCATTTCACTGAATCCGCTGAAACCGAAACGCTGGGAAAACCGCACGATGGCCGACGGGTGCACTTCGCACTCGCGGGCGATGTCGCTGATGCGGTCGACCATGATCCGGTCGCTTTGCTGGCTCATGTAACTGGCGATGCGTTTGAGCTGGCGCGGAAGGCTTTCGTATTCAGTGGTGATGAGCTGCAGCAGACGCTCGGCATTGATCGGGGGGCTGGCAAGATCGCTCTCGGGCGTGCTCTCGGCGGTAGCCGGCTGATCGGTGCTGGACATAAATAATCCTTTTGGCTTGTTCTTATAGGGACGGTTACGTCTCGTCCCCTGACAATAGTTTGGCTGTGCGCAGTCTACAGGCTCGGCCCGGACAAAATCTTGGGCTTGCGCCAGCGGGATGCCTGCTGAAACGATGCACTGCGTCTGGAGCGCCCGCACTGAAGCTTATTGGAAAAAATATTCCACGTGAAAAATAATTGGAATATTTATTGATTGTTCGATCCGGCTCGTTTTAGTCTGCATCCACCAAGAGTGTCCGGCGCGGTCACCGCGTTGGGCACAGGCTGATAAAAATAACAGGAGCCAGCATGGGCCAGACTCGTTTTGCCAGTGGACGTCAATTGGATCTGATTTGCCTCGGACGCCTCGGCGTCGACCTCTATGCGCAGCAAGTCGGGGCACGGCTGGAGGATGTGAGCAGCTTCGCCAAATACCTCGGCGGCTCGTCCGCCAACATCGCGTTCGGCACCGCCCGGCTGGGGCTCAGATCGGCGATGCTGAGCCGGACCGGCGACGATCATATGGGGCGTTTCCTGATCGAGTCGCTGGCCCGTGAAGGCTGCGATGTCAGCGGCATCAAGGTCGATCCGCAGCGTCTGACCGCCATGGTGCTGCTCGGTCTCAAGGATCGGGAAACCTTTCCCCTGGTCTTCTACCGTGAGAATTGCGCCGACATGGCGCTGAGGGCCGAAGACATCAGCGAAGCCTTTATCGCCTCCAGCAAAGCCTTGCTGATCACCGGCACTCATTTCTCCACCGATGGCGTCTACAAGGCGAGCATCCAGGCGCTGGACTACGCCGAAAAGCACAACGTCAAACGGGTGCTGGACATCGACTACCGCCCGGTCCTGTGGGGACTCGCCGGCAAGGCGGACGGCGAAACCCGTTTCGTTGCCGATCAGAACGTCACTCAACATGTGCAACAAATCCTCCCGCGCTTCGACCTTGTGGTCGGGACGGAAGAAGAGTTTCTGCTGGCCGGCGGTTCCGAGGATTTGCTCACCGCCCTGCGCAATGTCCGGCGCTTGAGCGCAGCGACCTTGGTGGTCAAGCTCGGTCCGCAAGGTTGCACGGTGATCCACGGGGAGATTCCACAACGTCTTGAAGACGGCGCGATTTATCCCGGCGTGCGGGTCGAGGTGCTGAACGTACTGGGCGCCGGCGATGCGTTCATGTCGGGCTTCCTCAGCGGTTGGCTGGAGGATGCCAGCGACGAGCGTTGCTGCCAGTTGGCCAATGCCTGCGGTGGTCTGGTGGTGTCGCGCCATGCCTGCGCGCCGGCGATGCCGACCCGTGCCGAACTCGATTACCTGTTCAGCAGCCCGGTACCGATTACCCGGCCGGATCAGGACGTCACCCTGCAACGCCTGCATCAGGTCAGTGTGCCGCGCAAGCAGTGGAAGCAACTGTTCATCTTTGCCTTCGACCATCGCGGACAACTGGTGGAACTGGCCCAGAAGGGTGGACGCGATCTCGGCGCCATCGGCGAACTCAAGCAACTGTTCATCAAGGCCGTAGAGCGGGTCGAAAGCGATTTGCGCGAGCAGGGCATCGAAGCCGATGTCGGGCTGCTGGCGGATCAGCGTTTCGGCCAGGACTCGCTGAACGCCGCCACCGGTCGAGGCTGGTGGGTGGCGCGGCCGGTCGAGGTGCAGGGCTCGCGGCCGCTGGCCTTCGAGCACGGGCGCTCGATCGGCAGCAACCTGATCGCCTGGCCGCAAGAACAAATCATCAAATGCCTGGTGCAATTCCACCCGGATGACGAACCGATGCTGCGGCTGGAGCAGGAAGCGCAAATCAAGGCGTTGTATCAGGCATCGCAAGTCAGCGGTCATGAACTGCTGCTGGAAATCATCCCGCCCAAGGATCACCCCTCACCGCATCCCGACGTGTTGTATCGCGCGCTCAAGCGCCTCTACAACCTGGGCATCTACCCGGCGTGGTGGAAGATCGAAACGCAGAGCGCCGAGGAATGGCAACAGCTCGACGAACTGATCCAGGCGCGCGATCCCTATTGCCGAGGCGTGGTGCTGCTGGGCCTGAATGCCCCGGCATCCGCATTGGCCGAAGGCTTCCAGCAGGCCAGTCAGAGCCAGACCTGCCGCGGGTTCGCCGTGGGCCGTACGATTTTCCAGGAACCGAGCCGCGCCTGGCTGGCCGGCGAAATCGACGACGAGACGCTGATCCGTCAGGTGCAGGGCACCTTCGTCGAGCTGATCGATGCCTGGCGTACGGCCCGGGCCTGAGCCGCGGTTGAACATTCTAGAAATAACAATAAAAGGTGCAGCCATGCCCGCTATCCGAATTGGCATCAACCCGATTTCCTGGAGCAACGACGACCTGCCGTCCCTCGGCGGTGAAACGCCGCTGAGTATCGCCCTCAGCGAAGGCAAGGCCATCGGTTATGAAGGCTTCGAACTCAACGGCAAGTTTCCCAAGGACGCCAAAGGTGTTGGCGACGTGCTGCGTCCGTATGACCTGGCGCTGGTGTCCGGCTGGTATTCCAGTCGTCTGGCGCGGCGTTCGGTGGCCGAGGAAATCGATGCGATTGCCAGCCATGTCGAGCTGCTGGCGAAGAACGGCGCGAACGTGCTGGTTTACGGTGAAGTCGCCGACTCCATTCAGGGCCAACGAATTCCGCTGGTCGAGCGCCCGCGTTTTCATACCGAACAGGCGTGGCAACAATACGCCGACAAGCTGACCGAGCTGGCGCGCTTCACCCTGTCCCAGGGCGTGCGTCTGGCGTATCACCACCATATGGGTGCCTACGTCGAATCGCCGTCGGACATCGACACCCTGATGGCGTTGACCGGTAATGAAGTCGGGCTGCTGTTCGATTCGGGCCATTGCTACATGGGCGGTGGTGAACCCTTGCAGGTGCTGCGCAAACACCTGTCGCGCATCTGCCACGTGCATTTCAAGGACGTGCGCAAACCGGTGGTACAACTGGCGCGCAACAACCTGTGGAGCTTCCCCGACTGCATCATCAACGGCACCTTCACCGTGCCAGGGGATGGTGACATCGACTTCGCCGAGTTGCTGGACGTGCTGCTGGCGGCCGATTACCACGGTTGGCTGGTGGTCGAGGCCGAGCAGGATCCGGCAGTGGCGCCGAGTTATGTCTACGCGAAAAAAGGCTTCGACACCTTGCGTGCGTTGCTCGACGCGAGGACTGCACGATGAGCCTGCTGGTCAAAAGCAATGCCCGTGGCCGGACCATGGTCGAGCTGGCTGAAGGTGAGCTGCAATACGTCGGTTTCGCCGCCTATCGCTTGAGCCTGGGTGAAACCTTGCCTGTCGCAGCGGGCGACAAGGAGCTGTGCCTGGTGCTGCTCAGCGGCCGGGTCGGCATCCACGGCGAAGCGCCGGGGCAGGGCGCCTTCAACTGGGACAACCTCGGTGATCGCCAGTCGGTGTTCGAAGACAAATCCCCGTTCGCCGCGTACCTGCCACTCGGCAGTCAGGCGCAGGTGGTGGCATTGAGTGATGCGCAAGTGGCGGTTTGCGCCGCTCCCGGTTCGACCACCACGGGCCTCGGCCCGCGCCTGATCAGGCCTGAAACCATGAAGCGCAGCGTGCGCGGCAAGGGCGCCAACACACGTTATGTCTGCGACATCCTGCCGGACAGCGAGCCGGCCCATTCGCTGCTGGTGGTGGAAGTGCGCACGCCGTCGGGACACTCGTCGAGCTATCCGCCGCACAAGCACGACACCGACGACCTGCCGCACCAGAGCTTTCTCGAAGAAACCTATTACCACCAGATCAACCCGCCCCAGGGCTTCGTGTTCCAGCGGGTCTACACCGACGACCGCAGCATCGATCAGGCCATGGCCGTGGAAAACAGCGACCTCGTGGTCGTGCCCAAGGGCTATCACCCGGTCAGCGTGCCGTATGGCTACGAGTCCTACTACCTGAACGTGATGGCCGGACCGAAACGCGTCTGGCAGTTCCATAACGACCCTCAGCACAGCTGGCTGCTGGATCTCTGAATTCCAACTTTCGCACGGAGAACAAGAACAATGAGCGACGCCCCGGTCATAGGCCACTACATCGATGGTCAGGTGCAGGACAGCGGTAGCGGACGATTCAGCGATGTCTTCAATCCGGCCACCGGTGCCGTTCAGGCGCGAGTCGGGCTGGCCAGTCAGAAGACCGTGGACGCTGCTGTCGCTTCGGCGCTCAAGGCATTCCCGGCCTGGTCCGAGCAATCGTCCCTGCGCCGTTCGCGGGTGATGTTCAAGTTCAAGGAGTTGCTCGATCGTCATCACGACGAACTGGCCGAAATCATCAGCCGCGAACACGGCAAGGTGTTTTCCGACGCCAGGGGCGAAGTCACCCGAGGCATTGAAATCGTCGAGTACGCCTGCGGTGCGCCGAACCTGTTGAAAACCGAGTTCAGCGACAACATCGGCGGCGGCATCGACAACTGGAACCTGCGTCAGCCACTCGGCGTCTGCGCCGGGGTCACGCCGTTCAACTTCCCGGTGATGGTGCCGCTGTGGATGATTCCGTTGGCGCTGGTGACCGGCAATTGCTTCATCCTCAAACCGTCCGAGCGCGATCCGTCCGCCAGTTTGCTGATGGCTCGCCTGTTGACCGAAGCCGGTCTGCCGGACGGCGTGTTCAATGTGGTTCAGGGCGACAAGACGGCGGTCGACGCCTTGCTGCAGCACCCGGACATCGAGGCGATTTCGTTTGTCGGATCGACGCCGATTGCCGAATACATCCACCAGCAGGCCACCGCGCGCGGCAAGCGGGTGCAGGCGCTGGGCGGCGCGAAGAATCACATGATCGTCATGCCCGACGCGGATCTGGATCAAGCCGCGGATGCCTTGATCGGCGCCGCTTACGGATCGGCCGGTGAGCGCTGCATGGCGATTTCGATTGCGGTCGCGGTCGGCGAAGTCGGCGATCAACTGATCGCCAAACTGCTGCCGCGGATCGATCAGTTGAAAGTCGGTAACGGTCTGCAAGGCGACAACGACATGGGCCCGCTGGTCACCGCCGAACACAAGGCCAGGGTGGAGGGTTTTATCGATCAGGGCGTGGCTCAGGGGGCGCAGCTGATTGTCGACGGCCGCCACTTCAAGGTGCCGGGCGCCGAGGCGGGCTTTTTCGTCGGCGCGACGCTGTTCGATCACGTCACCACCGACATGAGCATTTATCAGCAGGAAATCTTCGGCCCGGTGCTGGGCGTCGTGCGCGTGCCGGATTTCGCCAGTGCCGTGGCGCTGATCAACGCCCATGAGTTCGGCAACGGCGTGTCGTGCTTCACCAGCGATGGCGGGATCGCCCGCGCTTTCGCCCGCAGCATCAAGGTCGGGATGGTCGGCATCAACGTGCCGATTCCGGTGCCCATGGCCTGGCATTCGTTCGGTGGCTGGAAGCGCTCGCTGTTCGGCGATCACCACGCCTACGGAGAAGAAGGCATTCGTTTCTACAGTCGCTACAAAAGCGTGATGCAACGCTGGCCCGACAGCATTGCCAAGGGCCCTGAATTCAGCATGCCGACGGCCAAATAATTCATCTGCGCGGAGAACAACAAGAATGAGTACTCCACTGCGTTTTGCCCTGAACCGAATGGTCGCTCCTCGCTTGTCCCTGCCTGCGTTCATCGAATTGGCGGTGACCCTCAAGGCCGACGCCATCGAGATCCGCAACGACATCAAAGGCATCGAGATCGAGGACGGCACCGCGCCCGGACACGTGCGTGAGTTGTGCAGGGCACATGGCATCAGCGTGCTGTCGATCAACGCGTTGTATCCGTTTGACGTGTGGAATGACGAGCGCCGCGCGCAGGCCTTGAAGCTGGCTGGCTATGCCCGCGATTGTGGTGCGCGGGGGCTGGTGATGTGCCCGTTGAACGACCGCGCCGATCCGCGCAGCGTCGCCGAACGTGCGTCGGGCCTGCGCACCGCGTTGAGTGAGCTGGCGCCGATCCTGCGCGATCACGGCCTGCTGGGATACATCGAGCCGCTGGGTTTCAAAGCCTGCTCGCTGCGCCGCAAACGCACGGCGGTGGAGGCGATCAAGGCAGTCGGCGGGCTGGATGTGTTCCGTCTGGTTCACGACACCTTTCATCACCATTTGGCCGGTGAGCAGGAGTTTTTCCCTGAGCTGACCGGGCTGGTGCATATCTCCGGTGTCGAGGAAACCGAGGCGCCGCTGGCGACCCTTGGCGATGGTCACCGGGTGCTGGTGGGCGCGGACGACATTCTCGGTAACGCGGCACAAATCAACAGCCTGCTTGCTGGCGGCTACAGCGGCTACCTGTCGTTTGAACCCTTCGCTGATAGCGTCCATGGCCTGGCGGATATCCAGACGGCGATCGGCGCGAGCATGGAACACCTGAGCAAATCCCTGGGTTGACAGTGCCCCTCGCAGGGATCGGATCTGAATTTGAAAGGTGCGGTTATGACCACAACAAAACTGACCATGGCCCAGGCCCTGGTGAAATTCCTCGACAACCAGTACATCGAGGTCGATGGCGTTCAGAGCAAGTTCGTCGCCGGGATCTTTACCATTTTCGGCCACGGCAACGTGCTGGGTCTGGGGCAGGCACTGGAGCAGGACAGCGGTGACCTGATCGTCCATCAGGGCCGCAACGAACAAGGCATGGCCCATGCGGCAATCGGTTTCGCCAAGCAGCATTTGCGGCGCAAGATCTACGCCTGTACCTCGTCCGTGGGGCCGGGCGCGGCGAACATGCTGACCGCTGCCGCCACCGCGACCGCCAACCGGATTCCCTTGCTGCTGTTGCCGGGTGATGTCTATGCCTGCCGTCAACCGGACCCGGTGTTGCAACAGATCGAGCAGTTCCACGACCTGAGCATCAGCACCAACGATGCGTTCAAGGCCGTGAGCAAATACTGGGATCGCATCAACCGTCCCGAACAATTGATGACCGCAGCGATCCACGCCATGCGCGTGCTCACCGACCCCGCCGAAACGGGCGCCGTGACCCTGGCCTTGCCGCAGGACGTGCAGGCCGAGGCGTACGACTATCCCGATTACTTCCTGCAAAAACGCGTGCACCGCATCGAGCGTCGTCCGGCCACAGAAGCGATGCTCGGCGATGCCGTGGCACTGTTCAAAGGCAAGCGCAAACCGCTGATCATTTGTGGTGGCGGCGTCAAATACTCGGGCGCCAACGCGGCGTTGCAGGCGTTTGCCGAGCGCTTCGATATTCCTTTCGCCGAAACCCAGGCCGGCAAGAGCGCGCTGGTGTCCAACCATCCGCTGAACGTCGGTGGCATTGGCGAAACCGGTTGCCTGGCGGCAAACCTGCTGGCCAGGGAAGCGGATCTGATCATCGGGGTCGGCACTCGCTACAGCGATTTCACCACCGCGTCGAAATCCTTGTTCCAGCACCCTGACGTGCAATGTCTCAACCTCAATATCAGCCCGTGCGACGCGCTGAAACTCGACGGTGTGCAACTGTTGGCGGATGCCCGGACGGGTTTGTCGACGCTGGCCGAAGCGCTGGGCGACTACCGTTCCGCTTGGGGCGATCAACCCCGTCAGGCCCGGGCGCAACTGGATGAGGAAGTGGATCGCCTGCATCAGATTGACTATCAGGCGCGGGATTTCATCCCGGAAATCAACGACCACCTCGATCCGGCGGTGTTGCGCGAATTCATCGAGCTGACCGGTTCCTGCTTGACCCAGAGCCGCGTGCTCGGCGTACTCAATGAAACCCTCGCCGATGACGCGGTCATCGTCGCCGCCGCCGGCAGCCTGCCCGGTGACTTGCAGCGCAGCTGGCGCAGCAAGGGCGTTAACACCTATCACGTCGAGTACGGGTATTCGTGCATGGGCTATGAGGTGAATGCCGCGCTGGGCGTGAAGCTCGCCGAGCCGGAGCGCGAGGTCTATGCGCTGGTAGGCGACGGCTCTTACATGATGCTGCACTCGGAGCTCGCCACCTCGATCCAGGAGCGGCGCAAGATCAACGTGGTGCTGTTCGACAACATGACCTTCGGTTGCATCAACAACCTGCAGATGGGCAACGGCATGGACAGCTTTGCCACCGAGTTCCGTTACCGCAACCCGCAGAGCGGCAAGCTCGACGGTGCTTTCGTGCCGGTGGATTTCGCCATGAGCGCGGCGGCCTACGGCTGCAAGACCTACAAGGTGAACACCGTTGAAGAACTGCAGGCGGCGCTGGCCGATGCGCGCTTGCAGACGGTCTCGACCCTGATCGACATCAAGGTTCTGCCCAAGACCATGATTCACGGTTATCTGTCGTGGTGGCGGGTCGGCGTGGCGCAAGTCTCCACCAGCGCCCGCACCGACGCCGTGGCCAAAACCCTGAACGAACGACTGGCCAAGGCCCGTCAGTACTGATTGCCCTGAATCGAACAACCACAAGGAATCCTTTCATGTCATTGCTTTCCCAAGCGTTGCGGCTAGGCGTCATCGGCACCGGGGCCATCGGCCAGGACCACATCCGTCGTTGCAGCCAGACCTTGCTCAACAGCCAGGTCGTGGCGGTCACCGACATCAATCTGCAGCAGGCGGCCAAGGTCGTCGCTGACCTGAAGCTGACCGCCGAGGTTTATCCCGACGGCCATGCGCTGATCCAGGCGCCGGACGTCGAGGCGATCCTCGTCACCTCCTGGGGCCCGAGCCACGAAGAGTTCGTGCTGGCCGCGATTGCGGCGGGCAAACCGGTGTTCTGCGAGAAACCACTGGCGGTCACCGCCGAAGGCTGCCGCAAGATCGTCGAGGCCGAAGTCGCCCACGGCAAACGGCTGGTGCAGGTCGGTTTCATGCGTCCGTACGATGAAGGTTATCGCGCGTTGAAGTCGGTGATCGACAGCGGCCAGATCGGCGAACCGTTGATGCTGCATTGCGCGCACCGCAACCCGAGCGTGGGTCAAAACTACAAGACCGACATGGCGATCACCGACACGTTGATCCATGAGCTGGACGTACTGCGCTGGTTGCTCGATGACGATTACGTCTCGGTGCAGGTGGTGTTCCCGCGCAAGAGCAGCAAAGCCCTCGCGCATTTGAAAGATCCGCAGATCGTGCTGCTGGAAACCGCCAAGGGCACGCGCATCGACGTGGAAGTCTTCGTCAATTGCCAGTACGGCTACGACATCCAGTGCGAAGTGGTGGGGGAGACCGGCATCGCCAAATTGCCGGAGCCGTCCCAGGTTCAATTGCGCAGCGGTGCCAAGCTGTCCAACGCGATTCTGATGGACTGGAAGGATCGCTTCATCGCGGCCTATGACGTCGAGTTGCAGGCGTTCATCGATGGCGTGCGGGCGGGGCAGGTGGGTGGACCGTCGGCGTGGGATGGCTTCGCCGCCGCTGTTGCTGCCGACGCGTGCATCGAAGCGCAGAACAGCGGGGCGATCGTCAACGTTGCACTGCCGGACCGTCCCCATTTCTACAGCTGACGCAAATCCCTGTGGGAGCGAGCTTGCTCGCGATTGCGGTCTGTCAGGGCACATCAATGTGGAATGTGCCGCCGCCATCGCGGGCAAGCCCGCTCCCACAGGGTCCGCGTTTTATTCAGGGAAATACTTGTATGCGCATCGGACTTGTCGGTTACGGCCATGGCGGCCGGTTTTTTCATGCTCCGCTGATCAGCAGTCTGCCGGCGGCGACGTTCGTAGGCGTGGTCACCCGTTCAGCGGAGCGCCGACAGTTGCTGGCGGCGGAGCATCCGGGTGTGCCGGCCTTCGACAGCATCGGCCAGTTGGTGGAAGCCGGGATTGATGTGCTGGTGGTATCGACGCCCCTCAAGGGCCGGCCGGCACTGGTGCTCGACGGCATCGAACACGGCGTGGCGGTGGTCAGCGACAAGCCGTTCGCCGCCGACTGGCAGCAGGCGCAAACCCTGATCACCATGGCCGAGCGCCAAAATGTACCGCTCAGCGTCTATCAGAACCGGCGCTGGGATTCGGACTTTTTAACCGTGCGCAAACTCATCGAATCCGGCGCGTTGGGCCAGGTCAGCCGGTTCGAGTCGCGTATCGAGCGTTACTCGCCGTCGTCGGTTCACAACGGCAGCGGCGGTGGTTTCCTGCGCGACCTTGGCAGTCATCTGGTCGATCAGGCGCTGTTGCTGTTCGGTCCGGTGACACGGGTCTACGCGGAACTGGACTACCTGGAAAAAGACCAGGCCTTCGATCACGGCTTCTTCATGTCCCTGACCCACGTCGACGGCGTGACCTCGCATCTGGGTGGCAGTTGCCTGCAAAACAGCCCTGGCCCGCGCTTTCGGGTGAGCGGCACGCTGGGCTGTTACAGCGTCGAGGGTCTGGACGGGCAAGAGGCCCAGGCACTGGCCGGGCTCTCGCCGAAAACCGAAGGCGAGCGCTGGGGCGTCGAAGAGCACCGCCGTTGGGGCTGGTTCGAACACGGAGACGAGCGTGAGCGGGTTCCGTCTGAGCGCGGCTGCTGGAGTCAGTTCTATTTGCAGCTACAAATCGCGTTGCAAAACGGTGGCCCACTGCCCGTGGACGCCCGTGATGCACTGGCGACAACCCGCGTGCTAGACGCTGCGCGCCTGAGTTTCAAACGTCGTCAGGTAGTGGAACTGAGTGAGTTTGCAAGCCATGGAATAAAATCATAATAAAATTCTAAAACAGGTTGATATGGAAAATATTTTCCAATAAAGTCGATTCCAGATTCACTGTCTCGGGATACGTTCCAACGCTTCGACTGCTTGTCCGCTTACTGAAATCGTCATGCCTCATCCATAAAACCAACAAGAATGTGGAGAAAGACTTTTCATGAAGACCAAGACCCGTTTTGCCTCACTGGCCTTGTCCCTGATGTTCGCCAGCGGCGCTGCGCTGGCCGATATGAAGATCGGCGTCAGCATGTCCCAGTTCGATGACACCTGGCTGACCTACCTGCGCGAATCCATGGACAAGAAAGCCAAGTCCTATCCCGACGGCGTCAAGCTGCAGTTCGAAGACGCCCGCAGCGATGTGGTCAAGCAACTGAGCCAGGTCGAGAGCTTCATCAGCCAGAAAGTCGACGCCATCGTGGTCAATCCGGTGGATACCGCCGCCACCAAAAAGATTACTGAAGCGGCAGTGAAGGCCGGCATTCCGCTGGTCTACGTCAACCGCCGCCCCGATGACCTGAACCTGCCCAAAGGCGTGGTAACCGTTGCTTCCAACGACCTGGAGGCCGGCGAGATGCAGATGCAGTACCTGGCCGACAAGATGGGCGGCAAGGGCGATATCGTGATTCTGCTGGGGGACCTGGCGAACAACTCCACCACCAACCGCACCAAGGGCGTTAAAGAGGTGCTGGCCAAATACCCGGACATCAAGGTCGAGCAGGAGCAGAGCGGCGTCTGGCTACGGGACAAGGGCATGACCCTGGTCAACGACTGGCTGACCCAGGGCCGCAAGTTCGACGCGGTGGTCTCCAACAACGACGAAATGGCCATCGGTGCCGCCATGGCCCTGCAACAGGCCGGCGTCGCCAAAGGCAGCGTGTTGATCGCGGGTGTCGACGGTACGCCCGACGGTTTGAATGCCGTGAAGAAGGGCTCCCTGGCCGCTTCCGTGTTCCAGGACGCCAAGGGTCAGGCCGACGGTTCCATCGATACCGCGGTGAGAATGGCGAAGAATGAGCCAGTCGAGCCGGCGGTCTGGGTGCCATTCCGCCTGATCACGCCGCAAAACGTTGACCAGTTCAAATAGTCCGTCCGTTCAATAACAACAATAAGCCCGCAAGGTGGCGATCGCGACCTTGCTGATGGAGTACCTGATCATGTTCGCTTCAGCGACTGCTTCGAGCACCCCTTTGACGGGGAGCCCGCCCACTGCAATACCTGTCGAAGAGCCGTACCTGCTGGAGATCCTCAACGTCAGTAAGGGTTTCCCCGGTGTGGTGGCGTTGTCCGATGTGCAACTGCGGGTACGCCCCGGTTCCGTGCTGGCGCTCATGGGCGAGAATGGCGCGGGCAAATCCACCCTGATGAAAATCATCGCCGGCATCTACCAGCCAGACGTCGGCGAGCTGCGCCTGCGGGGCAAACCGGTGGTGTTCGAAACGCCGCTGGCAGCGCTTCAGGCCGGGATCGCGATGATCCACCAGGAACTCAACCTGATGCCGCACATGAGCATCGCCGAAAACATCTGGATCGGTCGCGAGCAGCTCAACGGCTTTCACATGATCGACCATCGGGAAATGCACCGCTGCACGGCGAAACTGCTGGAGCGCCTGCGGATCAACCTCGACCCCGAAGAGCTGGTCGGCAATCTGAGTATCGCCGAAAGGCAGATGGTCGAGATCGCCAAAGCCGTGTCTTACGACTCCGACATCCTGATCATGGACGAACCGACATCGGCCATCACCGACAAGGAAGTCGCCCATCTGTTCTCGATCATTGCCGACCTGAAAAACCAGGGCAAAGGCATCATCTACATCACCCACAAAATGAACGAAGTGTTCGCGATTGCCGATGAAGTGGCGGTGTTCCGCGACGGCGCCTACATCGGCCTGCAGCGGGCCGATTCCATGGACAGCGACAGCCTGATCTCGATGATGGTCGGTCGCGAATTGAGCCAGTTGTTTCCGGTGCGCGAAAAGCCGATCGGCGATCTGTTGCTGTCGGTGCGCGACCTCAAGCTCGATGGCATTTTCAAGGGCGTCTCCTTCGACCTGCATGCCGGGGAAATCCTCGGCATCGCCGGTTTGATGGGCTCCGGCCGGACCAACGTGGCCGAAGCGATCTTCGGCATCACGCCCAGCGACGGTGGCGAGATCCGTCTCGATGGCGAAGTGGTGCGCATCAGCGATCCGCACATGGCGATCGAGAAGGGCTTCGCGCTGTTGACCGAGGATCGCAAACTCAGCGGTCTGTTCCCGTGCCTCTCGGTGCTGGAAAACATGGAAATGGCCGTCCTGCCACACTACGCCGGCCACGGGTTCATCCAGCAAAAAGCCTTGCGCGCCTTGTGCGAAGACATGTGCAAGAAGCTGCGGGTGAAAACCCCGTCGCTGGAGCAATGCATCGACACACTGTCGGGTGGCAATCAGCAGAAGGCCTTGCTGGCCCGCTGGCTGATGACCAACCCGCGCATCCTGATTCTCGACGAGCCGACCCGTGGCATCGATGTAGGCGCCAAGGCCGAGATTTACCGGCTCATCGCCTACCTCGCCAGCGAAGGCATGGCGGTGATCATGATTTCTTCGGAACTGCCGGAAGTGCTCGGCATGAGTGACCGGGTGATGGTCATGCACGAGGGCGACCTGATGGGCACCCTCGACCGCAGCGAGGCGACTCAGGAGCGGGTGATGCAACTGGCCTCGGGCCTGTCCTCGGTTCATTAATGGATACCGCTGGTGGCCGAGTCCGCCGTCGATGATGCGATAGAAAGGTGAGTGGTTATGAACGCGATACTGGAAAACAAACCGGCCACGGCACCGGTCAAGAGTCGCCGGCGCTTTCCGACGGAGCTGAGCATTTTCCTGGTGCTGATCGGCATCGGCCTGGTGTTCGAACTGTTCGGCTGGATCGTGCGCGACCAGAGCTTCCTGATGAACTCTCAGCGGCTGGTGTTGATGATCCTGCAAGTGTCGATCATCGGCCTGCTGGCGATTGGCGTGACCCAGGTGATCATCACCACCGGTATCGACCTGTCGTCGGGCTCGGTGCTCGCGTTGTCGGCGATGATCGCGGCCAGTCTGGCGCAGACCTCGGATTTCGCCCGGGCGGTGTTCCCGTCACTGACCGATTTGCCGGTCTGGATTCCGGTGATTGCCGGGCTCGGTGTCGGGCTGCTGGCGGGGGCGATCAACGGCAGCATCATCGCCATCACCGGGATTCCGCCGTTCATTGCCACACTGGGCATGATGGTTTCGGCCCGTGGCCTGGCGCGTTACTACACCGAAGGCCAGCCAGTGAGCATGCTCTCGGACTCCTACACGGCCATCGGCCACGGCGCGATGCCGGTGATCATTTTTCTGGTGGTGGCGGTGATCTTCCACATCGCGCTGCGCTACACCAAGTACGGCAAATACACCTACGCCATCGGCGGCAACATGCAGGCGGCGCGCACCTCAGGCATCAACGTCAAACGCCATCTGGTCATCGTCTACAGCATCGCCGGACTGCTGGCGGGGCTGGCCGGCGTAGTGGCTTCGGCCCGCGCCGCTACCGGGCAGGCCGGGATGGGCATGTCCTATGAGCTGGACGCGATTGCCGCGGCAGTTATCGGTGGTACCAGTCTGGCGGGTGGAGTGGGGCGCATCACCGGCACGGTAATCGGCGCTTTGATCCTTGGGGTGATGGCCAGCGGGTTCACGTTTGTCGGGGTCGATGCTTACATACAGGACATCATCAAGGGACTAATCATCGTGGTCGCGGTGGTGATCGACCAGTACCGCAACAAGCGCAAGCTCAAGCGCTGAAATTAATCGTCCTGGCCTGCCAAGGCGGGATCAGCGTCATATACAAAAGCCGATCGGAGAGATCGGCTTTTTTATGCCTGCGAAAACTGGCTAAGTGGTTCAGGGTTTCTTTTCTTCCATCCCATCCTTTGAGCCACTGGATGTTTGCGCATCCTTCTCTGTCTCGTGGAACTCTGCACCGGAGTTCGACCCCGAGGCTTCTTCACCCTTTTTGTCGGCCTTGTCTTCTTTGGATTCGGTGCCTCCCTGATTGACTCCGGGAATGCCGGTAGGGGGGACGCTGCTTCCCGCCATCGCCAGCGGTACGGTGGCGGATAAAAGACTTCCAAGCATGAGGGCTGCAATGGTTCTGTTCATCGTCGGGCTTCCGCGTCGGGTGGATGTATCTTGGAAAATCAGAGGCGAAGCAAAGTGCCGGGCGGCTGACGGGCGGGAGAGGTGGGAGACGGGTGGCGGTGGAGCAGCGCATCTTTATGGCCATCCTTCGGCAGAGATTGGCTGAAAAAAGGCGGCAAATTGCTGGCCCCCGAATGTTTCAAGTCCCGGCAAACTCGCCTTTTTTCAAAAGGTTAGGTGGGCTATATGCGGACGATTGTCATCACTGTAGCAACGCTTTCCCTCGCTCTGCTCGCGGTGGAGGCCCAGGCCAGGGAACTGAGCAAGAGCCATCGTTTTGCGTGTACCTGGGGTTCGGACATCGCCGCCGGTGCGCAACAGTCGAAGCTGTCAGGGATTTCCCTGTATGGCGCGCGCAAGCGCCTGCAGGCGCGCAAGTTCCAGCAACCGTGGATGCGCATGACCGCCATGGGCATCACTGAGCAGACCTACGACAGCGCGTCGCGGCTGAAGCCGGCGGCCGTCAAGCAGACGTACTACGAACAGTGCGTTCGGCATGAGCTTGCACAGCGTTGAACGCAAAAGCCCGACCTGAAGAGGTCGGGCTTTTTCATGTCCGGTGCAATGACAGCGTCACTTGTCACTTTCGCAATTGACCATCCACGACACGCCAAAACGATCCACCAGCATGCCGAAACGCGCGGCCCAGAAGGTGGCGTCCAGCGGCATGTCGACGCGACCGTCCCTGGCCAGGGCGTTAAACACCCGTTCGGCCTCGGCGATGCTGTCGACATTCAGCGAAATCGAGCAACCGCTCATGCCTTGGGTGGGGCGGTCGGGTGTGGTGTCCGAAGCCATGAGCATCTGATCCCCGACTTTCAGGCAGGTGTGGATGATCAGGTTGTGGTGCTCTTTGGGGACATGTTCGGCGGCTGGCGTTTCGCCGAAGGTCATCATCGCTTCGAGCTTGCCTTGCAGGCATTGCTCGTAAAACGTGAAGGCTTCGCGGCAGTCGCCGTTGAAGATCAGGTACGGGTTGATTTTCATGGGGGTGCTCCCGAATAGGCAGTGGAACGCAGCGCGGCCGGGTGTGCCGAAGCAGCGTCATGGATTGACTCCATCCAGAAAAGCGTTAGAACGCCGGATTGCCAACCGATGCTGCAAGAATTTCCTTTCGGGGTGACCGATGGTCTGCGGGGAAGGGGCGTCAGGAATCGCGCGGGTTCTTCTGTACCGCAGCGCCCGCCACTCGGGCGGCAGGTCGGGTTTGCATCAGCGCATCGATCGCCTTGCGATAGTTCTGTCCGCCCAGCGCCATGCTGTTGTTGTGCGTTGCGCCGGGCACCAGCAGCAGGCGTTTCGGTTGCCGGGCGGCGGCGAACAGTTGCTCGCTGAAGCGCGACGGCACGAAGGCGTCGGCCAGGCCGTGTACCACCAGCAACGGCATGTGGATCTCGGCGATCTTGTCGATGGAATCGAATTTCTGCGACAGCAACCAGCGGACTGGAAGGGAGGTGTTGGCCACGGCTGCCGCAACATCCGCCAATGAAGTGAAGGTGGATTCGATAACCAGTCCGCGAACCGGCAGTGGGGTGTGGTTTCTGGTGGCGTCGCGACCGAGTTCGGCAGCCAGATCGATGGCGACCGCGCCACCCAATGAATGCCCGTAGATCAGGCGTTTGTTCGGATCGGGTTGCAACAGCTGGAAGCGTTCCCAGGCTACCCGGGCATCTTCGTACACCGTGCTTTCCGACGGCAGATCGCCACGGCTCTGGCCGAAACCGCGATAGTCGATGGCCAATACCGAATAACCTGCCGCGCGCAATTGTTCGATACGAAACAGTTGCCCGGTGAGGTTCCAGCGCACGCCATGCAGATAAAGGATGGCCGGAGCATTGGCGCGCTCCGCCGGCCACCACCAGGCGTGAATGTTTTGCCCGGCCTTGAAGCTCTTCGGTTGCAGATCGAGTTCCTGCACGCTGCCGGGCAATCCGTGATACCAGCCGGCGGTGCCCGGTTCGATGCGGAACAACAGCTTGCGTTCGGTGTGTTCCAGCACGGCACAACTAGCCGGCACGCCGATGATCAGGGCGGCCATGCAGGCGAACGCCAGACGGCGGCGTCGAAGTCGGGTCATGAAGGCAAAGAACATTAAACGTTTCACCAGAGCGCGGGCAAAGAACGCTTTTACCAGATGCCTTGACCCGCGCGTGACATTTTCGACCACCGCACGCCTGCAACGATTACAAAATGCTGCAACGACTCAGTCGATCTTCAGCACGATCTTGCCGATGTGGTCGCCCGCTTCCATGTGGGCATGGGCCTTGGCTGCGTCGGTGAGCGGATAGACTTTGTCGATCATCGGCAGGCAGCGCCCGGCGGCGAGCACCGGCCAGACGTGTTCGCGCAGTTGATCGGCGATGGCGGCTTTTTCCGCCAAGGTACGGGCGCGAAGCAGGGAGCCGGTAACCACCGCACGTTTGCCGAGGATCGCCAGCAGATCGATGTCATTGGCCCGCGCGCCACCGAGGAAACCGAGCATCACCAACCGCCCATCCATCCCCAAGGCGCTGATGTTTCCGTTGAGGTACGAGCCGCCCATGATGTCGAGGATCACGTTCACGCCCTGGCCGGCGGTTTTTTCAGCGATGACAGCGGCGAAATCCTGTTCCCGGTAGTTGATCGCTTCGCCGCCCAGATTGTGGATCGCTGCGCATTTATCGGCGCTTCCGGCGGTGGCAAAGGCCTCGATGCCAAACTCGCGGCACAGCATCAACGCGGTGGTGCCGATGCCGCTGGTGCCGCCGTGGATCAAGGCGCGCTGGCCACGGCTGGCGCCGCCGAGGCCGAACAGATTGGCCCACACCGTGAAAAAGGTTTCCGGAATTGCAGCTGCCTGAATCCAGTCCAGCCCATCGGGAATCGGCAGGGCCTGGCCGGCCGGGACCGTGCAGTATTCGGCGTAACCTCCGCCATTGGTCAGCGCGCAGACCCGGTCACCGACCGCGAATGTGCTGACGCCGTTGCCAATCGCCACGACTTCGTCGGCTACTTCAAGGCCAGGAATCGGGTTCATGCCGGGCTTCATCGGGTATTTGCCGGCACGTTGCAGGGCGTCGGGGCGATTGATGCCGGCGGCACGCACGCGGATCAGTATTTCGCCTTCTGCGGCGACCGGCAGCGGGACGCGCCGGGATTGCAGAACCTCGGGCCCGCCCGGTTCGGTGATTTCGATTCGGGTCATTTCATTGGGCAACGTCATTTTCGATTCCTCTTGAAAAAGTGATCAGTAGATGGGAACGCAGTCAGGGCGCAATGATTCCCGTCATTCGGCGCAGCAGCGTTGTTCGACGGAGGAGGGCAGCAGTTTCATGGCGTGCTCAAGTATCAGCGCGATCACGATGGCACCGCAGGCAATCACGAAGAGCAGCGCATGTTGTCCGCCCGTGGCGTTGAACAGCGCCGAATAGGCGAAGCCCGCCAGCGCCTGAAACGTGGCGAACGACACCGTGGCCCGGCTCCACGCCACCTGTTGGCGATGATGATCCGGCACCAGCTCATGCACCCGGGCCAATGCCAGCGGCACAATACCCGGCGGAAATGAACCAAGGACCACCGCCAGCAGCGCCAACGCCAGGAACGAATGCGAAACCGCCAGCAAACCCAGGGTGATCGCCTGCACCACCAGCACCAGACGAATGCCGGTGCGCGCGCCAAGATGATCGGCGAGGAAGCCATAACTCACCGGGCCGACGATGGCGCCCAGACCGTACATGACCCAGATCAGAGCGCCGACGTGCGACCCGGCGCCCAGCCCCCGGGCGACGTAATCCACCAGAAAGACCATGGCCGGTACCAGCCCGGCGGCCATGAATGCGTACTGGGCAAACAACAGATAAACAGCAGGCGGTGTCGGAGCGACCGGTTCCACTTCAGCGGTGGTGGTGATTGCATGGGGCAGCTCCGAAGGCCAGCCGAACCAGCTCAATGCCGTCAGTGCCAGTGACAAAACGCCCAATCCCAGCCACGTCGCTTGCAGGCCAAGGCTCAACAGCAGCGGAACAATCGTGCCCGATCCGGCGATGCCCAGACCGATGCCGAGGAAAATCGCGCCGCTGGCCAGGCCCTTGCGCGCGGCCGGTACATGGGGCAGCACGGTCGCGGCCACCAGCACCATGATCGCGCCGCCCGCGATCCCGGACAGCAGGCGCCAGCCGAAATACCAGCTCACCGACACGGGATACGCACAGGCAAAGAACGCCACGGTCACCGCCAGCATCATCAGTCGCAAGGCATTTCTCTGGGTGAGCCGGCGTGCCAGCGGTCGGCCAAGGAGGGCGCCGATCAGGTAACCGACCAGGTTGGCCGCACCCAGATAGACCACATCATGAGCGGAAAACCATTGCGCCTGAATCAGCGAAGGGATCAGCGGCGTGTAGGCGAAACGCGCCAGACCGATGCTGACCAGGCTGGCGCAAAGTCCGGCGAAGATCGCCAGCCAGACACTTGTGTCCGGACGTTCGGGCGAAGCAGTTGAAGTGTGCATGACGGCAATCCTTTGAAAGGTTTATGGCGCCCAGCATATCGGCTATCGTTGCTGCGTTAATGCAGCGAGTTTGCGTGATAGTGATGCGTTTATGCATCAATGGAGAACGATATGAACTGGGATGATGCACGGGTGTTTCTTGCGGTCTGTCGCGAGTCGACATTGCGCGGTGCCGCGCGCGTGCTGGGCGTGGATCAGGCGACAGTAGGGCGACGCATCACGGCGCTGGAAAAGTCGCTGGGCGCGACCTTGTTTCTGCGCACCTCCGAGGGCTATGCACTGACGGCCGTCGGCGAAGCGGCGCTCAAGTCGGTAGAAAAAATGGAGCATTCGGCGCTGGAGCTGGAACGGCGTATCCAAGGCCTGGACGATCGCCTGACCGGCAGTGTGCGGGTCAGCACCACCGATTCGCTGGCCATCGATTTCCTGATCCCGGCCATTGCGCAGTTGCACGAACGGCATCCGGACGTGCGCGTGCAACTGGACGCCTCCACGCAGATCCTCAGCCTGGCCAAGCGTGAAGCGGACATCGCCGTGCGCAACACCCGCCCGGACAATCCGGACCTGATCGCCCGGCGCATCGCGCGTTGGCCGGTGGGGCTGTTTGCCTCGCAGGCCTACGTCGACAGCCATGGCGTGCCGACGCCGGGCAGTACGTTCGAGGGCCATGATCTGGTGGTGTACCAGCCGTATCTGCAAGGCAACAAGGACCTGACCCTGGTGACTGAACCCGTGACTCGCGGGCGGATCGTCGCCGGTCTGAGCTCCAGCCTGCTGGTACGCCGCTCGATTGCCGCCGGGCTGGGTGTAGGAGAAATCCCGGTCTACATGGGCGAGCGCGACGGTCTGGTCAGGCTGTGGCCGGAGCGTACGCGGCCGTTGCCTTATGAAGTGTGGCTGGTGACCCACGCGGATCTGCGCCATACCGCGCGGGTCAGGGCGGTGATCGAGCAGATTGTCGAAGCGTTTGCGCTGGAGAATGAGTAGTCCTTGATGCCGTGTAGGACGGCTACATCAGCTGACGATCTTGCCTACAACAGCGCCAGAATCCGCTGGCTTGTGAGTTTTTTGGCCGGGCCCTATCGTTTCTCACACCCGGAGTGAGCAGGTGCAACGCTCCGCGGTGATCAATCCAGGGAAGTATTGATAAACGTCAGAGGTGCGGAATTGATTGCAAGGGAATTCAGCCAATTTCAAGCAAGCGACATGGCCGGGCAAACGGATAGTAGTGAGTGTATGAACTACATAACGCGAGACGAATTCAGCGCCAGGATCGAAGTCATCGAGACTAGAATCGATGCACGGATCGAGTCCATGTCCGCCAAGATCGATGGCTTTCTGACCCAACAGGCTGAGCGGGATCAGGCACGGTTGGAGCTCGAAAAAAGTCAGGAGCAGGGCCGGCTGGAGCAAAAACGCTCTATGGAGGAGGCACGGTTCGAGTGGGAGCGATCTCAGGAGGCGGCTCGGGTGGAGCGTGAGCGGTCCCAAGACGCGGCGCGCCTGGAGCAGAAACGAGAGCAGGAGGCAGCACGGCGGGAGTGGGAGAAGTCTCAGGAAAAGTCGCGCCTTGAGCGGGAAGAGGCCCAGGAGAAAGTGCGCCTTGAGCGGGAGCAGGCTCAGGAAAGAATCCAGCTGGCGCACGAGAAGAATCTCGAAAACCTGCGGCAGGAGCGTTTGAAGGCTCGGGTGGGGCATGAAAAGGTCTTGGAGACGGCCCGACAGGAGCGGGAGACCGCCCGGGTCGAGCGAGAGAAAGTCTACGAAAAGGTCAGACTGGAACAAGAAAAGGCTCATCTGGAGCGCGACCAGCGTTACGCGATCGTCTCGGCTCGCATTGACAGGTCTCTGGAGCGAATTGACGAAGCCGTCAGGCAGGTCTCGACGATCAAGGCGAATTACTGGGCGGCAACGGCCGTACATTTTCTCGGAATGGTTGCCATACTCGCGGGTTCTTACTACGCCAATCAGGCAAACGTGCTCGTCACGATGCAGACCACCCTGGCCATGATTCAATCGGTGAAAGAGGCTGGAAACCCTGCGCCGACAGTGCTGATGAGCTTGCCAGCAGAATGAAAAACGGCCTTCAACGAAGGCCGTTTTTTTCGAGCGATGAAAACCACGGGCTTATGGCATTTCCGGCAATTCCTGCGGGCGCAGATCAAACACCAGGACTTCGGCATCCTGGCCATTGCTCAGGGTCAGTGCCTGTTCTTCACGAACCCGCACGCCGTCGCCTTCCTTCAACTGCACGCCGTTCAGTTCAACACTACCGCGAGCGACGTGCACATAGGCATAGCGGTTGGCAGGCAGCTTGAGGGTGGCGCTTTCCTCGCCATCGAACAGCCCGGCATACACCCGTGCATCCTGGCGCACTTTCAGCGAGCCGTGGCTGCCTTCGGGCGAAATGATCAGTTGCAGGCGACCGCGTTTTTTCTGTTCGCTGAAGTGCTCTTGCTGGTAACGCGGTTTCGCGCCGCTGACGTCCGGTACGATCCAGATCTGCAGGAAGTGCACAGGCTTGGTCGCCGAATGGTTGAACTCACTGTGGGCCACGCCGCTGCCGGCGCTCATCAGTTGCACATCGCCGGGGCGGATTACCGAACCGGTGCCGAGGGTGTCCTTGTGTTCCAGGGCGCCTTCGAGCACATAGGAGAAAATCTCCATGTCACGGTGCGGGTGCTGGCCGAAGCCTTTGCCGGCGGCGACGCGGTCATCGTTGATCACCAGCAGGTCGGAGAAACCCTGTTCACGCGGGTCACGGTAGCTGGCGAAGGAAAAGGTGTGGAACGACTTCAACCAGCCATGATTGGCCAGACCACGGTCGGAAGCTTTACGAAGGGTCAGCATGATGAAATCTCCTTTCAGGACGTTGATTCGTCCGAGTAAGGAGAAGGTTACTGGTTACCCTGCGATGCAATAAGTAGATGGAAACTGAAATACTGTCCTGTTCTGGTTGACAGTTGTGTGCACTGGATCACGCATTCTTTTCCAACGTTTTCACCGTATCTGGCCATAATGCGCGAACTTATGACTTTGCATGGATTTTGGTGATACCCCCATGAAGACCGTGGCCATGGTGCTGTTTCCGGATTTTCTGCTGCTCGACATGGCTGGGCCGCTGGAAGTGTTTTCGGTTGCCAACCGCTACCTGAAACCGCAATCCCACTATCACCTGACCACCCTGGGCACCGAGCGCGGGCCATTGCGTGCGTCCAATGGTGTGCTCGTGCACACCGATCGGCATATCGACGAAGCCGATGAGCGCTACGACTTGCTGCTGGTGCCGGGTGGCCCTGGCGCCTACAACGAAAAACACCCGCCGTTGCTCGACTGGCTGCAGGGCGCGGTGACGCGCGCCGGGCAATATGGCTCAATCTGTACAGGCGCCTTCGTGCTGGGTCACGCCGGTTTGCTCGACGGCTATCGTGTGACCACTCACTGGAATTACACCGAACGCCTGATCAAGGGCTTTCCGAAGGCAAAAGTCGCCACCGACCAGATTTTTGTCGAGGATCGCAACCTGATCACCTCTGGAGGCGTCACGGCCGGCATCGATATGGCGTTGGCGGTGGTCGCCCGCGATCATGGCAAAAAGATTGCCCAGGACGTGGCCAAGGTGCTTCTGGTCGTCATGAAACGTCAGGGCGGGCAAGCGCAGTTCAGCCCGTTGATGGCGGCAGTGGCGCCCCAGGAAACCCCGATTACTCGCGTGCAAAACCATGTGTTGGAACACCTGGAGGAAGCTTTTACCGTCGAGCGCATGGCCGGTCTTGCAAACATGAGTGCACGGCATTTCGCTAGGGTGTTTGCTCGCGAGGTCAATATGACACCCATGGAATTCCTGCAAAGTGCGCGCATCGATTGCGCGCGAAATCTGCTGGAGACCAGCGATCTGCCATTGAAAACCGTGGCCTACAAAAGCGGTTTCGGCAGCGTGCGGCACATGCGTTTTCTGTTCGGCGAAAAGCTCGGGCTGACCCCGACGCAATATCGCGAACAGTTCAGCTAGAGCGGTTCTGTCCGTTACGGGCATCCGGATGTCCGTGCTGGACCCCGCGTGGTGGTTGTACCGTCATCGAGGCCTGCGAAGATAACGGACATGAACAGCCTCAACGAATTGAACTCGGCGTCGGTCCTGCGTTTCGGGCCATACGCGTTCCATTTGCGCCAACGGCTGATCCTCGAAGGGGATCGGCAATTGCGCATGGGCGGTCGTGCGCTGGACATTCTGCAAGTGCTGGTCGAGCGCGCCGGACGGGTGGTCAGTAAAGAGCAACTGATTTCGCTGGTGTGGCCGACGTCGGTGGTCGAGGAGATCAACCTGCGAGTGCACATCGCCGCGTTGCGCCGGGCTCTCGGTGATGGTGAAAACGGTCAGCGCTACATCGTCAATGTGCCGCAATGCGGGTACAGCTTCGTGGCACCGGTGCAAGGCGACAGCGTCGCCCAAGTGGTGTTCGAAAGCCTGCAAGCACCCCAACACAACTTGCCCGCACGGCTGACGCCGGTCACCGGTCGTGATTCACTGGTCGGTGGTCTGGTCCGGCAACTGCCGTTGACCCGGCTCCTGACGGTGACGGGATCTGCCGGTGTCGGTAAGAGCACCGTGGCATTGCGTGCAGCGGAACTGCTGCTGCAGCATTTTCGTGACGGCGTGTGGCAGGTGGATCTGTCGCAGACCGACGAAGACACTTCGCTCCTCGATCACCTGCTGAAAACCCTCGATATCGACTTCCCCACCCTGGCCGCGCGCCACGCCTTGTTGGTGCTGGACAACTGCGAGCATCTGCACGAAGCCTGTCGGCACCTGCTGCAAAAACTGCTCGACGCCGCGCCTCGTCTGTCGATCCTGGCCACCAGCCGCGAACCGTTGCGTCTCGGTCTGGAAGTCCTCCAGCCGCTGCCGCCCCTGACCCTTCCCAAAGCCTCGGCCCTCAACAGTGTCGCCGAGGTCATGGGCTATTCGGCGGTGCAGCTGTTTGTCAGTCGTGCCCGTGCGCGTCAACACGGCTTCAGTCTGCGTGAGCAGGATCTGGAAACGGTGCGCGATATCTGTCGGCGGCTCGACGGTCTGCCATTGGCGATCGAACTCGCGGCGGCGCAGATCGATGCGCTGGCGCTGGTCGGCCTTCAGACCCAACTGGATCAAGGCCTGCAAGTTCTGAGTCACGGTCGCCGCACCGCCGTGCCACGCCACCAGTCGATGAAGGCTGCGCTGGACTGGAGCTATCAGCGCTTGAGCGAGCAGGAACAACGCGTGCTGCAACGCTTGTCGGTGTTCAAGATGGCATTCACCCTGGATGCCGCCATCGGCGTGATCAGTTGCGCGCAATTGCCACCCTCGACACTGGTGGCAGTGGTCGAGCAGCTGGCGGCCAAGTCGTTGCTGACCACAGATCGGTCCAGCGGGACGCTGCGCTACCGAATGCTCAACACCACGCGCCGCTACGCCCGCGAACAGCTGGAGCAGGGCGGCGAACTGAGTGATGTCGAGCGTCGGCACGCGCGCTACCTGGGTCGCACCCGGCCAGCTTCAAGCGGCCGACTGACCGCGCAGTTCGTCGAGCAGTAAACGCACTTTGCGCAAATCCGGGGTGGCATAACCTTCGGTGAAGCGCTGGTAGATCGGTGTCAGCAATTCTAGCGCCTCACGATAACGCGACTGACGCTGCCACAACTGCGCCAGCGACGTGGCGCTGCGCAGTTCCCAGGCCAGGGCGCCTTGTGTCCGCGCAATCTCAAGCGATTGCTGCAAGGCGCTTTCGATCGTGTGATGGCAGGGCGATTCAGCCGCCAGCAATCGCTCGGCCCGGGCCCGCAAGATCTCCGCAGTACTCCATCCCGCCGCGCCACTTTGCGCGCGTTCGAGCAACGCATCATCAACGAAACCCGGATCCAGCGTGACCATGATTTCCCTGACCAGACCGCTGTCGGCGGGCGGGATGGCGGGGGCCTTGTCGGCGTCGATTACTTGCGCGTAGTGCCGCGCCCACGTGTAGAACAGCAGCACCGAATGCTTCTGCGCCTGTTCGAGCAACAGTTGCAGCAGTGCGCGGGCGTTCTGTACGTCGCCGTTGTAATGGGCGATCAGGCACGAGGCGAGTGCCAGGGTGTAGCAGATCGAAGTGCCGTGGTTGATCTGCACCGCGATGTCCAGCGCCTGCCGCGCCGTGCGCCAGGCCTGCTCGGGAAAACCTTGCAACCACAGCACTCGGGCGAGCACGGTCAGCGAGGCGACGCTCTGGTCGTATTGCACGCCGAAACCGTGAGTGAAGCGGTTGAGGTGGCCGCTGTGGGCCATGCGCTGAATGACCTGTTCGGCGTGGATTCGCGCCTGATGCTGATCGCCGGCGTAATGCAGCGCGAGTACCCGCAAGCGATGGGTACTCAGGGACAACTGCGCATCGCCGTGCACACCGAGGCTTTCGAATTGCTCGCTCTGCTCCAGCGCCATCTGGTAATGCCCGCAACTGAGGTTGACCGCCATGTGTCCCGACACTGCGCGCAACTGGCCGGCCATGTCGTCGTGCCGTTGCGCCAATTGGCGAGCGCTGACGAAGGCTTCGATGGTTTCCGGTGTGCCACCCCAGGTGTGGTAACAGGCGCTGCCCAAGGCCAGTTTCAAGGCGATTTCCAGTCGCGGGCAGGGCTCGTCGGATGACGCCAGCAATGCGAGTGCCCGACGCACATGCACGCCGTACTCCTTGAGCAGGGACAACTCCTGCCACAACGGCGCCGACGTCGCCGTCAGTCGAACGCCGAGCGCGCGCGAGCCTTCATCGTTCAGCGTCCACTCAAGCGCCGCCCGCAGGTCTTCGAGGCCACGGGCGTAGCGCTCGATCCAGACTTCGGTCGCCGTATTTTCCCAATCGGCCTGGGCCTGATGCATCAGCGCCAGGCTGCGTTCGGCATGGCGTTCGCGGGTTTCGCCGAGCTCGGCGGCCTGGTCGAGTTTTTCCAATGCATAGCGGCGGGTAGTGTCGAGCAGGCGATAGAACACCTCTTCATCGCCGACCTCGACGTTGAGCAGCGACTTGGCGACCAGTTGCGTGATCGACGCAAACACTTCGTTCGACTCGATGTGCTGACCGACGATAACCGCCGCCGCCGATTCCAGCGTGAACGCGCCACGAAACACACCCAGTCGGCGCAGGCCGGTCTGTTCGCAGCTGTTGAGCAGATTGAAACTCCAGTCCAGCGTAGCGCGCAGGGTTTTGTGCCGACCGAGGCGCGTCTGATTGCCTGCCGGCAAACGCCCCTGAAGCTGACTCAGCAAACCGTCCAGCCCGAGGCCCGCCACCTGCGCTGCGGCCAGTTCAAGCGCCAGCGGGATGCCATCGAGCCGTCGACAGATGTCGATGATCAACGGCAGATCAGCGTTGCCCGGCTCAAAGTGTTCGTGCGCCGCCATCGCCCGTTCGACGAACAGTTGCAGCGCAGAAAACCCCATCGCCTGATCGCGGTCGAGTACTGCAATCGGCGGCGGGCAATCGAGGGATTCCAGACGCTGAACGTACTCGCCCTCGGCGCGCAGGCTTTCGCGGCTGGTGGCCAGAATATGCACCTGCGGCGCGCCACGCAGAATGCTTTCACTCAGCAATGCCACGGCGTCGATCAAGTGCTCGCAGTTATCGATCACCAGCAGCATCTGCCGCTCGCGCAGGCTGTTGATCAGGCAAGCCATCGGCTCGCTGTCATGCAGCGAAAGATCCAGCAGGCCGGCGAGGTGCGAGCAGATTGAGCCGGGATCGTTGAGCGGTGCCAGATCCAGCAGCCGAATACCGTCGCGATAACGGCCGATCAGTTGCTCGGCGACGCGCAGGGCCACGGTGGTCTTGCCGATGCCGCCGGGGCCGACCAGGGTGATGCAGCGCTGGCGCGGCAGTTGTGTCATCAGGCTGTCGACCACCGACTGGCGACCGATCATCCGCGTGCGCCGCAATGGCAGGTTATGCCGGCCAAGGTTGGCGGCGGCGGGGCGTTGTTCGATGGATTGCAGCACGACCGGCGCGACGAAACTGTAACCGCGCTGCGCCACCGTGACGATGTAGCGCTGCCCGGCCTGACCGTCGCCGAGGGCCTTGCGCAGAGCGGCCATGTGTACCCGCAGATTGATGTCTTCCACCACGCTGTCCGGCCAGACCCCGGCGATCAGCTGCTGCTTGCTCACCACTTCACCGGCGTTGGCCAGCAGGATCAGCAGAATATCCATGGCGCGGCGGCCCAGGCGCAAAGGCTGGTCGCCTTCAAGCACCAGCCGCTGGCCGGGGTGGATCCGATAGGGGCCGAAACCGATGGCCTGATTCGGGGAAAGACTCAACCGCTCACTCCTTCGACGTTTTTTATGATCCTGGTCCGCCTCGGTGAAGAGTCCGTGACGGGCAGGGCGGAGATCGACTCGAGGGTCACGCAAGCCGTCTAATCCGCAGTATCCGGGCATATTCCTCAGGATTTGTCGCCAGTGCAACGTGCGCGCAACGCACGCGCCCCGGCATCGCTCGGCATCCAGTGCCGTCACCACTGTATTTAAAGGCCGGAACCTGTGCCGGCTCACCCGACAGCCGGGAAAAATTAACAACGATTAACTCGTCCGCGCCCGCTTCAAAGCCAAAACTCCGGGGCAATGGAATGCATACGTCCGGAGGACGCTGCGATGAGCAAGGTAGTGGTGGTCTATCACAGTGGCTACGGGCACACCCGCGTCATTGCGCAGGCAGTGGCCCAAGGTGTGGAGCGCCACGTGGGCAGCACTTGCCTGTTGCTGGCGGTGGAAGACGTGGAAGCCCACTGGGATGACCTGCACCGCGCCGACGCCATCATCTTCGGTGCACCGACCTACATGGGCAGCGCCTCGGCGGCGTTCAAGCAATTCATGGAGGCCACGGCCTCGTTCTACCTCGCCCGGCCGTGGCGCGACAAACTCGCGGCGGGCTTCACCAATTCCGGCAGCCTGTGCGGCGACAAGCTCAATACCTTGCTGCAAATGGCGGTGTTCGCGGCCCAGCATTCGATGATCTGGGTCGGGCTCGATCTGCTGCCGGCCCGTGCGTGCGAAGGTGTGTTCGACGGCCAGTTGAATCGCCTCGGCAGCTCCCTCGGCGCAATGTCCCAATCCAGCGTCGAGCAACCGCCCGAGCAGGCACCGCCTTTGGAGGACCAACAAACCGCCGCGCACCTGGGCGAGCGGGTGGCGCGACTGGCGCAGCGGATGGCTCGCGGATGAAACCGCTTCAGCGGTTTTTCATGACCTGACAACGCCACGCAAACGGATTGATCCCTTCGCTGCGAGTGAAGATGTGGCAGAAGTGCGCCTGATCGCAGAACCCGCATTCCAGGCTGATTTGCGTGAGGCTGTGGTTGGTCTGCTGGATCAACAGCTTGGCACGGGCAATGCGCTGGGTACGGATCCAGTCTTGCGGCGAGTACCCGGTACTGCATTTGAACGCCCGGGAAAAATGACTGCGTGACAGTGAGCAGGCGCTGGCCAGTTCGGTGACTTCAAGGCTGTCGCCGAGGCGTTCGAGGATAAGCTGTTTCACCAGCCGCTCGCGCTGCGGGCTGAGGCCGCCGGTGCTGGTCTTGCGGGGTTCGCTGGCAGGGGCGCGGGCGACGGTTTGCTGTAAGTGAGCCATGGCCAAGGTCCGTGTCGGTGGGGAACGCACGGTCAGCGCTTTCCCTCAGGTCAATAAAACAACGCTGCGCAGAGGGATTCATTGTTTGGCGAGGGGCGAAGGCTGACGAGTTAAACGTTGTTAATTCCACTGTCAGCTTCAACTCAGCACACCGCTGCAAGTCCCCATGACGGGAACCGGGCAGGATGGCGACGATGGGGAGCGGGCCATAAGGGCCGCAGAATCGGGCTCGTTCGAGGGGATGCATATGAAAGGTTTGTTCAACGGCGCAATCGGCGTGGCGTTGGTCGGTGTGATGTCCAGCGCCATGGCGCAGGCACCGCAGGTCGGCACGCAGGCGCCGGGTTATTTCCGGCTGGCGCTGGGCGATTACGAGGTGACGGCGCTGTTCGACGGCTACAACGATTTGTCGCCGAAGCTGCTGCAGGGCATGAGCCAGAGCCAGATTCGCGCGCTGCTGGCCCGTCGCTCGATTGAAACGCCGGGCGTGCAGACCGCGTTCAATGCGTTCCTGGTCAACACCGGCAAACAACTGATTCTGGTGGATACCGGCGCGGGCCAGTGCATCGGCGCCACTGCCGGCCAGCTCTCGGCGAACATGCAGGCAGCGGGTTACAAGCCTGAGCAGGTCGACGCGATTCTGCTAACGCACCTGCACCTGGATCACGTCTGTGGACTGGTCGACGGCCAGCAACAACCGATCTTCGCCAATGCGACGGTTTACGCCGCCAAGGCAGAAGCCGATTACTGGCTCGACCCGCAGGCCCTCGCCAAGGCACCAGCCGGCGCGCGGGAGTTCTTCAAGATCGCTCAGGACTCTACCGCGCCATACGTCTCCGCCGGGCGCTTCAAGACATTCGCGGCGGGCCAGTCGCCGTTGCCGGGCTTGGTCGAAGCCAAACTGGAAGCCGGGCACACGCCGGGCAGTACCACCTACCGTTTTACTTCACAGAATCAGAGCATCGTGTTCATGGGGGATCTGGTGCACAACCTCGCGGTGCAGTTCGATCATCCTGAGGTGGCGATCAGCTTCGACGTCAACAGCCAGCAAGCGATCAAGAGTCGTAATGCGGTGTTCAGTGCAGCGGCGGCCAGCAAGACCTGGGTCACGGCTGCGCACTTGCCGTTCCCGGGCATCGGCCATATCACCGCGGTCGACAAACACTTCCAGTGGGTGCCGGTCGAATACGGTCCCTACAAACGCGCGGCCAAAGTACCGCTCATCGAGTAAAGTGCCCATCTTTCACGTCAGGCTCAAACAAGGAAAACGTGCTCCATGAACCGAAACGATCTGCGCCGCGTCGACATGAACCTGCTGGTGATTTTCGAGGCACTGATGTTCGAAAAGAACCTGACCCGCGTCGCCGAAAAACTGTTCATGGGCCAACCGGCGGTGAGCGCGGCGCTGGGCCGCTTGCGCGATCTGTTCGACGATCCGTTGTTGCTGCGCAATGGCCGGGGCATGGAACCGACGGCGCGGGCGCTGGCGATTCTTCGGGAACTGCAACCGGCGATGGACGTGATTTCCGGCGCGGTCAGCCGGGCCAAGGAATTCGATCCGGCCACCAGTTGCGACGTATTCCGCATCGGCCTGTCGGATGACGCCGAGTTCGGTCTGTTTCCACCGCTATTGCGACAGTTGCAGGAAGAGGCGCCGGGGATCGTGGTCGTGGTGCGCCGCGCCAACTACCTGCTGATGCCGACGTTGCTGGCCTCCGGGGAAATCTCCGTCGGCGTGAGTTACACCACCGATCTGCCGGCCAACGCCAAGCGCAAGAAACTGCGCGACATTCCCTGCAAGGTCTTGCGCGGCGACAACCGGCCAGGCCCGTTGACCCTCGACGAATACTGCGAGCGACCCCATGCGATGGTGTCGTTCTCCGGCGATCTGAGCGGCAACATCGACGTGGACCTGGCCAAGGTCGGTCGCAGCCGCCGCGTGGTGCTCGGTGTTCCGCAATTCAGCGGTTTGCGCGCGCTGCTGGCGGGTACCGAGATGATCGCGACCGTGCCGGATTACGCGGCGTGTGCGTTGGTCGAAGGCTGTGCGTTGCGGGCTGAAGATCCGCCGTTTCCCATCGATGCGGCGCAACTGTCGATGGCGTGGAGCGGGGTGCATGACAACGACCCGGCGGAGAAATGGCTGCGGTCGCGGATCAGTCAGTTCATGTCGGTGACGCTGGATATTCCGGTGGTTTAAGCGTGCCGTTCGTCTGAATCAACCCGCAACCTGTTAGTTCTGACAGTGGTGCGTGCTCGTCTTCCCGTGTTTGATGGGCCAATGCCGAAGCGGCCAGCTATCAAGGGAAGTGAATATGGACACGCCGATTCCTGCGCTCACCCGTGACGATCTGCCACCACTGGCAATTGAAGAAAGTTCGAAGGGTTTCCTGGTGCCAGCGGCCGCCCGGTACAACCTGACGGTAACAATCGACTTCCCTTGGTTGCCAGGGGACTTTATTACGATCAAGGTGGCAGGAACTCCAGGTCCCGGTTCCTATACGTCGCCGCGAATCCCGATCGGCGGATTCAAACGCCCTTTTACGACCCACATTGACACCACATTGGTAGCATTTAATCTCGGGCTAACTGTCAGAGCCTTTTACACGCTTCACCGTGGCACTGAACCGTCTGTGGAATCACAAACTTTGCCGCTTTACATACCGCTCATCAACCAACTTGATCTGCCCCTGCCGGTGATCAAGGAGGCAAGCGACGAAGGTGAGGGCACTCACCTGGATGTGAGCGAACTGGCTGAGGTTACATTGCGTATCAGGTCATGGCTGCTGAGCAGGCGCGAGCAGTTCTTCTGGCTCCGGCTTACAGGTGTGAAGCCCGACGGCAGTGTCTGGGAGGCTTGGTATTGGAAAGCACCGGAGAATGTCGTCGGTAATGGATTCAGTCTGGGATATAAAGAGGAAAGAGTACCTGCTGCACCGCTGCAAGGTCTGCAAAATGGCAGCGTGCTGACGATGAGATTCTGGGCCGGGCTGCAAAACAGTCCGGATCTTTCCGAGGCCCAGGCATTTGCCCATCGGAACTACACCGTCAATACAGTTGCAACCAATACGCCCGGCATATCGTCGGTCACCGATGCCGAGGGTGAAGTCCCCGATGGCGCAGACACCCGCTACACCAGCGTTACCCTGAGCGGTAGTGGTTTCGGCGCGATAGACGTCTTTGATGGTCAAACTTTTCTGGACACCGTCAACGCAGTGGGCGGTATCTGGACCTATTTGGCAAAGGCACTGACCGGAGGCCTGCATTCGTTCACGGTTCGTTTGGCGGATGGCAGCGGGGGAACGTCCAGTCCGAGGCGAATCAAGGTCGTCATTCAGAACCTCGAGGTGACGATTGCCGAGGCGCCCGATAATGGCAATGTTGATCCGTTGGCGGTAGAGATGAATCTGACGGCTGTCGTGAATTACGACATGCAGCCCAACGACCGGATCAGAGTCCGCTGGACTGCTGCGCCGGGGACTCCGGCGGCGGGCTCACACACCACCAATACCCTCACAGCCGGCCCCACGCGTCCCAGGAGAATCCCTTTGCCGCTTACGCTCGTGGCGTTCAGCCTGGGCAAGCGGGTCACGGTCAGCGCCGAATATGATCGCGGCACGGCTCAGCCCGTGCCTTTGGGGCCTATTCATCTGAATGTGGGGATGATCCCGGCGGACCGGTTCATTCCTCCCGTTTTTCTCGAGGCCAATGGTACGTCGGACCTGTTCTTGGCCAGCGTGCAGGGCGGCGCAACCTTGCGCTTTGGTGTATGGCCGCATATTGCGAGATTGCAGTCACTCTGGCTGGATCTGGAGGGCGAAGACATCAACGGTGCCCCCCATAATCTCGCGATGTGGACGGGCAACGTTACCGTCAACCAGAGCTGGGTCTTCAATAACGGTTACAGCGTCATTGTTTTGTTCAGTTACTTGAAGGATCTGCGCCCCGGCAGCACGTTGACCCTGCGTTTCAGGGTCAATCTGGACACCGTCGCGAATTCGTCAACGGCTCAGGCTTTTGTCCTGCGTCAGTACACGATTCGATAGAGCGGGCGATCAAGAGCAAAGAGAGCACACCCATCCAATTTCCCCCCCGATCAATCATTGCACTATTCCCTGCAATGATTGATCAAGGGTGGGCCCATGAACGCTGTACAACGCAATGACCAGGCGCAAAACCTCGGCCTGCTGTTCCTGCGGGTGACCGGCGGGTTGTTTCTGCTGTTCGTCCACGGCTTGCCCAAGCTGCTGGACTTCACCGCGCAGCTGCAACTGATCGAAGACCCGTTCCACCTCGGTGCCCACCTCACTTTGATTCTGGCGATCTTCGCCGAAGTCCTCTGCCCGCTGCTGATCGTCGCCGGGGTGCTGGCGCGTCTGGCGTGCTTGCCTATTCTCTTTGTGCTGCTGGTGGCGTTGCTGCTCGTGCATCCGCAATGGAGTGTGGCCGAAGGGCAATTCGGCTGGTTGCTGTTGATCCTCTTCACCACTGTTCTGATCGCCGGGCCGGGACGGCTGGCGCTCAATGTTCGTTTGCCCGGAGTGCTCCGTTATGCCTGATGCCCAGACCCTGAAAAAACCGGGACCCGAAGAAACCGTGACGCTGATCGTCAAGCACCGGGTCAAGGCCGGTTTTGAAGCGCCTTACGAAGCCTGGCTGCGCAATATCGTCAGCGTGGCGGGGCGCGAAGAAGGGCATCTGGGCGTGGACGTGATGCGCAGCCAGCAGGGCGGGCTCGCACTGTTCACCTGCGTGCTGCGTTATTGCTCGACCGAGGCGATGCAGCGCTGGCTCGATTCGCCGCAGCGTCAGAAGCTGATCGATGAAGCGGCGCCGATGCTAGCCGACGGCGACCAGACCGAAGTCAACGCAGCCAACGAATTCTGGTTCACGCCGACGGCCGAGGCCGGCTCACCGCCACCGCGCTGGAAGCAGGCCGTGGTCACGCTGCTGGTGATTCTGCCGCACACCTTGCTGGTGCCGCTGATCTGGGGGCCGTTGCTGCAACTCAATGCCTTTCTCTCCAACTACGTGGTCGCCACGTTCCTGATCACCCTGACCATCGTGGTGTCGGTGGTTTACGTGTTCATGCCGCCGGTGACCCGTCTGTTCGCGCCGTGGCTGGAAGCCGGTCAGTCACGCAAAAAAACCGAATCCAATGCCAATCCGCTGCGCTGAAGCGGCGGGTCCGGGCTCCGTTTCACTTATCTCGAAGGAACTGCGATGAACGCCGATCTGATTCTGTTCAATGGCCAATTTCATACGGTAGACCGCGAAAAACCCCTCGCCAGTGCCGTGGCGATCAAGGACGGCCGCTTTGTCGTCGTCGGTAACGATACGCAAGCCATGGCCCTGCGCGGCGCCGGTACGCAAGTGGTCGACCTCAAGGGCCGCTGCGTGATTCCCGGCCTCAACGACTCGCACTTGCACCTGATCCGTGGCGGCTTGAACTACAACCTCGAACTGCGCTGGGAAGGTGTGCCGTCGCTGGCCGATGCGCTGCGCATGCTCAAAGATCAGGCCGACCGCACGCCGACCCCGCAATGGGTGCGCGTGGTCGGTGGCTGGAACGAATTCCAGTTCGCCGAAAAACGCATGCCGACCCTCGAGGAAATCAACCAGGCAGCGCCGGACACCCCGGTGTTCATCCTGCACCTGTATGATCGTGCGTTGCTCAACCGCGCCGCGTTGCGCGTCGCCGGCTACACCCGCGACACGCCGAACCCGCCGGGCGGCGAGATCGTGCGCGATGCCAACGGCAACCCGACCGGCATGCTGGTGGCGCGGCCGAACGCGATGATCCTGTACTCGACGCTGGCCAAGGGGCCGAAGCTGCCGCTGGAATATCAGGTCAACTCGACCCGCCAATTCATGCGCGAACTCAATCGCCTCGGCCTGACCAGCGCCATCGATGCCGGCGGCGGTTTCCAGAACTATCCGGACGATTATCAGGTGATCGAACAACTGGCCAAAGACGACCAGTTGACCGTGCGCATCGCCTACAACCTGTTCACCCAGAAGCCGAAAGAAGAGCTGACCGACTTCCAGAACTGGACCGGCAGCGTCAAGTTGCATCAGGGCGATGACTTCCTGCGCCACAACGGCGCCGGGGAAATGCTGGTGTTCTCGGCAGCCGACTTCGAAGACTTCCTCGAACCGCGCCCGGACCTGCCGCAAACCATGGAACAGGAACTGGAGCCGGTGGTGCGCCACCTGGTCGAACAGCGCTGGCCGTTCCGTCTGCACGCCACCTACAACGAATCCATCAGCCGCATGCTGGATGTGTTCGAGAAGGTCAACCGCGATATTCCGTTCAACGGCCTGCCGTGGTTCTTCGACCACGCCGAAACCATCACCCCGCAGAACATCGAGCGGGTGAGGGCACTGGGCGGCGGCATCGCGATTCAGGATCGCATGGCGTTCCAGGGCGAATACTTCGTTGACCGTTACGGCAAACAAGCCGCCGAAGCCACACCGCCAATCAAGCGCATGCTTGCCGAAGGCGTGCCGGTCGGCGCGGGCACCGATGCCACGCGGGTGTCCAGCTACAACCCGTGGACCTCGCTGTACTGGATGGTCAGCGGTCGCACCGTCGGCGGTCTGGCGCTGTACGAAGAAGGTTTGCCACGCACCACCGCGCTGGAACTGTTCACCCACGGCAGTGCCTGGTTCTCGTCCGAGCAGGGCAAGAAGGGCCAGATCAAGGTCGGGCAACTGGCGGACCTGGCAGCGCTGAGCGCGGACTTCTTCCATGTCGAAGAAGAAGCGATCAAGTGGATCGAGTCGGTGCTGACCGTGGTCGGCGGCAAGATCGTTTACGCCGCCGGTGACTTCGAAGACCTCGGCCCACGTGCATTGCCGGTGCTGCCGGACTGGTCGCCGGTGGTGAAAGTCCCGGGCCACTGGCGCCCGAATTCGCCCTTGCAGGCCCAGGTGCACCAGTGCAGCGGCCCGTGCGCGGTGCATACCCACAGCCATGAAAAAGCGCGGATGTCGAATGCGCCGGTCAGCGACTTCGCCGGTTTCTGGGGCGCGTTCGGTTGCTCCTGCTTCGCGTTCTGATCCTTTTGAAAAGCGCCGCTCTGTGTGAGCGGCGCTCCCCGCAACAACCATCCATCGAGGAGTTTCACATGAGCAACGTTCCTTACAGCCGCCTGAACAAAGACGATGCCGTTGTACTGTTGGTCGACCACCAGACCGGTCTGATCTCGCTGGTACAGGATTTCTCGCCGAACGAGTTCAAGAACAACGTGCTGGCGCTGGGCGACATCGCCAAGTTCTTCAACCTGCCGACCATCCTCACCACCAGCTTCGATTCCGGCCCGAACGGCCCGATCGTGCCTGAGCTGAAAGAGCAATTCCCGGACGCGCCGTTCATTGCCCGCCCTGGCCAGATCAACGCCTGGGACAACGAAGATTTCGTCAAGGCCATCAAGGCTACTGGCCGCAAGCAACTGATCATCGCCGGTGTGGTGACTGACGTGTGCGTAGCGTTCCCGACCCTGTCGGCCATCGCTGAAGGTTTTGAAGTGTTCGTGGTGACCGACGCTTCCGGCACCTTCAACACCACCGTGCAGCAGGCTGCCTGGGCGCGGATGTCGGCTGCCGGCGCGCACCTGTTGAACTGGTTTGCTGTGGCCTGCGAGCTGCAAGTCGACTGGCGCAACGATATGGAAGGCCTGGCGAATCTGCTGTCGCAGCGTCTGCCTAACTATCGCAACCTGATCAACAGCTACACCAAGTTCACTGCCCAGTAATTGGCTGAACAAAATGCCCGCTGAAGAGCGGGCATTTTTTTTGCGGTGTTGGTGAGTGTGTATTTTCACTTCGAAAACCAGCCCTCACCCCAGCCCTCTCCCGGAGGGAGAGGGAGCTGACCGAGTTGTTCTTTCGAGGTACATCGACCTGAAAAATCGAGTCGAACTCAGGTTTTGAAAAGCACCGAGATCGGCTCCCTTTCCCCCTCGCCCCCTGGGGGAGAGGGTTGGGGTGAGGGGGTTGGATTTTGAAGTTAAAGAAGATTGAAAGCCCGGTGAATTATCGCTTCTGCAACCATCCCAGAAATCCACCTTTGCGAACCGGCACAGGCTTGGCCATCAACGCCAGCCGACTGTTCTGCTGCCGCACTGCCTGCAACTTGTTCAACGCCCGACCCACTTCACTGCGCTGTTCCATGCACTGGCGAGTCAGGTTCTTGTCGAGGCGATAAATGATCGAAGACGTCAGCGCGGTAAACGTCGCTTGCGAAGGCGTGTCCGCGAGGATGCTTTGCTCACCCATGACCTCACTCGGCCCCATGCGCCCGGCCTCGGTGAAGCCGTTGCCGTCCGGTACGCTGGCGCTGACCACGCCGGTGGCGATGACGAACAGGCTGTCCGGGACCTCCTCCAGATTGAGCACCACCTGCCCGGCGCTGTACTGCTGCGCGACCATCGATTCGGCGAGGCGATCGCGTTCCTCGTGGCTCAGCGAGCGGAAGATCTTCACTTCATCGAGCAGGGCGCGGGCGCGGGTCGACGGTTCGATCACGCCGTCCGGATGCCGCGAGATGCCGGCGGCTTCAAGATGGCGGTGGGCGAGGTCGAACAGTTGATTGCGCACGTCGCTTTTCTTGCCCAGTTCGGCGATGAAACCGCTGGCCACGTATTCCGACATTTCGTCGCCGGCCTCTTTCAACACGGCTTTCGGTGCAGGCGACAGCAACAGGCTGCTGCTGCCTTGCAGCGTGCGGTCGAGGGCATCGAGCACCCGGCGCGGGCGGATGTGGTTCGGCACCTTGATGCTGATCGACACGCCGTGCAGGTTGTTCGGGCGGCTGAGGTTGACGATCTTGGCCTTGGCCGCCACCGAGTTCGGCACCACGGCCAGGGTGCCGGTGCTGGTCAGCAGATGCGTGGCGCGCCAGTTGATGTCGAGCACCTTGCCTTCGACGCCGTCGATGACCACCAGATCATCCACCTGATACGGCTTGGTGGTGTTAAGCACGATGCCGGAAAACACGTCGGCCAAGGTGCTTTGCAGCGCGAGACCGATGACGATCGCCACCACGCCGGAAGTCGCGAGCAGGCCTTTGACTGGCAGATCCAGCACATAACCGGCCGCCGCGACGATGGCCGCCAGAAACACCAGCGCTCCGATCACGTCCTGCAACAGCCGGCCGCTGTGGCCGATGCGGCGCATCAGGATCAAGCCGATGACTTCGGTCAGCACCCGCGCCGCGTACAGCCACCAGAGAATCCCCAGCGCTGTCGCCCCGAGTTGCGCCACCGGGTCATCGGCGAACAACGGCGCCTGCAACGGGCTGACACCGGCGTTGATGGCCAGTGCGTTGAAGCCCAGAAACAGCACCAGTCGCACAGCGACCCGTTGCGCACGATGCTTGAACGGCACGAGATGCCAGAGCAAGGTGTCGAGCACCAGCAGCAGGGCGCTCCAGGACAGCAGGTGGGCAGAAAAAAGGCTCATGAGGTGAACTCCGGCGGGCACAAAAGAAAACGCCACACCCGAAGGTGTGGCGAGGAGTTGCACTCAGTTCAGATGGGTCTTGAGTTCCGCTGCGGCCTGGCGCACGGCGGCTTTCACTTCAGGAATCCCGTTCAGCGGGTTGAGCAGGCCGAAGTCGTGAATCATCCCGTTGTAACGCACCGAGGTCACCGCTACACCGGCCGCGTCGAGGTGGCGGGCGTAGCCTTCGCCTTCGTCACGCAGCACGTCGAACTCGGCGGTCTGCACCAGCGCGGCGGGTAGGCCCTTGAGCTGTTCGGCGCTGGCGTTGAGCGGCGAGGCATGGATCTGCGCACGCTCGGCCGGGTTGGTGGTGTAGTTGTCCCAGAACCACTGCATCATGCCCTTGGTCAGGAAATGGCCCTCGGCGAATTGCTGGTACGAGCCGTTATCAAACCCGGCGTTGGTCACCGGCCACATCAGCAACTGGAAGCGCAGGGCCGGGGTTTTCTGTTCCTTGGCCATCAGCGCCACGACTGCCGCCATGTTGCCGCCGACGCTGTTGCCGGCCACCGCCAGACGCTTGCCGTCGACTCCGATGTCCTTGCCGTGCTCGGCCACCCATTTGGTTGCCGCGTAAGCCTGATTGATCGCGGTCGGGTACTGCGCTTCCGGCGACGGCGTGTAGTCGACGTACACCGCGACCGCGCCGGAACCCACCACCAGATCACGGATCAAGCGTTGGTGCGTCGGGAAGTCGCCCAGCACCCAGCCGCCACCGTGGAAGAACATGAACACCGGCAACTCGCCCTTGACCTTGGCCGGACGCACCACTTTCAGGTTGATCGTCTGGCCGTCGACCTTGATCGCCTTGTCGCTGACTTCAACGCCGGACAGGTCAACCTTCACCGAAGCCTGGGCGCCGGTCAGCACCGCACGGGCGTCTTTCGGGCTCAGTTGCTCGAGCGGTTTTCCACCGCCGGCGGCGAGGGCGTCGAGGAAGGCCTGGGTGTTGTGTTCGACGCCAGTGCTTTCGGCGGCGAAGGCGTTGCCGATGGACAGGGCGAGGAGGGAAGCGGCGAGGGTTTTCTTGATGTTCATGTGCAATTCCTTTTTAAGTCGTTTGAGTTTTTGTATGCCTTGGGATCGGGCTGCTGTGGCGCTGGGCTTCAGGCCTCAGCAACACCGTGAGCACAGATTAATGAGGTGCCGGAAAGTGAAAAAGCGGCTATAAAGCGTTTAACTGTCAACCAGAGAGTGACAATGAACCCGTTCGAAGACATGCGTATTTTTTGCCAGGTGATGGACTCCGGCAGCTTCACGGCGGCGGCCGATCAATTGGGCTTGTCCAAGCAGTTCGTCAGCCGTCGCCTGATGCAGTTGGAGGAACGCCTGGGCGTGCGATTGCTCAACCGTTCGACCCGGCGCCTGGACGTGACGCCGCTGGGCCAGAGCTATTACGAGTCGGCGCTGCGTTTGCTCGGTGAAGTGGAGTCGGTGGAGCAGGGCATTGCCGGGCAGACTGCTGAGCCGCGCGGGGCGATTCGCGTGAGTGCGCCGCTGTCGTTCGCGCTGGCGCATCTGGGCTGCTTGCTGCCGCCGTTTCTGCAGCGTTATCGCGAGGTCACGGTGGAGGTGGACTTGAGCGACCGGCCGGTGGATCTGCTGGGCGAGGGTTACGACCTGGCGTTGCGCATTGGCGTATTGGAGGACTCGACCCTGATCGCCCGACGCATCGCGTCAATCGAGCGGGTGTACTGCGCCAGTCCGGCGTATCTGGCCGAGCGCGGTACGCCGGTCAAACCGGAAGATTTGCTGGGCCACGACTGTCTGCCATACGGCCACGGGCGTTCGGTGCAGTGGCGGTTCAACGCGGGGCAGGGCAAGCCGCTGCTGGTGAATGTCACCGGGCGGATGCGCGTCAACAACGGTGAGTTGCTGCGGGATGCGGCGGTGGCGGGGATGGGGATTACCTATCTGCCGACGTTCATTGTCGGCGCGGCGCTGAAGGATGGGCGGCTCGTGCCGGTGCTGGACGAGTTTCGGCCGGAACCGCTGACGCTGTCGGCGGTGTACCCGCAGCATCGTCAGGCGTCTCGGCCGGTGCAGGCGTTGATCGAGTTTTTGCGGGAGCGGCTGGATCAGAATCATGTCGCTCTCTAGGTTTTGCGGTGAACTGGTGGGCACCGATGAGCCCTGTGGGAGTCGGGCTTGCCCGCGATAACGGTGGGTCAGTTAGTGATGCTTTAACTGACCAGGCCTCATCGCTGGCAAGCCAGCTCCCACAGGGATTGCGGTGCTTTCAGTTCGGGTCAGTTGGCGCGCTTGTCATCGCCAGGCTCGCCGCCGACGTGAACACCGCGATCATCACCGGGTTCGCCCGCGGCATGCAGGCCTCGGTCATCACCGATTTCGCCGGCACGATGTACGCCATGGTCGTCACCGATTTCACCAGCGCGATGTACACCGTGGTCATCGCCGACCTCTCCGGACCGATGCACACCGTGGTCGTCGCCGGGTTCAGAATGCGTGCCGCTGCGACCGGATGACGCCGTGTTGCCGGAGTGGCCCGAGCCGTGGTCACTGCCGCTGTGGCCACTGTTGCCACCGCCGCCACTGCCACTGTTGCCGGCACTGCCGCTGCCGCCGTGACCACCACCATTGCCGCCACTGCCGCTGCCTCCGCCGTGACCACCACCGCTGCCGCCGCC
>NZ_POHV01000238.1:0-256 GCF_002884345.1 Pseudomonas sp. GW456-12-10-14-LB2
GCAGGGGCGAGCGGCCCATCGGCTGGGACAGCTCGCGCTCCACCTGCTCGGCAACCTTGGCGGCGACCGACGCGGTGGACAGCGTCTCCACCGGCACGAGGTCGGCGCCGTCCAGGGTGCGGGGCCGCGAGGCCGGGCGCACCAGCGGCCTCTCGCCGCGCAGCAGGGCGGTGAACTGCACGGGCCCCGCCACCCCGGTGAGCCGCGCGCGGTAGACCGGGATCGATTCGGAGACGCGCATCACGTAGGTCCGCGT
>NZ_POHV01000239.1:0-256 GCF_002884345.1 Pseudomonas sp. GW456-12-10-14-LB2
CGTCGATGTGGGCCTTGTCGTGCAGCTCGGTGGGCATGGCTGAACCCGAGGATGTGGGAGCTACGATGGGTGTCCGGCTTTCAACTCCGAGCCACGATCCCGGTTGCAGCTATCGTCGTGCCCGCCGCGATCGCGCCGTGTTCGGCGCGCCTCCGGGGCGCACCGGCGGTGGCGGACCGCCGATTCACTCCGTTCGAGCGTGCACCGCGTGCTGAACACCCTCTTGGCGCGTCTCGCTGTCCTCGCTGTCATGGCC
>NZ_POHV01000240.1:0-256 GCF_002884345.1 Pseudomonas sp. GW456-12-10-14-LB2
AGGTCTGAATGCCGACCTGCAGGTTGAAGGTCAGCAGCCGCAGCGTGGCGGCGCGAGCCTCGTCGCTGGCGCGCGCGATGCTCATCTCACTCGCCTTGCTCGTTGCGCACCTTGTCGACCAGCGCGTCGGCGATCAGCGGCATGTTGGCGAGGCTGCCGGCGCTGCCCGGCGTGATCACGTAACGGCCATCGACGATCAGCGCCGGTACGCCCATCAACTGATAGGCGCGCATCTTGGCGTGGGCCTGGTTGATCT
>NZ_POHV01000241.1:0-256 GCF_002884345.1 Pseudomonas sp. GW456-12-10-14-LB2
GCCGAAGGCCGCGAACCCGCCAAGGCCGAGGATGAGGTAGGCGAGGTCGGCCATGCTTGGTCTCCAGGTGCCGGGATCGCTGAGGAGATGGGCCCGGGCGCCGTAAGGGCGCCATGCGGAAGTCGGCCAAGGGGAGCAAGGACGGCGTAAGAGGGTGTGTGGAAAGTCGTCTGCCTGGTTTGCGGCCCCATGTTCGGCCGTAGAGCAAGGAGCTTGGACATGGCGGGACGCGGCTACTCTACCGACCTGACCGACG
>NZ_POHV01000242.1:0-256 GCF_002884345.1 Pseudomonas sp. GW456-12-10-14-LB2
GGCGACGAGCGGGTCGGGACGGCTGACGTCGGTTCGGCAGGTCGTCCAAAATATCGCCGGAGTCATCCAAGGGCCTGCGGCGGGCAAATTGGCGGCCGTGCCGATCGGCATCACGGGATATGTGTGCGGCGGCGTCATGTTCCTCCTCGTCCCCGCGACCGTGTTCTTCTTGCATGAGCAGCGAAAGAAGTCGTCCTCGCAAGAAGTGCTCTCGAACGCGGGCAAGCAACTCAAGAACATCGGCACGGCGGGAACG
>NZ_POHV01000243.1:0-256 GCF_002884345.1 Pseudomonas sp. GW456-12-10-14-LB2
ATCGTCGGTGGCGTCGGGACGAGCCAAGGTGATGACGTCACGAATGGACCGACGCTGCATGTACGGATCCTGGAGGACGAAGGACACCAACCGGTAGAGGTCATTCTGGGCAACGTCCTTGAGGTCGACCCCACCGATGCGCACCACCCCGGAATCCGGGTCGCGAAAGCGAGCGAGCATCGTCGCCAAGGTCGACTTGCCCGACCCCGACGGCCGGACCAGAGCCGTGACAGTTCCTGGACGCAGTGTCAGGTTG
>NZ_POHV01000244.1:0-256 GCF_002884345.1 Pseudomonas sp. GW456-12-10-14-LB2
GCGCGATATCCCGCAGTGCGCGCAGGATCGGCGTCGACATGGTGTCGAAGCGCTCGGAGACCTTGGCATTGCCGCGGTCGACCGCGAACAGGAACTGGAACAGATCGTTGGAGCCGACCGAGATGAAGTCGACCTTCTTCAACAGCTCGTCCATCTGATAAAGCAGCGCGGGCACTTCGACCATGGTGCCGATGTCGATGCGCTCCGGCAGCGTGTGGCCGTGCTGGCGCAAATATGTCAGCTCGCGCTCGACCAG
>NZ_POHV01000245.1:0-256 GCF_002884345.1 Pseudomonas sp. GW456-12-10-14-LB2
CCTGGCGCATCCGCAGGCCGTTGGGCAGGGTGGAGCCGCGGACGAACGCGCCCACGGGGTCCGGCAGGGCGGCCAGCTCGCGCAGGCTCTCGGCCAGGCCCGTGATCCGCCGGGCGTCGAGCTCGAGCCGGTCCAGCAGCGCCTCCGAGGTCCCGTCGACGCGGCCCCGCTCCAGGTCCGCCGCGTTCGCGGCGAGCACCACGTCGCGCTTGCGCTCGATCCGGTCGGCGATGGCCAGCAGGGCCCGGTCCTTCCA
>NZ_POHV01000246.1:0-255 GCF_002884345.1 Pseudomonas sp. GW456-12-10-14-LB2
CCGAAGGGCAGGGAGCGCGCGAGGCGCTCGGCGGCCGGCCGCAGTCCTCGGGTCAGGGGGTCGAGCCGGCGACCTTGGCGCTGACGGCCTGCAGGGTCTCCGAGCGGCGGTTGCGAGACCAGCAGGACTCCGTGGCGCTCGAGCACAGCGGGTGCTCCTTGCCGTAGCTGATCGTGGCCACGCGCCCCGCCTCCACGCCCAGCGCCTTGTAGTAGTCGCGCACGCCGTTGGCGCGCCGCTGGCCCAGCGCCAGGT
>NZ_POHV01000247.1:0-254 GCF_002884345.1 Pseudomonas sp. GW456-12-10-14-LB2
CGCCCGATCCGATCAGCGCGGCGCTGAGTCCGCCCGCGATCATCGAGACGGTGAGCAGCGAGCGGAACAGCGCGGGGCGGCTGCCATGGGCGCGGCCCAGCATGGGCTGTGCGGCGATCACGTCGGCGCGGCCCGAGCCGAAATGGCCCTGCTTACCGGCGATGGTCCTCGGCGATCCGACCGTGCGGCCCTGCATCGTTATCCCGACTCTCCACACGCCGTCGTGGCGCGACGGACTCACCATCGCTTGACAG
>NZ_POHV01000024.1:2500-101041 GCF_002884345.1 Pseudomonas sp. GW456-12-10-14-LB2
ATTGATCTCATCCATCGAACGGAAGCTGAGCAACTCGAAGTAGCGCCACATCAACGCATCGGGAATCGAAACCAGTTTGCTATACATGACACCTGGCGCTTCCTGAATACCGACGTAGTTGCCCAACGACTTGGACATTTTCTTCACGCCATCCAGACCTTCAAGCAGCGGCATCGTCAGGATGCACTGCGCCTCCTGACCATAACCACGCTGCAGCTCACGCCCCATCAGCAGGTTGAACTTCTGATCGGTACCACCCAGCTCCACATCAGCGCGCAAAGCAACCGAGTCATAACCCTGCACCAGCGGATAGAGGAACTCGTGAATGGCGATCGGCTGATTGGTGGTGTAGCGCTTGTCGAAGTCGTCACGCTCGAGCATACGGGCAACGGTGTATTGCGAAGTCAGACGAATAAAGTCCGCAGGCCCCATCTGATCCATCCAGGTGGAGTTGAACGCGACTTCGGTTTTCGCCGGATCAAGAATCTTGAACACCTGAGTCTTGTAGGTCTCGGCGTTTTCCAGAACCTGCTCACGGGTCAACGGAGGACGTGTGGCGCTCTTGCCGCTCGGATCACCGATCATTCCGGTGAAATCACCAATAAGGAAGATCACCTGATGCCCCAGTTCCTGGAACTGGCGCAGCTTATTAATAAGCACAGTGTGACCAAGGTGCAGATCCGGCGCAGTTGGATCGAAGCCGGCCTTGATTCGCAGCGGCTGGCCACGTTTGAGCTTTTCGATCAGCTCGGACTCGACCAACAGTTCTTCCGCACCACGTTTAATCAGCGCTAGCTGCTCTTCAACCGACTTCATAACAGACCCGCAAGGCTCAGATTCAAAGGGAACCAACCATACAAGATCGCGCACCAAATACAAGTTTTGCCCGGCGCACGGACGCCAATCCACAGACAGGGCGTCCGCAGACTTGCTTCAGGGATGATTTGGTTATATTTTATACAGTTATTTCATCTTCATCATGTCATTCATCTTTTCCAATTCATCTTTTTCAAAGTCAAATTACTTATGACCACTGAACCGTCTAAAGCGCCACCGCTTTACCCGAAGACCCACCTGCTCGCCGCGAGTGGGATCGCCGCCCTTCTCAGCCTGGCGCTCCTGGTGTTTCCATCCAGTGATGTTGAAGCCAAAAAGACAACGCTGAGCCTTGAACTGGAAAGTCCTGCTGAACAACTGACACAAGATCAAGACGCTGCCGAGGCGGCTCAAGCCACAAACGAATCCGTAGCCTCTCCTTTCGCGCAGATCGAAAACAGCGCCGAAGAGACGCAGGAAACCGCTCAGGCCGCACCAGCGCCGACACCGGTAGCTGAAGAAAAGAAGGCCCCAAATCACAGGGAAGTGATCGTCTCCAAGGGCGATACGCTTTCTACACTGTTCGAGAAAGTCGGTCTCCCGGCCGCGGCTGTGCATGAAGTGCTGGCCAGCGACAAACAAGCCAAGCAGTTCAGCCAGCTCAAACATGGCCAGAAACTCGAATTCGAATTGAACCCACAAGGCCAGCTGACCAACCTGCACAGCAAGGTCAGCGACGTTGAAACCATCACCCTGACCAAGAACGACAAGGGTTATGTGTTCAACCGCGTTACCGCCAAACCGACTGTTCGCACCGCCTACGTGCACGGTGTGATCAACAGCTCGCTGTCGCAGTCCGCCGCCCGCGCAGGCCTGTCCCACAGCCTGACCATGGATATGGCCAGCGTGTTTGGCTACGACGTCGACTTCGCTCAGGATATCCGTCAGGGCGACGAGTTCGATGTCATCTATGAACAGAAAGTGGTCAATGGCAAAGCCGTTGGCAACGGTCCGATCCTGTCCGCCCGTTTCACCAACCGCGGCAAGACTTACACTGCCGTGCGTTACACCAACAAGCAGGGCAACAGCAGCTACTACACCGCCGATGGCAACAGCATGCGCAAGGCGTTCATCCGTACACCGGTGGACTTCGCCCGCATCAGCTCGAAATTCTCCATGGGGCGCAAACACCCGATCCTCAACAAGATCCGCGCCCACAAAGGCGTCGACTATGCCGCTCCACGCGGTACGCCGATCAAGGCTGCCGGCGACGGCAAAGTGCTGCTGGCCGGCCGTCGCGGCGGTTACGGCAACACCGTGATCATCCAGCACGGCAACACTTACCGTACGCTGTATGGCCACATGCAGGGCTTCGCCAAGGGCGTGAAGACCGGCGGCACCGTCAAACAGGGCCAGGTGATCGGTTACATCGGCACCACCGGCCTGTCCACCGGCCCGCACCTGCACTATGAGTTCCAGGTCAACGGTGTCCACGTCGATCCACTGGGCCAGAAGCTGCCGATGGCCGACCCGATCGCCAAATCCGAACGCGCCCGCTTCCTGGCACAGAGCCAGCCGTTGATGGCTCGCATGGACCAGGAAAAAGCCACCATGCTGGCTTCGAGCAAGCGTTAAGCCATGGCTCTTTATATCGGAGTGATGTCCGGCACCAGTCTCGACGGGCTGGACATCGCCCTGATCGAGCAATCCTCGGCGATCAACCTGATCGCCACGCACTACATCCCCATGCCTGAAACCCTGCGCGCCGAGCTGCTTGGCTTGTGCGCCAGCGGCCCTGACGAGATCGCCCGTTCGGCGATTGCCCAGCAGAACTGGGTGAAGCTCGCCGCGCAAGGGATCCATACCCTTCTCGAACGGCAACAGCTCAAGCCTGAAGCCATTCGCGCAATCGGCAGCCACGGCCAGACTATTCGCCACGAGCCGGCGCGTGGTTTCACCGTACAGATCGGCAACCCCGCCCTGCTCACTGAACTGACCGGTATCACCGTCGTCAGCGATTTCCGCAGTCGCGATGTGGCCGCTGGCGGCCAGGGCGCCCCTTTGGTTCCGGCCTTCCATGAAGCGTTATTCGAAGAGCGTACCGGCAACCGCGCGGTCCTGAATGTCGGCGGTTTCAGCAATCTCAGTCTGATTGAGCCGAACAAGCCTGTAGCCGGTTTCGACTGCGGGCCGGGGAATGTGCTGATGGACGCCTGGATTCATCAGCAACGGGGCGAGAACTTCGACCGAAACGGGCAGTGGGCAGCCAGCGGGAAGGTTGAGCCTACCCTGCTGAAAGCCCTGCTCAGCGATCCGTTTTTCGTGACACAAGGCCCGAAGAGCACCGGTCGCGAAGTCTTCAACTTGCCTTGGCTGGAGCAGCAACTGTCGCGCCTGCCCGGTTTCGCACCCGAAAACGTACAGGCAACACTGCTCGAACTGACGGCGCTGACAATCGTCGAATCGCTGCAAAGCGCTCAATCGAATACCGAAGAGATCTTGGTCTGCGGGGGCGGTGCCCACAACGCCACGCTGATGAAGCGCTTGGCCGACCTGCTACCCAACGCCAAAGTCGCCAGTACCGCGACCCACGGCGTCGATCCGGACTGGGTCGAGGCCATGGCCTTCGCCTGGCTGGCCCACTGCTGTCTGGAGGGCATCGCCGCCAATCGCCCGAGCGTCACCGGCGCCAAAGGCTTGCGCGTGCTCGGCGCCATCTACCCCAACTGACAAATCGCAGATAACAAAACGCCGCAGAACCGTGAGGTTCTGCGGCGTTTTATTGTGTACGTTGAAGCGCGATCAGATCGAGAACGAGGAGCCGCAACCACAAGTGGTGGTGGCATTCGGGTTCTTGATCACGAAACGCGAACCTTCCAGACCTTCCTGATAATCCACCTCGGCACCCGCCAGATACTGGAAGCTCATCGGATCGACCACCAGACTGACGCCTTCGCGCTCGACGATGGTGTCGTCCTCGGCCACATCTTCATCGAAGGTGAAGCCGTACTGAAACCCTGAACAACCGCCGCCCGTAACGAATACGCGCAGCTTCAAGCGATCATTCCCCTCTTCATCGACCAGGCTCTTCACCTTGTGCGCGGCACCTTGAGTGAATTGCAAAGCCGTGGGGGTGAAGGATTCGACGCTCATGCTGACTATCTCCCGGCGTTACGCCGCCATAATGCGTGATGACGCGCATTATCCGCTTGTCCTAGAAAATCGGTCAACTATTGTTACGGTATATCAATAAAGCTGATCAGCCGACCAGAATGCAAAAAGGCCCGTCAAACGGGCCTTTTTGCCAAGCCAGATCAGTCGTTACGGCAGCATGCCGGCGTGGGACAGGCCCAAACGCTCATCCAGCCCGAACAGAATGTTCATGTTCTGCACCGCCTGACCCGACGCGCCCTTGACCAGGTTGTCGATCACCGAGAGCACTACCACCAGATCACCATCCTGCGGGCGGTGAACCGCGATGCGGCAGACGTTGGCGCCACGCACACTACGGGTTTCTGGATGGCTACCAGCCGGCATCACGTCGACGAACGGCTCATTGGCATAACGCTTCTCGAACAACGCCTGCAGATCCACCGAGCGATCCACCACGGTCGCGTAGAGCGTGGAGTGAATGCCACGGATCATCGGCGTCAGGTGCGGCACGAACGTCAGACCGACATCCTTGCCCGCCGCACGACGCAGCCCCTGACGAATTTCCGGCAGATGGCGGTGACCTTTCACCGCATAAGCCTTCATGCTTTCCGACGTCTCGGAGTACAGCGAGCCTACGGCAGCGCCACGACCGGCACCGCTGACACCGGACTTGCAGTCGGCGATCAGGTGCGAAGCGTCGGCAATACCCGCTTCAAGCAACGGCAGGAAACCCAGCTGCGTCGCGGTCGGGTAGCAACCCGGCACCGCGATCAGACGTGCTTTCCTGATCTGCTCACGATTGACTTCCGGCAGACCGTAAACCGCCTCGTCCAGCAACTCCGGCGCGCCGTGCGGCTGGCCGTACCACTTGGCCCACTCATCGGCGTCCTGCAGACGGAAGTCTGCCGACAGGTCGATGACCTTGGTGCCGGCCGCCAGCAATTCGCCTGCCAGTGCGTGGGCAACGCCGTGCGGAGTGGCGAAGAACACCACGTCGCAAGCGCCCAGCGTCTTGATGTCCGGCACGCTGAATGCCAGACCATCGTAGTGACCGCGCAGGTTCGGGTACATATCAGCCACGGCCAGACCGGCCTCGGATCGGGAAGTGATCACTACCACTTCTGCCTGCGGATGCTGTGCCAACAGACGCAGCAGTTCGACACCGGTGTAACCGGTGCCGCCGACGATACCGACCTTGACCATAAACCTGCCCTCAACGAACCCACTGGAAAGCCGTCGATAATAGGGGCCGCGCGCCTCTGCGACAACCGCCAAGGTGACGTGCGGACGCTCAAGCCTCTACTATCCGGCCTACCGTGAATTAGGGAATAACCAAAAATGCTCTATCTGTGGATCAAAGCGCTTCATATCGTCAGCATCGTGTGCTGGTTTGCCGGGCTGTTCTATCTGCCGCGACTGTTCGTTTATCACGCGCAAAGTGAAGATACGATCAGCAAGGAACGCTTCAGCATCATGGAGCGCAAGCTCTATCGCGGCATCATGGGCCCGGCGATGATCGCCGCGCTGATCTTCGGCGGCTGGCTGATCTACCTGAACCCGAGCATCTTCAGCAGCGGTGGCTGGATCCACGCCAAATTGACCCTGGTCGTGCTGTTGATCGGTTACCACCACATGTGCGGCGCGCAGGTAAAACGTTTCGCCCGTGGCGAGAACACCCGCAGCCATGTCTTTTATCGCTGGTTCAATGAAGTGCCGGTTCTGATATTGCTGGCTATCGTAATTCTGGTCGTGGTCAAGCCGTTCTAACTTCAACAAATACAACTTTCCGGGGTACTTCCGATGTCGCTGCCCGCTCTGCTCGAACAACGTCTGCGCCTGCCCGTAGTGGCGGCGCCGATGTTCCTTATCTCCAATCCTGAACTGGTGCTGGCGTGCTGTCGCAACGGCGTGGTTGGCAGCTTCCCGGCACTGAACCAACGCGAAAGCAGCGGGTTCAAGGCCTGGCTGGAGCAGATCGAAGCGGGGCTGGCGACATTGGAGAACCCGGCGCCGTACGCGGTGAACCTGATCGTCCACCACAGCAACCCGCGCCTGCAGGCTGACCTGGACATCTGCGTCGAGCACAAAGTCCCCATCGTCATCACCAGTCTCGGTGCCGTGAAGGAACTGGTAGACGCCGTGCACAGTTACGGCGGCCTGGTCTTCCATGACGTAACGACCCGTCGCCATGCCGAGAAAGCCGCCGAGGCCGGTGTCGATGGCTTGATCGCCGTCGCAGCCGGTGCCGGTGGACACGCCGGCACCTGGAGTCCGTTTTCGCTGATCGCCGAAATCCGCGAGTTCTTCGACAAGACCCTGTTGCTTGCAGGATGTTTGAACCATGGGCATGAGATTCTCGCCGCACAACTGCTCGGCGCGGATCTGGCCTACTTCGGCACGCGATTTATCGGCACCACTGAAAGTCATGCGCCTGACGCTTACAAGGAGATGCTGCTGACTGCCAAAGCCGCCGACATCATTCATACTCCTGCCGTGTCCGGTGTACCGGCCAGTTTCATGCGCCAAAGCCTGGAGGCCGCCGGTTTCGACATGGCCGCCCTGCAAGGCAAGGGCGAAGTGAATTTCGGCGACAAGCTCAAGCCGATCAACGACGAAGCCAAGGCCTGGAAAACCGTGTGGTCGGCGGGTCAGGGCGTAGGCCAGATCGACGATCTGCCAAGCGTGGATCAACTGGTGGCGCGTCTCGATGCCGAATACCGCCAGGCCCTGGAGCACGCAGCACAATTGCCGAAACGCTGGCCACGTTGAATGAAACCCGTCCAGTCGCTGTCTGACTGGCCTTAGACTCAATTTATCTCGCGACAAGGATGCCTGGGCCATGAGCGAACCCCGTTACAAGATCGTTTTCGACGGCGCGCTCCAGCCCGGCGTCGATATCACCACGGCCAAGCTCAACCTGGCCGACCTGTTCAAAAGCGATGTCGCCGCCATCGAGCGCCTGTTCAATGGCCGCACCGTCGCGCTCAAGCGTGATCTGTCGCACAGCGATGCGCAGACTTATCTACAAGCGCTGGGCAAGACCGGAATCGATGCCCGGATCGAAACCGAAACGCCCATCGAACTGAACCTGTCGGATGTCCACGAGCAAAGCGCCGCCGTCACCGAACCCGATTCGCCTTATGCGCCGCCTCGCGCCGCCGTCGGTGAAAACCTGCCGGCATTCGCACCTCTCAAACCGTTCAGCGTTGAAGGCCGGATCGGCCGCTTGCGTTACCTGGCATGGTCGATGGTGTTGAGCCTGGTAGCCCTGCCAATTGTCAGCGTGTTCGCGCTGATCGGTCTGGGCCTGGTGAGCGCCGACTCGACGACCGGCCTAATCATCGGCGGTCTCCTCGCCTTCTTCCTGTTTCTGGCCTTCGCGATTGTCGGGATCCTGTTCAGCATTCAGCGCCTGCACGATATCGGCTGGTCGGGTTGGCTCTGGCTGCTGACGCTGGTGCCGTTCGTGGGGAGCTTCTTCCCGCTGGTGATCATGGTCGTGCCGGGCAATACCGGCGCCAATCGCTATGGCCCACCGCCTCCGCCGAACAGCACGGCAGTCAAAGTGCTGTGCTCTTTGTGGATCGTGTTTATCGGGCTGTTTTTCATGGGCGGCATGCTGGGCGGGATTACCGCCATCCAGCAGGAATACGAAAGCAGTCTTGAAAGCAGCTACGAGAGCGGCTCGGTGACCACCGATGAAATCGATGTCGAAGTCGAACCCGCCGCGAATTCGGCAGACGATGCAGCCGAAGCCGCCCTCGCCCCTGTAGACTCTGCGAAAGAATGAACAACGCTCCCCGCCGTGACACCTGCGTCCACGGCGCGGCGCTGTTGCGATGGAGATTTGCATGACCCGTTACGCTCTGATCACCGGCGCCTCCAGCGGCATTGGCCTGGCCATGGCCGAAGCCCTGGCGCGCCGTGGCCGCAGCCTGATTCTGGTGGCTCGCCAGCGTGATCAGCTGGAAAGCATTGCGATTGAACTGACCCAGCGCTTCGGCGTGGAAGTGCTGTTCCGCGCCTGTGATCTTGGCGAGCCGCTGCGCCTGTCCGGTTTTCTGCTGGAGCTTGAAGAAGGCGATCGCCAAATCGATCTGTTGGTCAATTGCGCCGGCATCGGTACTTGCGGCCCGTTCCTGGCCCAGGACTGGATGACCGAACAGGACCTGATCGAAGTGAACATCCTCGCCCTTACCCGCCTTTGCCATGCCATCGGCAACAGCATGGCGTTGCAGGGCGGCGGGCAGATTCTCAACGTCGCGTCGGTGGCAGCCTTCAACCCCGGGCCGTGGATGAGCACCTACTACGCCAGCAAGGCGTATGTACTGCATTTCTCGGAAGCACTGCGGGTGGAACTGAAGAAGTGTGCGGTCAAGGTGTCGGTGCTCTGCCCCGGCCCGACCCGCACCGCGTTCTTCAGAACCGCACAACTGAACAACGACAAACTCAACGCCAGCAAACTGCTGATGAGTCCCGAGGAGGTCGCGCTGTATACCGTGCGCGCCCTGGAGAAAAACCGCGCGATCATCATTCCCGGACGCCGAAACCGCTGGTTCGCCTTTCTGCCTCGGCTCGGTTCGCGCTGGCTCAACCGCACCATCGTCGGCATGGTCAACAAAGCTTACTGCCCTCGCTGAAGGGCCGACAGGCAAATGGCTGGGCGTGGTGATCCTCCGTGGGTACACTCAGCCCAGCTCACACAACGGAGAAAACAGCTGTGGATACTCTGTTCACCAAGATCATCAACCGGGAAATCCCGGCGAAGATCATCTACGAGGACGACCAGGTTCTGGCGTTCCACGACATCGCCCCACAGGCACCGGTGCATTTTCTGGTAATCCCGAAGAAACCGGTACGCACCCTCAACGACCTGACCGAAGACGACAAGGCACTGGCCGGGCATATCCTGTTCACCGCCCAGCGTCTGGCGCTGGAACTGGGTTGCGAGGAAGGCTTCCGGGTGGTGATGAACTGCAATGAAATGGGCGGGCAGACGGTCTACCACATTCACATGCACGTACTCGGTCAACGCCAGATGAACTGGCCGCCGGGCTGATTGAACCCGCAGATCGGTGGGAGCGCCCTGCTCCCACATGACCCAGCGCAAACCTTCCCCGGCCGATTCGGTTAAACTGGCCGCCGAGATTCTTCCCGGAGGTCAGCATGACTACCCAACGTCACTACTCGCCCATTGATCGTCTTCTGCTGCAAGCCGATGCCGCGATGCGTACCTTGCTGCCCTTCAGCGGCCAGCCGTACCGTCCGTCGCCGGCAATCGTGCAGCCCGATGTGCAGATGAGCGATGAAGACACCCGCCACGTCGCCGGCCTGATGCGCATCAACCACACAGGTGAAGTCTGCGCCCAGGCGTTGTATCAAGGCCAGGCGCTGACCGCCAAGCTGCCGCAGGTGCGCGAGGCCATGGAGCATGCGGCCGAAGAAGAGATCGATCATCTGGTCTGGTGCGAACAGCGCATTCACCAGCTGGGCAGCCACACCAGCGTGCTCAACCCACTGTTCTACGGTATGTCGTTCGGCATCGGCGCAGTCGCCGGGCTGATCAGCGACAAGGTCAGCCTCGGATTTGTTGCCGCCACCGAGCATCAGGTGTGCAAGCATCTGAACGAGCATCTGGAGCAACTGCCGGCCGAGGACGAAAAATCCCGGGCGATTCTGGAGCAGATGCGTATCGATGAAGAACATCACGCGGAAAGTGCACTGGAGGCCGGCGGTTTCCGCTTCCCGGCTCCGGTGAAGTTCGGCATGAGCCTGTTGGCCAAAGTGATGACCAAGAGCACTTACCGGATCTGAAAAACGCCCACAAAAAAGGCGACTGCCGCAAAGCAGTCGCCTTTTTTTTGTGCCCGGATTTCTTAGCTCGGCATATTGCGCGCGTAGAAGATTTCCAGCATTTCGTGTTTCACACGCTCGGTCACCTGAGCACGTTGCTCGGAAGACAGATTGCTGGTGGCATCGCCGAACAGGTAGTTGTCCAGTTCGAAGTTCTTCAGCAGCATTTTGGTGTGGAACAGGTTTTCCTGATACACGTTCACGTCGGTCATCTGGTACGCGTCGCGGGTATCTTCGGAGAGGTAGTTCTGGATCGAGTTGATCTCGTGATCGATGAAATGCTTGTTGCCTTCAACGTCACGGGTGAAGCCGCGCACACGGTAATCCACGGTCACGATGTCCGAATCGAACTGGTGAATGAGGAAGTTGAGCGCTTTGAGCGGTGAAATGACACCACAGGTCGACACATCGATGTCCACACGGAAAGTCGCAATACCGGCGTCCGGATGGATTTCCGGGTAGGTGTGCACCGTGATGTGGCTCTTGTCGAGGTGGGCCAGGATGATTTCGGGCAACGGGCCCGGGGATTCTTCGATCTGGCTTTCGGTCGGGGTCACCGGCTCTTCCGAAATCAGAATCGTGACGCTGGCACCCTGAGGCTCATAGTTCTGACTCGCAATGTTCAGAATGTTGGCACCAATGATTTCGACAACTTCCGTGAGGATCTGCGTCAGGCGTTCGGCGTTGTACTCTTGATTGATGTACTCGACGTAAGCCTGCTGGTCTTGCGGGGTTTCCGCGTAGCAGATGTCATAGATGTTGAAGCTCAAGGTCTTTGTCAGGTTATTGAACCCGTGGAGCTTGAGTTTGCTTTTCACCGTTAAAAACTCTCTATGTATGCGGCACGGCCGCGTGATCAAGCATGCCCGTCAAGTGCGAACAACGCACCTGCGTAGGACGGTTAACACCTCTTCGCGATGGCGATTTTGGTTATCTGTTCAGGCGGATGACCCGTCGGCTGACTGATCACGGCCCTGAAAAAAGTGGCGCATTATGCAGACGTCAGCGGGGGATCGCCAGAGTCTGCACTGCTTTTATGATAGTTGAATGTCGGCTCAGCCGAGTTCAACGATTTCGTAGTCGTGGGTGATCGCTACGCCAGCTGCGCCGAGCATGATCGAGGCCGAGCAATACTTCTCGGCAGACAGTTCGATGGCGCGTTTGACCTGGGCTTCTTTCAGGCCACGGCCCTTGACCACGAAGTGCATGTGGATCTTGGTGAACACTTTCGGATCTTCGGTCGCGCGCTCGGCTTCCAGAAAGGCTTCGCAGCTTTCAACGGCCTGACGGGACTTCTTCAAAATGCTGACCACGTCGAAGTTGCTGCAACCACCAACACCCAGCAGGAGCATTTCCATCGGGCGGACACCCAGGTTACGACCACCGGCGTCCGGCGGACCGTCCATGACCACGACATGACCGCTGCCGGATTCGCCGAGGAACATGGCTTCGCCAGCCCATTGGATGCGTGCCTTCATCGCCAAGACTCCACTGTAGAAAAAAGGGTCGCCAGCTTAGCACAAGGTCCCGCCTGGACAGCGAGCATGTTCCTGGGACGAATGCACCTTTAACGTAGGTGATTTCTCGAAATTTCGACGAAGTGTCTGGTAAGCTGGCGCCAATTCACTGGCGCCTTCGCCAGACTGTGTAGCGACCGTCTCAGCGCCTCATATAAAAACCAAATATAACCGTGCAGTCTTTTCGGGATACAACCATGGTTGGTATTACCCCCACACCCAAAATCAAGAACCTCGACAAGCTGCTGATGCATTGCCAGCGCCGCCGTCACGCGGCCAAGAGCAACATCATCTGCGCCGGGGATCGCTCCGACACGCTGTACTTCATCATCCGCGGTTCGGTCACGATCCTGATCGAGGACGACGACGGCCGCGAGATGATCATCGCGTACCTGAATGCCGGGGACTTCTTCGGCGAGCTGGGCCTTTTCGAAGAGGCCGGCCAGGAACAGCAGCGCAGCGCCTGGGTGCGGGCCAAGGTCGAATGCGAAGTCGCGGAAATCAGCTACGCCAAGTTCCGCGAATTGTCGCAGCAGGATCCAGACATTCTTTACGTGCTCAGCGGACAAATCGCACAACGTCTGCGCAACACCACACGCAAGGTTGGCGACCTGGCGTTCTTCGACGTCACCGGTCGTGTCGCTCGCTGCCTGCTGGAACTGTGCAAACAACCGGACGCCATGACTCACCCGGACGGCATGCAGATCAAAGTGACCCGTCAGGAAATCGGCCGGATTGTCGGTTGTTCGCGAGAGATGGTCGGTCGCGTGCTCAAGGATCTTGAGGAACGCAACCTGGTGGATGTGAAAGGCAAGACCATGGTGGTCTTCGGCACTCGCTGAGTGCCAAAATTCAGCCGGCGTAGATCTGCGCCAGCATCAAACGAAAGAGTTCATCGAGACGCGCCAGTGCATGGGGCGCCGGGAATTTCTCATGCAAAGCGATGTGGCTGGCGGCACGGACCCGCTGCTCCAGACCACACGCTTCGTTGAAGCGGTTGACCGCCGCGACCATCGACTCACGTTCGTCATCCACCAGCATCGCCCCGTGCACCAACCCCACCGGACGCTGACCACCCTGACTCTGGCGCCAGCGCTGAGCGGTGCCGACCATCTTGCGACCGTCGAGATTGACGTTGAAGCGACCGTCGCAGAACGCACCGTCGATTTCACCCAGCGACGAAGTGCCACCCAACTCATCCAGCAACTCACAGATCGGATCGCACAGCCGCCGGTAACCGGTTTCGATGCGGTTCAGATCGCCTTCGCTGCGAGGCGGCGCGTAGACAAGCGCAATGTTGATGGTCGACGCCGATTGCGGAACAGGTTCGCCGCCGGTCTCACGCAGCAACACCGGCCAGCCGGCAGCAGCGGAGACTTCGCAGGCGTGATCGAATCCGGGCAAGCGATTCAAACGGCGTGGCATGACCAAAGCGCGATCGCTGGGTTGCCAGAACAGCAAGCCAAATTCGGCATCACCAGCGCAGACCGAGGCCAGCAGATCCTGTTCGGCTTGCAGGCCGGCTTCGATGGTCAGGGAAGTGGGGATCATAAGGTTTCCATAGGACGTTGAGTCTGAGGTGAATCTTATGCCGCCTTCGCGGGCAAGCCCGCTCCCACAGTGGACGGGCGCCTGCGAAGACTTGATCAGTCGAGGGTCGAACCGCTCACCGGAACGCCGCGCTCAGGGAAAAACAGACGCTGCAGTTCGATGCCCGGGCTTTCGGCGCGCATGAATGCTTCGCCGACCAGGAACGCGTAAACATCGCTGATTTCCATCAGTTCGACATCGGCACGGTTGAGGATGCCGCTCTCGGTGATGACCAGACGATCGCGCGGAATGCGCGGCAGCAGGTCGAGGGTGGTTTCCAGGCTGACGTCAAAAGTGTGCAGGTTGCGGTTGTTGACCCCGACCAGCGGCGTGTCGAGGGTTTTCAGCGCGCGCTCCAGCTCATCGCCGTCGTGCACTTCCACCAGCACATCGAGGCCGACGTCTTTGGCGACCGACGCCAGTTCCGCCATTTTCACGTCATCCAGTGCGGAGACGATCAGCAGCACGCAATCGGCGCCCAAGGCACGGGCCTCGACGATCTGGTACGGATCGATCATGAAGTCCTTGCGGATCACCGGCAGCGAGCAGGCCGCGCGGGCCTGTTGCAGGTAGGCATCGGCGCCCTGGAAGTAGTCGATGTCGGTCAGCACCGACAGGCAGGTCGCCCCGCCCTTCTCGTAGCTTTTGGCGATGTCGGCAGGAACGAAGTTCTCGCGGATCACGCCCTTGCTCGGCGACGTCTTCTTGATTTCGGCGATCACTGCCGGTTGTTTCTTCTTGGCCTGCGCCAGCAATGCCTGGGCAAAACCACGGGGTGCATCGGCCGCCTTGGCCAGACTTTCCAGCTCGCTCAGGCTCACACGAGCACTACGCTCGGCGACTTCCTGAACCTTGCGGGCCAGAATGTTTTCCAGAACCGTCGGTACACTCATCCCTCATTCTCCACTTTGAATACCGCGGTAAAGGCACCCAACTCCTCGAGTTTCTCCCGAGCAAGACCGGTGTGCAGAGCGTCGTGGGCCAGTGCCACGCCCTCTTTCAGACTTGTCGCCAGGTCGGCGGCGTACAGCGCCGCACCGGCATTGAGCACGATCATTTCGGCAGCCTTCTGGCCGTTCTCGGTCTTGCGCTTGCCGAGTGCATCGCGGATCAGCGCCAGCGACGCTTCCGGGCCTTCGACCGACAGGCCGTGCAGGCTCTGGCTCTTCATGCCCAGATCTTCCGGCTCGACCCAATATTCGGTGATCTGATCGTCCTTCAGCTCGGCGACAAAGGTCGGCGCCGCCAGACTGAACTCGTCCAAACCGTCCTTCGAATGCACCACCAGCACGTGCTTGCTGCCCAGACGCTGCAAGACTTCAGCCAACGGCCGGCACAGCGCCGGGGTGAACACGCCCACCACCTGATGCTTCACACCGGCCGGATTCGTAAGCGGGCCGAGCATGTTGAACAGGGTACGCAGGCCGAGATCGCGACGCGGGCCGGCGGCGTATTTCATGGCTTTGTGGTGAGTCTGGGCAAACATGAAGCCGATGCCGACGTTATCGATGCAGCGCGCCACCTGAACCGGGGTCAGGTTGAGGTAGATGCCGGCGGCTTCCAGCAAGTCGGCACTGCCGCTCTTGCCCGACACTGCACGGTTACCGTGTTTGGCCACGGTGCAGCCAGCTGCGGCGACCACAAAGGAAGACGCGGTCGACACGTTGAAAATGTTTGCCCCGTCACCGCCGGTGCCGACCACATCGACCACGCCGTCGAGGGTCTTGAGTTCGACCTTGTCCGCCAGCTCGCGCATCACCGACACGGCGCCGACGATCTCGTCGATGCTCTCGCTCTTCATGCGCATGGCCATCATGAACGCGCCGATCTGCGCGTCCGTGCATTGGCCGGTCATGATTTCGCGCATCACGTCGCGCATTTCATCGGTGCTGAGGTCGAGGTGATCGACGATACGGCTCAGGGCTGTCTTGATATTCATGGAAAGTCCTTAGCGCGTGCCGCCGGTTTGTTTGAGGAAGTTGGCAAACAGTTCATGGCCCTGTTCGGTGAGGATCGATTCCGGGTGGAACTGTACGCCCTCGATGTTCAGGGTCTTGTGACGCAGGCCCATGATTTCGTCGACCGAACCGTCATCGTGCTGGGTCCACGCCGTCAGCTCCAGGCAATCGGGCAACGTTTCGTGTTTGACGATCAGGGAATGATAGCGGGTGACGGTCAGCGGACGGTTCAGACCGGCAAACACGCCCTTGTCCTCGTGGAATACCGGGCTAGTCTTACCGTGCATCACTTGCCGGGCGCGGACGACATCGCCGCCAAAAGCCTGGCCGATGGACTGGTGACCGAGGCAGACGCCGAGGATCGGCAGTTTGCCGGCGAAGTGCTTGATGGCTTCGATGGAGATGCCGGCTTCGGTCGGTGTGCACGGGCCAGGGGATACGACGATCCGCTCAGGGTTGAGCGCTTCGATTTCGGCAATGGTCAGTTCGTCGTTGCGCACCACCTTGACCTCGGCACCCAGCTCGCCGAGGTATTGCACAACGTTGTAAGTAAAGGAGTCGTAGTTGTCGATCATCAGCAACATGGCGTTTCGAACCTCTTGAATTCTGACTTGAAGACAGCCTTCGGATGACTTGCCAGGGCGCTGCACACTGCCGGACGCGCAGGTCGCATCGGCACAGCGGCATTTCAAACGGGCAAGGAAGGCAAAGCGATACAGATCCGGCGGGGCCGGCAGAAAAGATTCAGGCGCGCCAACGCCAGCGGGCGTGTGCCTTGATGACTTGATCCAGAAGTTTGCTGGTGATCAACACGGGGAAGGTCTCGTTCATACGTTTCGGCACAGTAACTTAGCTGGGCGGAGCGTGCAATATGGCCGGGGCCGTGGGGGATAAAACAATGGGAGGCTTGACGACCGATGGCAAAACGCCGGAAGTTTTTGGTACTGTCGTTTCGTTCACTACAACAATAAATAAACGGACTAGCTCATGATCAAACAGACGTTGTTTGTACCGCTCGCCGGATGCCTGCTCGCGATGGCCTGCGCCCAGGCGAACGCCGCACCCAATCCTTATTCGAATTTCGTGGTTTTCGGCGACAGCCTGAGCGATGCCGGGACTTTCACTGACAGCGGCGGCCCGGCCGGCGCCACGCAGCGCTACACCAACCGCACCGGCCCGGTGTATCTGGACGGCAGCGGTGAACTCCGCTCGCTGAACTCGACGCAACTGCTCGGTGGCCGACTCGGCTTCACACCGGATCAAACCGCCTCCTCGTCCTCGGCAGTTCGTGCCGGCCAAGGCCAGCCGGACGGTAACAACTGGGCTGTCGGCGGCTACCGCACCGACCAGATTCTCGACTCGATCACCAGCCAGTCCGCCACCGGCGAACGCACCCGCGCCGGTTACCTGCCATCGAACGGCTTCCGCGCGGACCCGAATGCCCTGTATTACCTGACCGGGGGCGGTAACGATTTCCTACAGGGCCGCGTCACCAGTCTTCCGCAGGCTAATGCCGCCGCCGATCGACTGGTCGACAGCGTCCGCACGCTGCAAGGCGCCGGCGCCCGCTACATTATGGTCTGGCTGTTGCCGGACATCGGCCTGACTCCGGCCATCAACGGCTCGCCGCTACAAGCCTTCACCTCGCAACTCAGCGCCCAGTTCAACACCGAACTGGTCAGCCAGTTGCAGAGCGTCAATGCCAACGTCATCCCACTGAACGTCCCGGTTCTGCTCAAAGAGGCATTCGCCAATCCGGCGCAGTTCGGCCTGGCGACCGACCAGAATCTGGTCGGCACCTGCTTCAGCGGCAACAGCTGCACGGAAAACGCCCGGTATGGCATCAACAGCGCCACCCCGGATCCGACCAAGCTGATCTACAACGATGCCGTCCACCCGACCGAAGCCGGGCAGCGCCTGATTGCCGATTACGCCTACTCGTTGCTGGCCGCGCCATGGGAAGCGACCCTGTTGCCGCAAATGGCCCAAGGCACCTTGCGCTCGCATCAGGATGAACTGCGCAACCAGTGGCTGGCAGATTGGGAAAACTGGCAGGCCGTTGGCCAATGGCGGGCGATTGTCGCCGGTGGCGGCCAGCATCAGGATTTCGACAGCCAGCGCAGCGGCGCCAGCGCAGACGGCAACGGTTACAACCTGAACATCGGCGGCAGCTACCGTCTCAACGACGCCTGGCGCATGGGCGTGGCGGCCGGTTTCTACAATCAGAAACTCGAGGCCGGCGACAACGACTCGGACTACAAGCTGAACACTTATCTGGGCACCGCGTTCGCCCAGTACCAGCAGAACCGCTGGTGGGGTGATGCAGCCGTGACCGCCGGTCATCTGGATTACGACAGCCTCAAACGCAAATTCCAGCTGGGGGTCAACGAACGCGGCGAGAAAGGCGATACCGACGGCTATGTTCTGGCTTTCAGCGGACGCGTGGGTTACGACATTGCGCCAGAAGCGAGCAGCCCATGGCACCTGTCGCCGTTCGTCAGCGCCGATTTCGCCAAGGTTGAAGTCGATGGTTACTCGGAAAACGGCGCCGACTCCACCGCCCTGACGTTCGATGACCAGTCGCGCATTTCCCGGCGTCTCGGTCTCGGGATCCAGGGCAAGTACCAGATCACCTCGCAGACCCAGGTGTTCGGCGAACTGGCTCATGAGCGCGAGTACAATGACGACACCCAGAATGTGACGATGAACCTCAACAGCCTGCCGAACAACCGCTACACCCTGGCCGGCTACGCCCCTCAAACCAACCTGAACCGCCTGAACCTGGGCGTGAGCCACAACCTCACCAAGGATCTGGCATTGCGCGCGAGCTACGACATCCGCAAGGATGACGACTTCACCCAGCAAGGGATCAACGTCGGCGTAGCGCTCGACTTCTGATTCGCAGGCCATAAAAAACGCGGCGCCCTCACAGGCGCCGCGTTTTTTTATAGCTGAAGCATCAATCACTCAGTCCGGGGTTTGCTCGGCGAGCGCAACAGCGCGGAACATCGCCCGGCGCTTGTTGATGGTTTCTTCCCATTCCAGCGCCGGCACCGAGTCAGCGACGATGCCGCCACCCGCTTGCACGTGCAGTTCGCCGTTCTTGATCACTGCGGTACGGATCGCAATCGCGGTGTCCATGTTGCCGTTCCAGGCGAAGTACCCGACCGCGCCGCCATATACGCCACGCTTGACCGGTTCCAGCTCGTCGATGATTTCCATCGCACGGATCTTCGGCGCGCCGGACAAGGTGCCCGCCGGCAGGATCGCCCGCAGCGCGTCCATCGCTGTCAGCCCGGCTTTCAACTGACCGGTGACGTTGGACACGATGTGCATCACGTTGGAATAACGCTCGATGACCATCTTCTCGGTGAGTTTCACCGAGCCGATTTCCGAAACGCGTCCGGTGTCGTTGCGACCGAGGTCGATCAGCATCAGGTGCTCGGCGATTTCCTTGTCGTCGGACAGCAGGTCTTCTTCCAGTGCCACATCCGCCTCTTCGTTAGCCCCGCGAGGACGGGTGCCGGCAATCGGGCGCACGGTGATCAGGTTGTCTTCGACCCGCACCAGCACTTCCGGCGAACTGCCGACAACATGGAAGTCGCCGAAGTTGAAAAAGTACATGTACGGCGTCGGGTTGAAGCAACGCAGTGCGCGGTACAGATCGATCGGCGCCGCCTTGAAGTCGATCGACATGCGCTGGGACGGCACGACCTGCATGCAGTCACCGGCGAGGATGTATTCCTTGATGGTGTCGACGGCTTTTTCGTAGTCATCCTGGGTGAAACTGGAGCGGAACACCGGCTCGGCCGCCTGCTGCTTGCTGAAATCCAGGCCACGACGCGGGGTGATCGGCTGACGCAGTTTTTCCAGCAGTTGCTGCAATTGCGCCTGGCCCTGCTCGTAGGCATCGGACTGCGCCGGGTCGGCCAGCACGATCGCGTGCATCTTGCCGGCGAGGTTGTCGAACACCACCACCGCATCGGAGACCATCAGCAGAATATCCGGCACACCCAGCGGATCCGGGTTCGGGCATTTGCCGAGGCGCTTTTCTACATAACGTACGCAGTCGTAACCGAAGTACCCCACCAGACCGCCGTTGAAGCGCGGCAGACCGGCAATGGTCGGCACGTTGTAGCGGGCCTTGAAGGTTTCGACGAAGGCCAGCGGGTCTTCAACGTCATGGCTTTCGGTCTCGACACCATCGACGGTGATGCTCACGTGATGATCGTGAACTCGCAGCACGGTGCGGCACGGCAGGCCGATGATCGAGTAACGGCCCCATTTCTCGCCGCCCTGCACCGATTCGAGCAGGTAGGAGTTGGGCTGGTCGGCCAGTTTCAGGTAGATCGACAGCGGGGTGTCGAAGTCGGCCAGGGTTTCGCAGGCCAGCGGAATGCGGTTATAGCCGTCAGCGGCCAGACGCAGGAATTCTTCGCGGATCATAGGGTGCCTCGTGGTGTGAGGGGCAAATCAGTCAGGTGTGCAAACGCGCCGGCAGGCCGGCCAGGAACAAGTCAGGCGCGCCAACGCCAGCGGGCCAGGGCCTTGATGACTTTCATCCAGAGTTTGCGGGTGACCACCACGATGGCGTTTCCAGAAGGGGATTGAGAAGCGTCGGGCAACGTTATCTCAGCGGCCGTATCCAGGCAACCGGGAATTAGCTTGCGCAGATCGTCGATCACCAGCGCCGGGGATTCCTCGGCAATCGGCCGGCCATGGTTGTAGCCATAACTCAGCCCTACGCATTTGACCCCCGCCGCTTTCGCCGCCAGCACGTCGCTGCGCGAATCGCCGACGAACAGCGATTGCGAGGCCGGGATACCGGACATCTTCATGACAAAGAACAGCGCCGCCGGGTCAGGCTTCTTCTGCGGCAGGGTGTCGCCGCCGATGATCCACTTGAAGTAGCGGCCGATCTTCATCTGATCCAGCAGCGGCGCGACGAAGCGCTCCGGCTTGTTGGTGATCAGCGCCATGGCCACGCCCTGCTTGTGCAGCCATTTCAGGGTGTCGCGCACGCCGGGATAGACCACGGTCAGCTCATGGCTGGCGCCGTAGGCTTCCATGAACACCTCCAGCGCATGCTCGGCTTCGACGTCATCCACGGCGGAATGATCGATGCCGCCGGCCAACGCGCGGCGCACCAGCACCGGCGCACCGTTGCCGACCCATTCGCGCACCGACTCGATACCGGCAGGCTTGCGCCCGAGGGAGAGCAGCATGTTATCCACAGCCGCCGCCAGGTCGGGTACCGAATCGATCAGCGTGCCATCCAGATCGAACATCACCAACCGCGGCAGTTGCCCCGGGAACAGCTGCTCAAAACCGCTCATGGGCGAGCCAGCGCCAGTTCGGAACGCATCTTGTCGATGACTTCCTGATAGTTCGGCGCATTGAAGATCGCCGAGCCGGCCACGAAGGTGTCGGCGCCGGCGGCAGCGATTTCACGGATGTTGTTGACGTTGACGCCGCCGTCGATTTCCAGGCGGATGTCACGGCCCGAGGCGTCGATGATTGCGCGCGCTTCGCGCAGCTTGTCGAGGGTGCCGGGGATGAATTTCTGCCCGCCGAAGCCCGGGTTGACGCTCATCAGCAAGACCATGTCGACCTTGTCGATCACGTACTTGAGCACGTCCAGCGGGGTCGCCGGGTTGAACACCAGGCCGGATTTGCAGCCGCCTTCACGGATCAGTTGCAGCGAACGATCGACGTGCAGCGTGGCTTCCGGGTGGAAGGTGATGTAGGTGGCGCCGGCCTCGATGAAGTCGCCGACGATGCGATCCACCGGGCTGACCATCAGGTGCGCGTCGATCGGCGCGGTCACGCCGTACTTGCGCAGCGCGGCGCAGACCATCGGGCCGATGGTCAGGTTCGGCACATAGTGGTTGTCCATGACATCGAAGTGAACGAAGTCGGCACCGGCGGCCAGAACGTTGTCCACTTCCTCGCCCAGGCGGGCGAAGTCGGCGGAGAGAATCGACGGAGCAATAACGAAGGGCTGCATGACGCACCTTTTCTGAGCTAAATCACGATGGCGCGCATTGTATACCTCAAGTTTCCGCGCGCGCACCGTGACCGCGATGATTGGGTTGTGCCATGACCGATGACCGGCGGGTTCTCAGTACGCCGCCCGGTAGATCTTCTCGATGTCGGCGGCGCTGAGCTTGCGCGGGTTGTTGCGCATCAGGCGCTCGATGCCTGCGGCCTCTACGGCCATGGCCGGGATCGCCTCTTCGGGCACCCCGAAACTGCGCAAGCCCAGCGGAATTTCCACCACTGCGCACAGTTCGGTCATCGCCGCGACGGCGCTATCGGCCGCTTCATTGAGACTCAGATGAGCGGTCTTCACCCCCATGGCTTCGGCGATATCCTGCATCCGTTCGACGCAGGCCATCTTGTTCCAGGTCATGACATACGGCAGCAACAGCGCATTGCTGACCCCGTGAGCAATGTTGAAGCGCCCGCCCAGCGGATACGCCAGCGCATGCACCGCGCCGACCCCGGCATTGCCAAACGCCATGCCGGCCATCAGGCTGGCGGTGGCCATGTCTTCCCGGGCCTGCAGGTTGGACGGGTTGGCGTAGGCCTTGGGCAATGACCGGGCGATCAACTTGATCGCGCCGATGGCCAGCGAATCGGTGATCGGCGAGGCATTCAGTGACAGATAGGATTCGATGGCATGCACCAGCGCATCGACGCCACTGGCGGCGGTGACACTGCGCGGGCAGGTCAGGGTCATCTGCGGACTGACCAGCGCCACGTCCGGCAACAGGTAATCGCTGACGATGCCTTTCTTCAGTTGGGCGACCTTGTCCGAGAGGATGGCGACGTTGGTCACTTCGGAACCGGTGCCGGCCGTGGTCGGGATGGCGATCAGCGGCGGGCCTTTGCGCGGGACCTGATCGACGCCGAACAGATCCTCCAGTGCACCGTGATAACCGGCGTAAGCCGCGACGCTCTTGGCGATGTCGATGGCACTGCCGCCACCGAGGCCGATCAGCCCGTCATGCCCGCCTTCGCGGTAGACACGCATGCAATCCTCGACGATGGCGATTTCCGGATCGGGCAACACGCGGTCGAAGATTTCATATTCACGCTCGCCGATCTGCGCCAGCGCCAGCTCTACCGTGCCGGACTTGACCAGCGCGGCATCGGTAACGATCAGCGGGTTGTCGATATCCAGTCGGGTGAGCTCGGCCGCCAGTTGCTCGATGGCCCCGGCGCCGGTGATCAGTTTGTGAGCGATCTTGAACGAGGAAAGACTCATCGTGCGCAGCCTCTTATAGATGTGGGAGCTGAGCACAAGCGTAGCTGGGGAATTCGGGTTGTCTGGTATTCAGGGTGTGAATGACTGAAGCAGGAACAAGAGCGCCCTCACCCTAACCCTCTCCCGGAGGGAGAGGGGACTGACCGTGGTGAACTTTCGCCATCCATTGACCTGAATTACCGAGTTGAACTCAAATTTTGAAAAGCATAGAGATCGGCTCCCTTTCCCCCTTTCCCCATTGGGGAGAGGGTTGGGGTGAGGGGTGGCTCTTGAGCCGAACACTAAATCTGAGCAGTACGCAGTTTCTCACTCCGCCCACGCAACCACTCCAGCGTCAGCAGCAGAATCACCGAGAAGGCAATCAGTAGCGTTGCAGCCGCCGCAATCGTCGGGCTCAGATTCTCGCGAATCCCGCTGAACATCTGCCGAGGCAACGTCGCCTGCTCGGGACCTGCGAGGAACAGTGTCACCACCACTTCATCGAACGAGGTCGCAAAGGCAAACAGCGCCCCGGAAATCACCCCCGGCGCAATCAGCGGCAAGGTCACCCGACGGAACGTAGTCAGTGGCGAGGCGCCCAGGCTGGCCGCCGCCCGCACCAAGTTATGGTTGAATCCCTGCAACGTCGCCGACACCGTGATGATCACGAACGGTACACCCAACACCGCGTGCACCACGATCAGCGAAAAGAAACTGTTGCCCAGCCCCAGCGGCGCGAAGAACAGGTAACTGGCCACGCCGATGATCACCACCGGCACCACCATCGGTGAAATCACCAGCGCCATCACCAGCGGCTTGCCGGGGAAGTCGCCACGGGTCAGGCCGATGGCCGCCAGCGTGCCGAACACCATCGCCAGCACGGTCGCGGCCGGGGCGACGATGATGCTGTTCTTCAACGCGCGCATCCATTCCGCCGAGGCGAAGAAGTCCTGGTACCAGTGCAGCGAAAAGCCTTGCAGCGGGTACACCAGAAAACTGCCCGAGTTGAACGACAGCGGCACGATCACCAGCACCGGCAGGATCAGAAACAACAGGATCAAGCCGCAGAGGATCCGCAAGCTGTAGAACCACACCCGCTCGACGGGCGACATATAAGGACTCAGCATTTCAAATTCCCCTTAGCTCAGGCGCAGGCGACTGGCGCCCACCAGCCAGCTGTAGATCAGATAAAGCACCACGGTCGCCAGCAGCAACAAGCCGCCGAGTGCAGTGGCCATGCCCCAGTTGATGCTGGTGTTGGTGTAGAACGCGACGAAGTAGCTGACCATCTGATCGTTCGGGCTGCCCAGCAGCGCCGGGGTGATGTAGTAGCCGATGGCGAGGATGAACACCAACAGGCAACCGGCGCCGACACCGGCGTAGGTCTGCGGGAAGTACACCCGCCAGAAACTGGCGAACGGATGGCAGCCGAGGGAAATCGCAGCGCGCATGTAGGTCGGCGAGATGCCTTTCATCACGCTGTAGATCGGCAGGATCATGAACGGCAGCAGGATGTGCACCATCGAGATGTAGACCCCGGTGCGGTTGAACACCAGCTCCAGCGGTTTATCGATGATGCCCATCGCCATCAGCGCGCTGTTGATCAAACCACCGGATTGCAGCAACACGATCCACGCGGCGACCCGCACCAGAATCGACGTCCAGAACGGCAGCAGCACCAGAATCATCAGCAGGTTGCTCTGACGCGACGGCAGGTTGGCCAGCAGGTACGCCAGCGGATAGGCCAGCACCAGGCAGATCACGGTGATGATCAGGCCCATCCAGAAGGTCCGGGCGAAGATGTCGAGGTAGATCGCCTGATCCGGGGTGGCCGGGGCAATTTCGCCGAGGTCGTCGATACGATGATCCACCGCCGCCAACAGATAGAACGGGGTGATGCTGCTGGTGTTGCGCTTCACCGCTTGCCAGTAGGCCGGATCGCCCCAACGCTCGTCGAGGCCTTCCAGCGCTTCTTTATAAGAGGCCGGTTCGCTGGCGAATGGCAGCGAGCGGGCGGTTTTGGTCAGCAGGCTGCGATAGCCGGCCAACTCCATGTTCAGGCGTTTGGACAGATCGCCCAGGGTCTGGTTTTTGCGCGCTTCGGCGAGGTCTTCGCTGGCGGCTTTGTAGACCGGTTCTGCGGGCAGGCCTCGGCCGTCCCACGCAGCAATCGCGGTCACGGTGCGCGGCATGCCGCCAACCACTTCCGGGTTGCCGACGCTTTTATAGAGCAGCGCCACGATCGGCACCAGGAACACCAGCAACAGAAACAGCACCAGCGGCGCGATCAGCGCCTGGGCCTTCCAGCGGTTGACCCGCTCGGCGTGCTTGAGCCGCTGCTTCAAGGTGGGGCTGTTGCCCTCGTTCAGGGGAACGGCGATGGCCATGACGTACTCCGCAAATCTTTGATCAATCGAGAATGTGGGAGCGAGCCTGCTCGCGATAGCGCCTTCGGATTCAACATTGATGCCGACTGACACACCGCAATCGCGGGCAGGCTCGCTCCCACAGGAGGGCGAGCCCTCTGGTTACTTCGCAGCCCAGGAATTGAAGCGCTGCTCCAGTTGCTCGCCGTTGTCAGCCCAGAAGCTGACGTCGATCTGCACCTGGTTGGCGATGTTTTCCGGGGTGGTCGGCATGTCTTTCAGGATTGCCTTGTCCAGCAATGGCACTGCCTGGGAGTTGGCCGGGCCGTAGGCGATGTTTTCCGAGTAGGTCTTCTGCTGTTGCGGCTGCACCGAGAACGCGATGAACTTCTTCGCCGCTTCCGCACGCTTGGCGTCCAGGCCTTTCGGAATGGCCCATGCGTCGAAGTCGTAGATGCCGCCGTTCCACACCACTTTCAGGTTGGATTCTTTCTGCACCGCAGCAATACGACCGTTGTAGGCCGAGCTCATGACCACGTCACCGGAAGCGAGGTATTGCGGCGGCTGGGCGCCGGCTTCCCACCATTGAATGTTCGGTTTCAGCTCGTCGAGTTTCTTGAACGCACGATCCTGACCGCCCTTGCTGGCCAGTTCCTTGTAGACGTCTTTCGGCGCAACGCCGTCGGCCATCAGTGCGAATTCGAGGGTGTACTTGGCGCCTTTGCGCAGGCCGCGCTTGCCCGGGAATTTCTTGGTGTCCCAGAAATCCGCCCAGCTGGTCGGTGCGGTTTTCAGCTTGTCGGCGTTGTAGGCCAGCACGGTCGACCACACGAAGAAGCCCACGCCGCACGGCTGGATCGCGCCTTTGACGTAGTCTTCGGACTTGCCGAACAGCGCAGGATCCAGTTGCTCGAACATGTCTTCGTCGCAGCCACGGGACAGCTCCGGCGATTCAACCTCTACCAGATCCCAGGACACGCTCTTGGTGTCGACCATGGCTTTGACCTTGGCCATCTCACCGTTGTACTCGCCGGCGACGATCTTGCCGTTGCCCGCCGCTTCCCACGGTGCGTAGAAGGCTTTGACTTGCGCCGCCTTGTTCGCCCCGCCAAACGACACCACGGTCAGATCCGGCCCAGCGGCCATTGCGCTTGCCGCACCCATCAGGCCCAGGGTCAGGGCTGTGAACTTCAGGGATCTCAACATTTATTGTTCTCTCCACGTGCAGGGTTGGTGTTGGTATTGCGGGGCGTTTCAGTGCGCCTCTAGAAGAGGATCGAGCGCGCGAACGTGCTCGACCTGCCAGCCAAGCGGAACCACGTCGCCGACTGCGAGCGCAGGATCGAGCTCGGCAATCGGTTGTTTCACGAAGAAGTCGGTCTTGCCGCAGACTTCCAGGCGCACCCGGACGTGGTCGCCCAGATAGATGAATTCGGCAACCCGCCCGGAGAAGCGGTTGACGCATTGGTCACTCGAACCGTTGAGGCTGACGCGCTCCGGACGGATCGACAGAGTGACCGGCTCGCCGGTCTGGCCGATGTTGACCGCCAGCGCCTCGACCTTTTCCCCACGCCCCAGCTCGACCACACAACGCTCGCCGTTCTGGCTGAGCAGGCGACCGTTGAGGCGGTTGTTTTCGCCGATGAAGTTGGCGACGAAGGTGTTTTTCGGTTCTTCGTAGAGGGTGCGTGGCGGGGCGATCTGCTGGATCTCGCCCTGGTGGAATACGGCAACGCGGTCGGACATGGTCAGGGCTTCGCCTTGGTCGTGGGTCACGTAGACCACGGTTACGCCAAGGCGCTGGTGCAGGTGTTTGATTTCCATCTGCATGTGTTCGCGCAATTGTTTGTCGAGAGCGCCGAGGGGTTCGTCCATCAGCACCAGTTGTGGTTCGAACACCAGCGCGCGAGCCAGTGCCACACGCTGTTGCTGACCGCCGGACAGTTGCGCCGGGTAACGCGATGCGAACGCGTCGAGCTGGACCATGCTCAGGACTTTCTTGACCTTGTCGCTGACATCGCTCTTGTTCAGGCCGCGCACGGTCAGCGGGAACGCGAGGTTTTCAGCGACAGTCATGTGCGGGAACAACGCGTAGTTCTGGAACACCATGCCGATGTCGCGCTTGTGCGGCGGCACGTTGTTGATCGCCCGCCCGGCCAGGAGGATTTCACCGGCGGTCGGCGTTTCGAAACCGGCGAGCATCATCAGGCTGGTGGTTTTGCCCGAGCCGGACGGCCCGAGCAAGGTGAGGAATTCGCCCTTGCGAATGTCCAGGTTGAGGTCTTTGACGATCAGGTTCTCGCCGTCGTAGCTCTTCTGCACTCCACGAAAGCTGACCAGCACATCGCTGGCCCCTGCGTTTGATTCGACCTGGCTCATACCCACACCTTTGTTATTGATGACTGCTGTGGGATTAAGCCTAGTGGCTGCTTGCAGTCACGCAAATCGGGGCGCAGGAGAGAATCGCCTCAGCCGGATGGAAGGCCGGGGGTAGGGATTGCCCTACAAGGATGGCGCGTTTTGGCAAACCCGACGCATGGGTCGGGGCTCAAGCCGTCAGAACCGGCAAAAGCGCTTGTCGCTATTGGATATGTCGCTCAGAGCAGCTTGTGTTCCATCGCGTACTTCACCAGCTCGGCGAGCGAAGTGATGTTGAGCTTCTGCATCAGCCGCGCCTTGTGGGTGCTGATGGTCTTGCTGCTCAGGGCCAGTTGCTGGGCGATATCGTTGACGTTGGCGCCCTGGGCCAGGCGTTCGAACACCGAGAACTCGCGCTCCGACAGCAGCGAGTGCAGTGGCCGCGCATCGGTCAGGCCGACTTCGAAGACCATGCGGTCGGCCAGCTCCGGATCGATGTAGCGCCCGCCGGCCGCGACCTTGCGGATCGCCGTCAGCAGCAGCGCCGGATCACTGTCCTTGGTCGCATACCCGGCGGCGCCGATCTTCAGCGCCCGGGCGGCCATCTGCGCTTCGTCGTGCATCGACAGCACCAGAATCGCCGGCGGATGGTTCAGCGCGCGGATCCTTGGAATCGCTTCGAGCCCGTTGACGCCGGGCATCGAGATATCCAGCAGCACCACTTCGCAGGGCACGTTGCGCAAGGTTTCGAGCAACTGCTCGCCATTGCTCGCCTCCCCCACCACTTGCAGATCCTTGGCCAGGCCGATCAATTGCTTGATGCCTTCGCGAACGATGGTGTGGTCTTCGGCTACCAGTACACGGATCACTTACTTCTCCTCATCCAGTGGCACCCGCACGCTCAGCGTGGTGCCCTCGCCCGGCTCGCTGTCGAGTGACAGCTGCCCGCCCATGATCAACACCCGCTCGCGCATGCCCACCAGTCCAAAGGATGTCGGCCTGCCGGCAGCGGCGACAAATCCTACGCCATCATCGCTGACCGTCAGACACAATTCGTCGCCTTCCTGCGCCAGCGTCAGTTCAACAGTATGCGCCTGGGCATGGCGCATGACGTTGGTCAGCGCCTCCTGAAGAATGCGGAACAGGCCGATGGCCTTGGCGTCGCTGAGCGGCGCAAGGTTGTCCGGCACCTGCACCAGACACGGAATTTGCGTGCGCGCCTCGAACCGCCGCGCCTGCCACTCGATCGCCGAGGCGATCCCGGCATCGAGAATCGGCGGGCGCAACGCCGTCGCCACATCGCGCACCAGCTGGAACAACTGGGCGATCAGGCGTTTCATGCTGTTGAGCCGTTCGTTCAGACCGGGGTCGAGTTGCGCGTAGGCCAGTTCGCACATCGATGTCTCCAGTTTCAGCACCGTCAGCATCTGCCCCAGCTCATCGTGAACCTCGCGGGCGATGCGCGCCTTTTCCTCTTCCCGCACGCTTTCCAGGTGCGCCGACAATTCGCGCAGTTGCTCGCGGGAGGCCGCCAGCTCCAGTTCGATGCGTTTGCTTTCGGTGATGTCCCAGACAATGCCGTCCCAGACATATGAACCGCCTTCCAGCTGACGGGTGATCGCCTTGATTTCGGCCCAGCGTTGCTCGCCCTGGCGCGTGAGGATCCGGCCCTGCCACGACCAGTCGCTGTCGGTGTCCAGCGCTTGATCCTGGGTCTGGTGATAAGCGGCCCGGTCATCCGGATGCACCAGGCTGCGCAGGCCCATGTCGCGATGGGCGATGGCGGCCGGCGCGTAGCCGACCAGACTTTCGCTGCCCTCGCTGATGTAGGCAAAGTCGATCTGCCCGGTGACCGGTGCGCGCTCGAGACGGAACACCAGCCCCGGCACATTGGCCGCGATGCCTTGCAGCCGCGCCTCGCTTTCCTGCAACGCAGCCAGGGCACGACGGCGCTCGGTGACATCGGTGAGATAAACCACCAGGTATTCGCCATCACGAAAACGCAGGAAACTCAGCGACACGTCCGCCGGCAGCACACTGCCATCGGCCCGCACACAGTTGGTTTCAAAACTAAGCGGCCCTTCTTCGCTGGCCCGGGCGCGTTTCCACAGGTTGAGCCAGCGGTCCATGTGCAGGCCCGGTTCGAAGTCGATCAACGGCCGATCAATGATGGCGCCCTGTGGATAACCGAGCATGTTTTCTGCCGCACGGTTGGCGTAGCGCACATGGCTGTCCCAGTTGACCCAGAGAATGCCGACGGTGCTCTGATCGATGGAAAACTGGGTCAGGCGCAGGGCTTCTTCGCTGGCGGCACGCAGGGCGATGTCTTCACGCGCGTCGAACAAACGTTGTTCAAGACTGCGTTGCTGGCGGCGTTGCCAGAACACGATGGCCACGCAGCTGAGCAGCAACACTGCGAACAACAGACTCAGGTTCTGCCAGAAGCCCGGCGACTCGGAAAGCCGTGGATACTTGGGTTGCAGCCATTGCGCATGCAGGCGTTCCAGATCCTTGGCCGGGATTGCGCGCAGGGCGCTTTCAACGATTCCGGCCAGTTCCGGCCAGTCGCGGCGGGTGCCGATGCGCAGCAGTTGCGGCAGACCGATATCACCGACCACCACCAGCCCGGCAAACTCCGGCTCCGCCGACAGTCGACCGAGCTGCGCCTCATCGACCACCGCGTAGGACGCCTGCTGACTCAGCAACAGTTGCAGCGCCTGACGCTCCATCGGTACGCCTTGCAGATTCAGGTGCGGATAGTTGCCGCGCAGGTAATCGGCGGTGACGCCGGGCATGCGCACGGCGACGCGGGTCTGGCTGTCGAGTTTTTCCAGCTCCACGGTCGCGCTGCTTTTCTGGTCGCTGACCACCAGTTGCGGCACGCGCATGTACGGGTCGGAGAACTGCCACAGACGCAGCCCGCCCGGGGTCTGGGTCAGGCCCGGAGCGATGTCGATTTCGCCATCCCGGGCAGCAGCCTCGAGTTGGGCCAGATCCTGAAAATTGCGCCAGCTCAGCTCGACATTCAGCGCCCTGGCCAATGCTTTCATGACTTCGACGTTGGCCCCTGACAGCCGCTGCAAGCGCCGGTCGTATTGCGCGTACGGCGCCTGCAACACCAGGCCCACGCGCAATTCATTGTGCTGTGCGAGCCACTGTTGTTCGCTCGCCGATAACCGCGCGAGGTGGCTCGGTGGCGCAGGCGCCGCCCAACCCATCAAGGGAAACGCCAGACAGCCGATAACCCACAGGCAGCAAAAACGCATCATTGAAGTCTCATACACTGACAAATTCTGACCAACCCATTAGGCTGCCGGGATAACTTCTGGCCTGGAATAACCGATGCCCCCTGTCTATCGCCTGGCAATGCCAGCATTGTGCCTGTCGCTGATCCTGCCTTGTGCGTTTTCCGTCGAAGCTGCGGATCCGGCACCCGCCCCCGCCGCAGAAAAAGCCGCCGAAGAAAAACCGGTCGAACGCCAGCCACTGCTTGAGCGTAGTCAGGAAGAAGCCGCGGCACTCGAACGCAAGGTTCCGGCCCAGGAACAACAGCAACTGCAAGCGGGCAGCGACACCTTCCTCGCCCTGTGGAAACCGGCCAACACCGCCGAACCCAAAGGCGCGGTGATCCTCGTTCCCGGTGCCGGCGAAACCGCTGACTGGCCCCAGGCGATCGGCCCGTTGCGCCGCAAGTTGCCGGACGTCGAGTGGAGCAGCCTGAGTATCACCCTGCCCGATCTGCAAAGCGATGCCATCGCACCGCGCGTGGCTGAAGCCCCCGCCGCACCGAAAACCGCCGACCCGGGCAGCAAGGATTCGACCACCGCCGAGCCGATCGAACAAGCCGCCGGCGGCGAAGCCGATGTGGCCGACAAAGTCGTGGCTGAATCCACCGAAGAACAGTCCAAGGCCGACGCCGAGCGAATCTTCGCCCGCATCGACGCGGCACTGGCCTACGCCGAACAACAAAGCGCGCGCAGCATCGTCGTGCTCGGTCATGGTACCGGCGCCTACTGGGCGGCGCGTTACGTGAGCGAGCGACAGAGCTCGCAGGTCGAGAAGCTGCTGCTGGTGGCCGCGCAGACCCCGGCCAAGGCCAAACCGGAACTGGTGGAACTGACACCGACCCTGAAACTGCCGACAGCCGACATTTTCTACATGGATAAGGCGCCGGACCGCAACTCGGCACTGGAGCGCATGCAGGCGAGCAAGCGGCTGAAGACGTCCTCTTTCAGTCAGGTCGCACTCAAGGCCCTGCCGGACAACAAGGCCGAGCAGGAGCAATTGTTCCGCCGGGTGCGGGGCTGGTTGAATCCGCAGAGCCCGGACTAAAAATCCGGACTGTAAAAACGCAGACAAAAAAATCGCAGCCCAACGCTGCGATTTTTTTATGCCTAGCGAAAATCCCGCCGTTCGCGAATCAACGTGTAGGCATTGTGCAATTCGCGGGTCCTCTCGGTGGCCTCGCGCACCTGCGCCGGCGTGGCGCCCGTACCGGCCACCTTGTCCGGGTGATGTCGGCTGAGCAGACGCCGATAGGCACGCTTGATCTGCGCCGGTTCACTGGTGGCCGATACGCCGAGCAGGCGCATCGCCTCCTGATAACTCACCGCCGCGCTGACGATCGGACGCTTGTGTGGCTCGTAGTCCGCCGCCAGCGCCTGGATCTGGTGGGTCGTCCAGCCCAGCCACTTGCCCCACTGCGCCAGCAATTCCCGCTCGCTGACGCCGGCCCGACCATCGGCAAAGACCATTCGCCAGCAGGCGCGCAATACGCCTTCGGCCGCATGGGGTTGAGCACTCAGCCGGCGCAGATAACCGCGCAGATTGTCGTTGCCGGACTTGCCGCGATTGAACGCGGCAATCGCCCGGCGCTGCGCCGGCTCGCTCATTTCCAGCGCGCGCATCTCATGACGCGCCTGCTGGATGTGACCGTCCGTGACCCGCCCGTCGCTCTTGGCCAGACGCCCGAGCAACACGAACAACAGCTCGTCGTTGCGCAGCATCGGCCGACCGCCGAGTTTTTCCCGCAAATGCCCCCAGCTCTGCAAATGCAGACGCCGATCCAGCGCCTGCCCCAACAAAGCACCAAGCATGGCCCCCGGAATGCTGGCAATAGCAAAACCCGCTCCGGCTCCAATCAGAGTCCCTGGCCACAACATATCAGCGACTCGCTTCTATCAAGGCTTCAGCTTCGGCCAGACGCTCGTGCGTGCCGACATCGACCCAGTGACCTTTCAACCGCTCGCCGGTCACCTGCCCGTTCGCCATGGCTTTACGCAGCAGCGGCGCCAGTTTGAAGGCACCGTCGCTGCAGCCATCGAACAACTGCGGGTGCAGCACGGCGATACCGCTGTAGGTCAGGGTCGCCGCGTCGGTCTGGCCATCACGCACCTGGCCGTCGGTCAGGGTGAAGTCGCCGGTCGGGTGATGGGCCGGATTGTCCGCCAGCACCAGATGTGCCAGGCCGCTGATCGGCTGATGCAGCACGCTGAAGTCGTAATCGGTCCAGATGTCACCGTTGACTACCAGAAACGCGTCGTCGCCCAACAGCGGCAAGGCGCGGAAAATTCCGCCGCCGGTTTCCAGTGGCTCGCCCTCCGGCGAATACTGGATCGACACGCCGAATTGCGAACCATTGCCCAGATGATCTTCGATCTGCTGTCCGAGCCAGGCGTGATTGATCACGATCTCATTGAAGCCGGCCGCGACCAGGGCACGCAGGTGGTATTCAATCAGCGGCACACCGCCGGCTCGCACCAGCGGTTTGGGGGTGGTCAGGGTCAGCGGGCGCATGCGCTCGCCTTTGCCCGCCGCCAGAATCATTGCCTTCATGCCGTCACCCCACCACGCAGGCTGACCAGCAGTGCCTGCAGATCCGCCAGCTCGGGACGGCGCGCGATGACCGCTTCTATATAGGAGAAGAAACGCGGCACATCGCCGAGGTAACGCGGCTTGCCATCGCGATGGCAGATGCGGGCGAAGATGCCGATGACTTTCAGATGGCGCTGCACGCCCATCAGGTCGCTGGCGCGCAGGAACTCTTCGAAGTCCGGCTGCACCGGGATGTTAAGCGCCGACGCCTGCTGCCAGTAGCTTTCCAGCCAGCCGCGCACACGCTCTTCAGGCCAGCTGAGGAAGGCGTCCTTGAACAGGCAAGTCACGTCGTAGGTCACCGGGCCGTACACGGCGTCCTGGAAATCCAGCACGCCGGGATTTGGCTCGCTGAGCATCAGGTTGCGTGGCATGTAGTCGCGGTGCACCAAGACCTTCGGTTGGGCCAGGGCGCTGTCGATCAGCAGATCGCTGACCTTTTGCCACTGCTGCTGTTGGGTTGCATCGAACTCGACGCCCAACTCGCGTTTCACGTACCACTCGGGAAACAGTTCCAGCTCGCGGCGCAACAACGCGACGTCATAGCTCGGCAGCGGCGCCACCATCGGCAGCTGCTGAAAAGCCAGCAGTGCTTGCAGGGCATCGCTGAATAACGCGTCGGCATTTTCGCTGTCGATCACGTCCAGATAGGTCTTGTTGCCCAGGTCATTGAGCAAAAGAAACCCGCGTTCGAGGTCTTCTGCATAAATTTTCGGCACGTTGATGCCGGATTTCGCGAGCAAAAAGGCGATATCCACGAACGGTTTGCAGTTTTCCTGAGGTGGCGGCGCGTCCATCACGACGAAGCTGCGACCCGCGCCTTCCCAACGGAAATACCGACGGAAACTCGCGTCGCTGCTGGCCGCGGTCAACGTGGCCGGGGGTACGGCTCCCCAGCCCTGATCTGCAAAAAGGGTTGCCAACTGTTCATCGAGCCAAACTTTCAGGTGTTGCAAGCGTACATCTTGATCAGGCATTGCAAGGGTCTCCGACGGCGCTAGCCGTCAAGCGGGTCATGCTTTATTATCCAGCATCTTTTTCAGACCATCGAGAGGCGTGCGGCCCACACCGCGGGCAGATGGCACGCAGGAAGCCCGGACTAATAAGATGGCATTGAAATCCCCCGCGTTTCGTAAAAAATTTCCGTTGTTGGTAACCGGCAGTCTGCTGGCTATGCAACCTCTGGCCAGTTCATTCGTTGTTGCCGCCGAGCAGTATGACTGCGCCGTCTCGGCAACGGGAGGCTGGGCCTGCTCGCCGAAGACGCCGGCCGCTACCTTGCCGCCGCGTCCCGTGCATGACGGCAGTGCCGTCAGTGCCGCTGGCGAAGCCCCGGCCGAGAGCGGCTCCACTGCGGAGTCCGGGCCCAAGCCGGTACTGGTTACCGAGTCCAAGGGCCGTGGCCTGAAATCCCGTAGCGAAGACTACAGTCACCTCGACTGGGTTCCGCGCGAGAAGCTCACCGCCGCCCAGCTGGCCGAGACCGGTCCTTACTGCTCTGGTTCCTATATCGAACCGATTCGTCCTGGCATGAATGACAAGACGAATAAAAGTGACGCCCCGACCTTCATCGGCGCCAAAGCGTCGCGTTACCAGCAGGATTCGCAGGTCGCGAGTCTCGCCGGTGACGTGGTCATGCGTCAGGGCAGCATGCAGGTCGAAGCCGACGAGGCCAACCTGTATCAGGCCGAAAGCCGTGGCGAACTGGCGGGCAACGTGCGCATTCGCGACAACGGTGCACTGATCGTCGGCGACCACGCCGATGTGCAGCTGGACACCGGTGAAGCCAAGGTCGACAACGCCGAATACGTCATGCACAAGTCGCGCATCCGCGGTAACGCGCTGTACGCCAAGCGTGCCGAAAACGCGATCATCCGTCTGAAGGACGGCACGTACACCACGTGCGAACCGAACAGCAACGCCTGGCAGCTCAAGGGCAACAACATCACCCTGAACCCTGCCACCGGCTTCGGTACCGCGACCAACGTGACGCTGCGGGTCAAGGACATTCCTGTCCTGTACACGCCGTACATCTACTTCCCGATCGACGATCGTCGTCAGTCGGGTTTCCTGCCGCCGACCATCGGCACCGGCAGCGACACCGGCTTCATGCTGGTGACCCCGTACTACTTCAACCTGGCACCGAACTACGATGCCACGTTGTATCCGCGCTACATGAGCAAGCGCGGCATGTTGATGGAAGGCGAATTCCGTTACCTGACCAAGTCGAGCGAAGGTCAGTTCGGCGCAGCGTATCTCAACGACGAGGACGACGAGCGCAAGGGCCAGACCGACTACGACAAGACTCGCTACATGTACAACTGGCAGCACAAGGGTGGTCTCGACTCCCGCGTGCTCACCCAGGTGGACTACACCAAGATCAGCGATCCTTATTACTTCCAGGATCTGCAGACCGACCAGATCGGCGTGAAAAGTGCCGACTACGTGAACCAGCAGGGCTCGGTCACCTATCGTGGCGACAGCTATACCGCCCGTTTGAATGCCCAGGCGTATCAGCTGGCAACCGTATCGAACATCACACCGTATGACCGCCTGCCGCAAATCACCTTCAATGGCCAGCTGCCGTATCATCCGGAAGGACTGGATTTCGATTACGAGACCGAGATCGTTCGTTTCGATCGCGATCTGAAAAATGGCGATTTCACGAACGAAGACGGCACAACCGAGCCTCGCCTCGACAACAACGTGTTCGGCCTCGCTCGCGCCAATGGCGACCGTCTGAATCTGAAACCAGGCGTCAGCCTGCCAATGAACTGGACCTATGGTTTCCTGAAACCATCGTTGAAGTACCAGTACACGCAGTATCAACTGGATCTGGACAGCAAAGGCAAGTCGGATATCGCCGCGTTGTCGCCGGAGAACCAGAAACTGTTCGGCAAGTTCGACAGCAACCAGAACCGCGGCGTACCTATCGCCAGCATTGACGGTGGCCTGTACTTCGACCGCAACACATCCTTCTTTGGCAAGAACTATCGCCAGACCCTGGAACCGCGCTTGTTCTACCTCTATGTACCCGAGGTGGACCAGGAAGACATTCCGGTATTCGACACCAGCGAGTACACCTTCAACTACGCGTCGCTGTTCCGTGACAACCGCTTCTCCGGCTCCGACCGTGTCGGCGACGAGAACAAGCTGTCGCTGGGCGTGACCAGTCGCTGGATCGAAGACGACGGCTTCGAACGTCAACGCATCAGTGTCGGCCAGGCGCTGTACTTCAAGGATCGCAAGGTTCAACTTCCGGGTATCGCGTTCAACGATCGCGACGACGCCAAGTCCAGTGTTTCGCCTTATGCACTGGAATACGAATACCGCTGGAACCGCGACTGGCGCACCACTGCCGACTACAACTGGGATCCGGACAGCCACAGCCCGCGTTCCGGCAGCGCGATGTTCCATTACCAGCCTGAAGACAACCCGAACAAGGTGGTCAACGTCGGCTACCGCTATCGCAACGACCAGGTTCGTTACGACCAGAACACCGGCAAGTGGTCGGTGGGCGGCGGTGACTACGGCACGCCGGGTCAACCTGGCTACGTGAAGGACTACTACAAGATCCAGCAGCATGACTTCTCGGTCATCTGGCCAATCGTTCCACAATGGAGCGCCATCAGCCGCTGGCAGTACGACTACAACCGCAACCGTACACTGGAAGCCTTCGGTGGTTTCGAGTACGACAACTGCTGCTGGAAACTGCGCCTGATCAACCGTTACTGGGTTTCCTACGACGAATTCAGTCAGGAAGCTCCGCAAAACGAAAAAGGCGACCACGGCGTCTTCCTCCAAATTGTTCTGAAGGGACTCGGCGGCCTCACCGGCGCCAAGGTAGAGAGCTTCCTCGACAAAGGCATCCAAGGTTATCGTCAACGTGAAGACCAAGCTTTCTGATTGTCTGCGCCCGCTGATGCTGGGCGCGCTGTTCCTGGGTACCGCGGCCAACGCCGCGGTGCAGTCCATCGATAAAGTGGTGGCCATCGTCGACAACGACGTAGTCATGCAGAGCCAGCTGGATCAACGCGTCCACGAAGTTCAGCAAACCATCGCCAAGCGTGGCGGCGGTTTACCACCTCCGGGCGTGCTGGACCAACAGGTGCTCGAGCGCCTGATCGTCGAAAACCTGCAACTGCAGATCGGCGAGCGTTCCGGTATCCGCATCACCGATGAGGAACTGAACCAGGCTGTGGGCACCATTGCCCAGCGCAACAACATGACCCCGGAGCAGTTCCGCATTGCCCTGTCCCGTGACGGCCTCTCCTATGAAGACGCTCGCGAGCAGATCCGCCGCGAAATGATCATCAGCCGTGTACGCCAGCGCCGTGTGGCCGAACGCATCCAGGTATCGGAACAGGAAGTGAAGAACTTCCTCGCCTCCGACCTGGGCAAGATGCAACTGTCCGAAGAACTGCACCTGGCCAACATCCTGATTCCGACCCCGGAAAGCGCGAACTCCGAAGCAATTCAGAGTGCCGCACGCAAGGCGATGGACGTTTACCAGCAGCTCAAGCAAGGTGCTGACTTCGGCCAGATGGCCGTGGCCAACTCCGCCAGTGACAACGCGCTGGAAGGCGGCGATATGGGCTGGCGTAAAGCCGCTCAACTGCCACCGCCGTTCGACCGTGAGTTGAGTCGCATGGCTGTCGGCGACATCACTCAACCGGCACGCACTCCGGGTGGTTTCATCATCCTGAAGCTGCTGGAAAAACGTGGTGGCGAAAGCCAGATGCGTGACGAAGTGCATGTGCGCCATATTCTGGTCAAGCCAAGTCCGGTTCGCGACGAAGCCAAGACCAAGGAGCTGGCCCAATCGCTCTACAACCGCATCGAAGCCGGTGAAGATTTCGCCGAACTGGCCAAGAAGTATTCGGAAGACCCGGGTTCTGCCCTCAACGGCGGCGACCTGAACTGGATCGACCCGAACGCACTGGTACCGGAATTCCGCGCCGTTATGGCCAAGGCCCCACAAGGCCAGCTGTCCAAGCCGTTCCAGACCCAGTACGGCTGGCACGTTCTGGAAGTCCTTGGCCGTCGCGCCACCGATAGCACCGAACAGGCCCGTGAGCAGCAAGCGATGACCGTACTGCGTAACCGCAAATACGACGAAGAGCTGCAAACCTGGCTGCGTCAGATCCGTGACGAAGCGTACGTAGAGATCAAACTCCCTGGTGCAGACCAGGCAGCGCAGTGAAACCCAAGCGTTTCGCGCTGACACCCGGCGAACCGGCCGGCATCGGTCCCGACCTGTGCCTGCTGCTCGCTTCGCAAGCCCAGCCACACCCCCTGATTGCCATCACCAGCCGCGACCTGCTCCAAGAGCGGGCCGCGCAGCTGGGGCTGGCCGTCAGCTTGCTGGAAGTGGCGCCTGACCACTGGCCGGACGCACCGGCGCCCGCCAACAGCCTGTACGTCTGGGACACCCCGCTCAGCGCCCCCGTGGTCGCCGGGCAACTGGACAAGGCCAACGCCGCATTCGTCCTCGAAACCCTGACCCGCGCCGGCAACGGCTGCCTGAACGGCGACTTCGCCGGAATGATCACCGCCCCGGTGCACAAAGGCGTGATCAACGAATCGGGCATCGCGTTTTCCGGCCACACCGAATTTCTCGCCGACCTGACCCACACCGCCCAAGTGGTAATGATGCTCGCGACCCGCGGTTTGCGCGTGGCGCTGGTCACCACTCACCTGCCCTTGCGCGACATCGCCGATGCGATCACGCCCGAGCGGCTGGAGCGGGTCACGCGGATTCTGCACACCGATCTGCAACAAAAATTCGGCATCGCCCAACCGCGTATCCTGGTCTGCGGGCTCAACCCGCACGCCGGTGAAGGCGGACACCTGGGCCATGAAGAAATCGACATCATCGAACCCACATTGGAGCGCCTGCGCGGCGAGGGCATGGACCTTCGTGGCCCGCTGCCTGCCGACACTCTGTTTACCCCCAAATATCTGGAGCACTGCGATGCAGTGCTGGCGATGTACCACGACCAGGGCCTGCCCGTGCTGAAGTACAAAGGCTTCGGCGCTGCAGTCAACGTGACCCTGGGCCTGCCGATCATCCGCACGTCGGTCGACCATGGCACCGCCCTGGATCTGGCCGGCAGCGGCAAGATCGACACCGGCAGCCTGAAAGTCGCCCTGGAAACCGCCTACCAGATGGCCGAGACCCGTTTATGACCGAGCAATACCAACACAAGGCGCGCAAACGCTTTGGCCAGAACTTCCTGCACGATGCCGGCGTCATCGACCGCATCCTGCGCTCCATCAGCGCCAAGGCCGGCGACCGCATGCTGGAAATCGGCCCGGGCCAGGGCGCATTGACTGCCGGCATCCTCAACTCCGGCGCACAGCTGGACGTGGTGGAGCTGGACAAGGATCTGATCCCGATCCTCAACCAGCAGTTTGCCAACAAGAGCAATTTCAACCTGCATCAGGGCGATGCGCTGAAGTTCGATTTCAACAGCCTGAACGCTGCGCCGAACAGCCTGCGCGTGGTCGGCAACCTGCCGTACAACATCTCCACACCGCTGATTTTCCACCTGCTGAACAACGCCGGCATCATCCGCGACATGCACTTCATGCTGCAGAAGGAAGTGGTCGAGCGTCTGGCCGCAGGTCCGGGTGGCGGTGACTGGGGCCGTCTGTCGATCATGGTTCAGTACCATTGCCGGGTCGAGCATCTGTTCAACGTCGGCCCGGGCGCATTCAATCCGCCGCCGAAAGTCGACTCGGCGATCGTCCGCCTGGTACCGCACGCCGTACTGCCGCATCCGGCCAAGGATCATCGCCTGCTCGAGCGGGTGGTGCGTGAAGCCTTCAACCAGCGTCGCAAGACCCTGCGCAACACCCTCAAGCAGTTGCTGAGCAACGCCGAAATCGAAGCCGCCGGCGTCGATGGCAGCCTGCGACCGGAGCAACTCGATCTGGCCGCGTTCGTGCGCTTGGCCGACAAGCTCGCCGAACAGCCGGCAAAGGCGCCTGAAGCCGACTGACCGGCAATGATCGCTATCGGGCGGGACGCCAACTCTGGTCTACTGCCCGATACTTGCCTAGACTGAATCCCAATCAGCTACGCCCCGCGTCCCGCTTCGTTTTTAAGGCCTTTTGCATGTCCGATCCTCGCTACCAGGTCGATGTCAGTGTCGTTACCCACTATCTGGCAGACCAATCGCAACCCGAGCACGAGCGCTTTGCCTTCGCCTACACCATCACCGTGCAGAACAATGGCGAGCAACCGGCCCGCCTGATGTCGCGCCACTGGGTGATCACCGATGGCGACGGGCATGTCGAAGAAGTGCGCGGCGCCGGCGTGGTCGGCCAGCAACCGTTGATCGGCGCTGGAAAAAGCCACACCTACAGTAGCGGCACGGTCATGACTACCAAGGTCGGCACCATGCAAGGCAGTTACGAAATGGTCGCCGACGACGGCAAGCATTTCGATGCGATCATCAAGCCTTTCCGCCTCGCCGTTCCCGGAGCCCTGCACTGATGGCGACGTATGCCGTCGGCGACCTGCAAGGCTGCCTCGAACCGCTCAAATGCCTGCTCAAGCAGGTGGCGTTCGACCCGGCTCTGGATCGCCTGTGGCTGGTGGGTGATCTGGTCAACCGAGGCCCGCAATCGCTGGAAACCCTGCGCTTCCTGTATGGCATGCGCGACTCGCTGGTCTGCGTACTCGGTAATCACGACCTGCACTTGCTGGCAGCGGCGAAGAACATCGAGCGCATGAAGAAGTCCGACACGTTGCGTGAAATCCTTGAAGCGCCGGACTGCGCCGAACTGATGGAATGGTTGCGCCAGCAGAAACTCATGCACTACGACGAACAACGCGAAGTGGCCATGGTGCACGCGGGTATCCCGCCGCAATGGTCGCTGCGCAAGGCGCTCAAGTACGCTGAAGAAGTCGAGACCGCGCTGCGTGACGACAACCTGCTTCCACCCTTTCTCGACGGCATGTACGGTAACGAGCCGGCGAAATGGGACAGCGACCTCAAAGGCGTGACACGCCTGCGAGTCATCACCAATTACTTCACCCGCATGCGTTTCTGCACCGCCGAAGGCAAGCTCGACCTCAAGAGCAAGGAAGGCCTTGACACCGCGCCGCCGGGCTACAAGCCCTGGTTCCAGCACAAGGAACGCAAGACCCGTGGTCTGCGGATCATTTTCGGTCACTGGGCGGCACTGGAAGGCAACGTTCACGAGCCCGGCATCTCGGCCCTCGACACCGGTTGCGTATGGGGCGGCAGCCTGACCCTGATGAACGTCGACAGCGGCGAACGCCTGTCATGCAAATGCGACGAGCATGGGGCCGTACTGCCCAGCGTCGCGCCACTGATCACCGAATCTTCTCCCGTCAGCGCCCCGCGCTAGACTGCGTTTTCAGCCGAGCCACAGGAGCCCGCCATGAGCGAATTCAAACGTATCCCCCCGGAACAGGCCCAGGCCCTGCGCGAGCAAGGTGCTGTGGTCGTCGACGTCCGTGACCCGGCAACATTTGCCGCACTGCACATCAGCGGCTCGAAGCATCTGGATAATCATTCCCTCCATGCTTTCATCCAGGGCGCCGACCTCGATGCACCCACCGTCGTGGTCTGCTACCACGGCAACTCGAGCCAGGGTGCTGCGGCGTACCTCGTGAGCCAAGGCTTCTCCGACGTCTACAGCATGGACGGCGGCTTCGAACTGTGGCGTACGACTTTTCCTGCGGAAACCGCGCAAGGCACCTCCGAATAATTTTTTTGTAACGTGCAGGCCCCGGCTCCCGCGGGCTTGCGCGGTGGCAGACGAACGGTCTGCCACAACTAATTACGTATCTCGCCTTTACCTCCCGAATTCCCAACTATCCTTAAGCCCAGGCCATCCAAAACAGGGGAGAGCCGGTACACCGGCGCACGGGTCATCGGGAGTGACTTTCGCGATTGTCGATCGCGAAAGTGTTCTGGGGGGTAAACAACAGCTGCCATCGCAGCTGCTTGCCAGCATCGACTGAGTGATCCGGCGTCGGCTCCACGTATCGAGCGAGGTGACGTCATGAGTATCTTTAGCCACTTCCAACAACGCTTCGAGTCCACACGCCAGGAAGAATTCTCCCTGCAGGAGTACCTGGAACTGTGCAAAAAGGATCGCAGTGCCTACGTTTCCGCCGCCGAGCGTCTATTGCTGGCCATCGGCGAACCGGAACTGCTCGACACCTCGACCAACTCGAGACTGTCGCGCATCTTTTCCAACAAGGTGATCCGTCGCTATCCGGCCTTTGAAGACTTCCACGGGATGGAAGAATGCATCGACCAGATCGTGTCGTATTTCCGTCATGCCGCTCAGGGCCTGGAAGAGAAGAAACAGATCCTCTATCTGCTCGGCCCTGTCGGCGGCGGCAAGTCGTCCCTGGCCGAGAAGCTGAAACAGCTCATCGAAAAAGTGCCCTTCTACGCGATCAAGGGCTCACCGGTATTCGAATCGCCTCTGGGTCTGTTCAACGCCACCGAAGATGGCGCGATCCTCGAAGAAGACTTCGGCATTCCACGGCGCTACCTGAACACCATCATGTCGCCATGGGCCACCAAGCGCCTGGCCGAATTCGGCGGCGACATCAGCCAGTTCCGTGTGGTCAAACTGTACCCGTCGATCCTCAACCAGATCGCCGTGGCCAAGACCGAACCGGGTGACGAAAACAACCAGGACATCTCCGCGCTGGTGGGCAAGGTCGATATCCGCAAACTCGAAGAATTCCCGCAGAACGACGCCGACGCCTACAGCTACTCCGGTGCGCTGTGCCGGGCCAACCAGGGCCTGATGGAATTCGTCGAGATGTTCAAGGCACCGATCAAGGTGCTCCACCCATTGCTGACCGCCACCCAGGAAGGCAACTACAACAGTACCGAAGGCCTTGGCGCGATTCCGTTCACCGGGATCCTGCTGGCCCACTCCAACGAATCGGAGTGGCACACCTTCCGCAACAACAAGAACAACGAAGCCTTCATCGACCGGATCTACATCGTCAAGGTGCCGTACTGCCTGCGTGTGAGTGACGAGGTGAAGATCTACGACAAGTTGCTGTTCAACAGCTCCCTGGCTAAGGCGCATTGCGCGCCGGACACCTTGAAGATGCTGGCGCAGTTCACCGTGCTGTCACGCCTGAAAGAGCCGGAAAACTCCAACATCTACTCCAAGATGCGGGTGTATGACGGCGAAAACCTCAAGGACACCGATCCGAAGGCCAAGTCGATCCAGGAATACCGCGATGCGGCAGGTGTCGACGAAGGCATGAACGGCCTGTCGACCCGGTTCGCGTTCAAGATCCTGTCCAAGGTCTTCAACTTCGATCCGCATGAAATCGCTGCCAACCCGGTGCACCTGCTCTATGTGCTGGAACAGCAGATCGAACAGGAACAATTCCAGGCCGAGACCCGCGAGCGCTATCTGCGCTACCTGAAAGAGTACCTGGCACCGCGTTATATCGAATTCATCGGCAAGGAGATCCAGACCGCCTACCTCGAGTCTTACAGCGAGTACGGCCAGAACATCTTCGACCGCTACGTGCTGTATGCGGACTTCTGGATTCAGGATCAGGAATACCGCGATCCGGAAACCGGCGAGATCCTCAACCGCGTCGCCCTCAACGAGGAGCTGGAAAAAATCGAGAAACCGGCCGGCATCAGCAATCCGAAGGATTTCCGAAACGAAATCGTCAACTTCGTGCTGCGCGCCCGGGCCAACAACAACGGCAAGAACCCGACCTGGCTCAGCTACGAAAAACTGCGGGTGGTCATCGAGAAGAAAATGTTCTCGAACACCGAAGACCTGCTGCCAGTCATCAGCTTCAACGCCAAGGCCAGCAAAGAGGATCAACAGAAGCACAACGACTTCGTTACACGAATGGTCGAACGCGGCTACACCGACAAACAGGTACGACTGCTCTCCGAGTGGTACCTGCGGGTCAGAAAATCACAGTAAACCGCGGCCGGTCAGACCGGTTGTCGTCAGCCCGAGGCCTGTGCGCGCATTTTCTGCTACACAGGCCTCTGGAAGGTGTTCGAAAGGCGGTAGCGAGGTTCAGGCAGCACCCAAAGCGCTTGGGGGAGCGTGTACGTCCCTTGGCATTCGGTTCAATGCTGCATGACCGCTCGCCCCTTTGCAGGACAGCTTCTAAGGAGCAGTCATGAGCTATGTGATCGACCGACGTCTCAATGGCAAGAACAAGAGCACGGTGAACCGTCAGCGCTTCCTGCGGCGTTACCGTGACCACATCAAGAAGGCTGTCGAAGAGGCGGTCAGCCGGCGTTCCATCACCGATATGGAACACGGCGAGCAGATCAGCATTCCCGGTCGCGATATCGACGAACCGGTGCTTCACCATGGTCGCGGCGGCAAGCAGACCGTGGTTCACCCCGGCAACAAGGAATTCACCGCTGGCGAACACATCGCCCGTCCGCCGGGAGGCGGCGGAGGCCGAGGGCCGGGCAAGGCCGGCAACTCCGGCGAAGGCATGGACGAGTTCGTCTTCCAGATCACCCAGGAAGAATTCCTCGAATTCATGTTCGAGGACCTCGAACTGCCCAACCTGGTCAAGCGCAACCTGACCGGCACCGACACCTTCAAGACCGTACGTGCGGGGATCAGCAACGAGGGCAACCCGTCGCGGATCAACATCATCCGTACCCTGCGTTCGGCCCACGCCCGGCGCATCGCGCTCTCGGGCAGCAGCCGTGCCAAACTGCGCGAGGTCAAAGAGGAACTGGCGCGACTCAAACGCGAAGAACCCGACAACTTCGGCGACATTCAGGATCTCGAGGCAGAAATCGAGAAACTCAGTGCGCGCATCCATCGGGTGCCGTTCCTCGACACCTTCGACCTCAAGTACAACCTGCTGATCAAGCAGCCAAACCCCAGCTCGAAAGCCGTGATGTTCTGCCTGATGGACGTTTCCGGCTCCATGACCCAGGCGACCAAGGACATCGCCAAACGGTTTTTCATCCTGTTGTACCTGTTCCTCAAGCGGAACTACGACAAGATCGACGTGGTGTTCATCCGCCACCACACCAGCGCCCGCGAAGTGGACGAAGAGGAGTTTTTCTATTCCCGCGAGACCGGCGGCACCATCGTTTCCAGCGCCCTGAAACTGATGCAGGAGATCATGGCCGAGCGCTATCCGAGCAATGAATGGAACATCTACGCCGCGCAGGCTTCCGACGGCGACAACTGGAACGACGATTCGCCGATCTGCCGCGACATCCTGATCAACCAGATCATGCCGTTCGTGCAGTACTACACTTACGTGGAGATCACCCCGCGCGAACATCAGGCCTTGTGGTACGAGTACGAACGCATCGCCGAAGCCTTTTCCGACACTTTTGCCCAGCAGCAACTGGTCTCGGCCGGGGATATCTATCCGGTCTTCCGTGAACTCTTCCAGCGCAGGTTAGTGACATGACCGCCAAGACCGCCAAAGAGCAGAAGCGCCAACCCATTTCCACAGGCTCGGAATGGACTTTCGAGCTGATCCAGACGTACGACCGTGAAATCGCCCGTATCGCGGCCCGTTATGCTTTGGATACCTACCCCAACCAGATCGAAGTGATTACCGCCGAGCAGATGATGGACGCCTACGCTTCGGTCGGCATGCCGCTGGGCTATCACCATTGGTCCTACGGCAAGCACTTCCTCAGCACCGAGAAATCCTACAGCCGCGGGCAGATGGGGCTGGCGTACGAGATCGTGATCAACTCGGACCCGTGCATCGCGTACCTGATGGAAGAAAACACCATCTGCATGCAGGCACTGGTGGTCGCGCATGCCTGCTACGGCCACAACAGTTTCTTCAAGGGCAACTATCTGTTCCGCACCTGGACCGACGCCAGTTCGATCATCGATTACCTGGTGTTCGCCAAGCAGTACATCATGCAGTGCGAGGAGCGCCACGGGATCGATGCCGTGGAGGATCTGCTCGATTCCTGCCACGCCCTGATGAACTACGGTGTCGACCGCTACAAACGTCCGTACCCGATTTCCGCCGAAGAAGAGCGGCGTCGGCAGAAGGATCGCGAAGAACACCTGCAGAAGCAGATCAACGACCTGTGGCGCACCATTCCCAAAGGCGCAGACAAGTACAGCGACAAGGACAACGCACGCTTTCCGGCCGAGCCACAGGAAAACATCCTGTATTTCATCGAGAAGCACGCGCCATTGCTGGAGCCTTGGCAGCGCGAGATCGTGCGGATCGTGCGCAAGATCGCCCAGTATTTCTATCCACAGCGCCAGACCCAGGTGATGAACGAAGGCTGGGCGACGTTCTGGCACTACACGCTGATGAACGACCTGTACGACGAAGGCCTGGTGACCGACGGCTTCATGATGGAGTTCCTGACGTCCCACACCAGCGTGGTGTTCCAGCCGGGGTTCGACAGCCCTTATTACAACGGCATCAACCCATACGCACTGGGCTTTGCGATGTATCGCGACATCCGTCGCATGTGCGAAGAGCCTACGGAAGAAGACCGCCGCTGGTTCCCGGAAATCGCCGGCAGCGACTGGCTGTCGACCATCAAATTCGCCATGAGCAGCTTCAAGGATGAGAGCTTCATCCTGCAGTACCTGTCACCCAAGGTGATCCGCGACCTGAAACTGTTCAGCATTCTCGATGACGACCAGAAGGACGATCTGCTGGTGCCTGCGATCCATGACGAGGGCGGCTACCGGATCATTCGCGAAACGCTCGCAGCGCAATACAACCTCGGCAATCGCGAACCGAACGTGCAGATCTACAGCATCGACCGCCGCGGCGACCGCTCGCTGACTCTTCGCCACCAGCAACACGACCGCAAACCGCTGGGCGATTCCACCGAGGAGGTCCTGAAACACCTGCACCGGCTGTGGGGCTTCGACATTCATCTGGAAACCCTGCAAGGCGACCAGATCATGAAGACCCATCACGTTCCGCCTCGTAGCGAACACAGCGAGGGGGATTACGGTCGACTCGACCTGGCCGTCATTCATCTTTGATCCCGTTCAGGCCTCCGAAAGTCCGGCGCAAGGGTTATCCTGTCGGGCCAACGGAGGTTTTTTATGCAGATTTACAAGGTCGGCGGTGCTGTACGTGATCGCCTGCTGGGCAAACCGGTCACCGATATCGATTGGGTGGTGGTCGGCGCGACCACAGAAGAAATGCTCGCCAGGGGGTTTCGCCCGGTCGGCGCGGACTTCCCGGTTTTTCTTCACCCGAAAAGCGGCGAGGAGTACGCCCTCGCCCGCACCGAGCGCAAGAGCGGTCGCGGTTATGGTGGTTTCACCTTTCACGCCAGCCCCGAGGTCACACTTGAAGAAGACCTGATCCGCCGTGACCTTACGATCAACGCCATGGCCGAGGATGATCAGCAAAATCTGACCGACCCCTACCACGGCCAGCGCGATCTCGAAGAACGGATTCTGCGCCACGTTTCCCCCGCGTTTGCCGAAGATCCGCTCAGGGTTTTGCGCGTTGCGCGCTTTGCTGCCCGCTACGCGGAGCTTGGTTTCAAGGTGGCGCCCGAAACTCTGGGGCTGATGCGTCAGCTCAGCGAATCGGGCGAACTGGAAGCCCTTACGGCCGAACGCAGCTGGAAGGAGATTTCCCGCGCACTGATGGAAGATCAGCCCCAGGTTTTCATTCAGGTGCTGCGCGATTGCGGCGCCTTGAAGGTGCTGATGCCAGAGGTCGATACCTTGTTCGGCGTGCCGCAACCGGAAGCCCATCACCCGGAAATCGACAGCGGCATCCACACCCTGAGCGTGCTTGAGCAGTCAGCCCTGCACAAGCAGCCGCTGACCGTGCGCTGGGCCTGCCTGCTGCACGACCTCGGCAAAGGCCTGACTCCAGAGGAGGAATGGCCACGACACATCGCCCATGAGCACAAAGGCCTGAAGTTGATCAAAGCGGTCAACGAGCGCTTCAAGGCACCGAAGGACTGTCAGGAACTGGCCTTGCTGGTCGGCCAATATCACACCCACGGACATCGCGCTCTGGAGCTGAAGGCTTCGACCTTGCTCGAGTTGCTGCAAAGCTTTGACGTTTACCGTCGGCCACAGCGTTTCGAAGAGTTCATCGTCGCGTGCGAGATGGATGCCCGAGGCCGCAAAGGGCTCGAACAACGCAGTTATCCACAGGCGGATTACCTGCGCGGCGCGGCCAATGTGGCACGCGGCGTGGCGGTGCAGCCGTTGCTGGAAAAGGGATTCAAAGGCCCGGAACTGGGCGAGGCACTCAAGCGCGAACGGCTCAAGGCGTTGAAGGCTTACAAGGAATCGGCGGCGTCCTGAAACACCCGATCCGCCCTCACGAGGGCGGATCAAACCATTCAAGACAGATCTGAAGGCGTGAGCTGAATACCGCGCCATTCAAATCCGACCGGCGCCAGCACCTGATCGATCTGCGCCTCGGCCCACAATGCGGCAAAGCTTTTTCCTGCACCGGGATGCACCCGATCCGGCGCAATCAGCGACAGCGGCCACAGCACAAAAGCATTTTTCAGGATTTCCGCACGAGGCAGGATCAGCCCGTCGAAATTGCCGGCCAGATCGCCGTACAGCAACACGTCGATATCCAGCGGCAAGCCCTTGCGATCCGGCGCATAACGACCGTTGTCCGCTTCAATGAACTTCAAACGGCGATCCAGCTCGATCAACGGCAGATCGGTGAACGCCGACACCACGAAGTTGAAGAACGGCCCGCTCTTGATTCCCACCGGCTGGCTTTCGAACACAGGCGAACAGCGTATATCCACCAGAAACGTGGACAAGGCATCCAGACCGGCCTGCAAATGGGTTTCGCGCTCGATATTGCTACCGAGCCCGAGATAGACCTGGGTCAGCGGCATCCGCGCTCGATCTCCACACCCACACCACCCTTGGCGGCCGGCACGGCACCTGGCTTGGTCAGTTTCAGGCGCACCCAGGTGATCTTGAATTCATTCATCAGCACTTCAACCAGACGCTCGGCGAAGGTCTCGACCAGTTGATACCGGGATTGCTCGGCAAAGGCCTGGATCCGTGTGGACACACTGGCGTAATCGAGCGCCAGGGTCAGGTCGTCACCGGCGGCGGCCGGGCGATTGTCCCAGGCGAAGCTCAAATCAAGACGCAGGCACTGTCGGATGCCGCGCTCCCAGTCGTAGGCACCGATCACGGTGTCGACTTCCAGGCCCTCGATAAACACTCTGTCCAAGCACTTTTCTCCGCTGCACGACAAGGGCGCAATGCGCCGTTAGAATCAGGGCGTCCTCGCCCGGAATAGTTAGCATGTTTTGGTTACTGGCGATCCTCGCCTACCTGCTCGGCTCTCTGTCCTTCGCCATTTTGCTCAGCCGCCTGACCGGGAATCCGGATCCGCGAATGAGTGGCTCGGGTAATGCCGGCGCCACCAACATGCTGCGCCTGGCCGGACGCAAACTCGCGATCCTGACCCTGCTGGGTGATCTGTGCAAAGGCCTGTTGCCGGTGCTGATCGCTTCGGCGATGGGCCTTTCGCTGCAGGATCAGGCGTGGATCGGCGTCTGCGCCGTGATCGGTCACCTGTTCCCGTTGTACTTCCGCTTTCGCGGTGGCAAGGGCGTTGCCACGGCGGCCGGCATGCTGCTGGGCCTGTATCCACCCGCTGCGCTGCTGGCCGTGTGCGCCTGGCTGCTGACGTTCTACCTGACCCGCACCAGCTCACTGGCAGCGTTGATCGCCACTCCGCTGACCCTACCGTTGCTGGCATGGCAGGAACCGGCAGCGCTGTTGCCGATGAGCACGCTGACACTGCTGATCGTCTGGCGCCACCGGGGCAATCTACGCGACCTGTTCGCCGGGCGCGAACGGCATTTTTAAATACCGCACGTGAGCGCCACTCATCACAGCGCCGACAACTGCTCCATCGGCCAGCGCGCCTGCACGCTGATCGCCAGACTCTCCTGCTGACCAGCCTGCAAACGCTGGCAACCGGCAAACGCGATCATCGCGCCGTTATCGGTGCAAAACTCGGGACGGGCATAGAACACATCGCCCTTCATGTCGCCGAGCATCTTCTCCAGCGAAACACGCAGCGCCTTGTTGGCACTGACGCCGCCGGCGATCACCAGACGCTTCATGCCGGCCTGCTTGAGGGCGCGCTTGCACTTGATGGTCAAAGTCTCCACCACGGCCTGCTGGAACGCCAGCGCGATGTCGCAACGGGCTTGCTCGCTGTCGTCCCCGGCGCTGACGCACTGCTGCCAGGTGTTGAGGGCGAAGGTCTTCAGGCCGCTGAAGCTGAAATCCAGGCCCGGGCGATCGCACATCGGACGCGGGAAGGTGAAACGTCCTGCGACGCCCTTCTCTGCCAGCTTGGCGATTTCCGGTCCGCCCGGATAATTCAGGCCCATCATTTTTGCAGTCTTGTCGAAAGCTTCGCCCGCGGCATCGTCCAGCGTTTCACCGAGCAGGCTGTATTGGCCGATGCCATCGACCTGAACCAGCTGCGTATGACCACCGGAGACCAACAAAGCGACGAACGGGAATTCCGGCGGTTTTGGCTCCAGCATCGGCGCCAGCAAGTGGCCTTCCATGTGATGCACGCCGAGCGCCGGGATGCCCCAGGCAAACGCCAGCGCCTGGGCGCATGAGGCCCCCACCAGCAGCGCCCCGACCAGGCCGGGACCCGCGGTGTAGGCGATGGCGTCGATCTCGGTCGGCACGCAGCCGGCTTCGGCCAGCACCTGACGGATCAAAGGCAGCATGCGCTTGACGTGGTCGCGCGAGGCCAGCTCCGGTACCACGCCGCCATAGACGCGGTGCAGGTCGATCTGACTGAACAACGCGTCGGCCAGCAGGCCGCGCTCACTGTCGTATAAAGCGACGCCGGTTTCGTCGCAGGAAGTTTCTAATCCCAGTACTAGCATGGGTTTGCGCCTTGTTTAGGCTGAATTCGAAGGCGCGCATAATAGTCGCCGCGTGATGCCCCGACCAGCGGTTTTCGATCAGAGGCTTTGCATTCCGAGCGATGAGGGGTTAACATCCGCAACCCTTAAAAACCGACGTCTTCAAGTGCTCTTTTGCCGCGAGGATGTTGACCCCGGTAATGAATGAAGGTAGCTCTGGATGCCAGCCGTCAAAGTTAAAGAGAACGAACCCTTCGACGTAGCTCTGCGTCGTTTCAAGCGCTCCTGCGAAAAAGCCGGTGTACTGGCTGAAGTTCGTAGCCGCGAATTTTACGAGAAGCCAACTTCTGAGCGTAAGCGCAAGGCAGCTGCTGCTGTTAAGCGTCACGCCAAGAAAGTTCAGCGCGAACAGCGCCGCGCCGTTCGTCTGTACTAATACACAGACGATCGTAGCAAGCTTCTGCCAAGCCCGGCCCTCAGCCGGGCTAATGGCATTTGCGTAAAACGCTTGATGCTTCACCGTCGAAGCCGCAGATGCGACCGAGACAAACCCGCTTCACCGCGTCAGGCCTGGCTCTTTTGCCAGCGGTGCACGTCTTTTCTGACGAGCCTTTCAAGGCTACTGACGAGCACACCCACTGATTCCTCTTACGACGATCAGCCCAAGGCACCTGCTTGCGTGCCCGCTTCATGAGCTATCCGAGGCCGATTACAGGCCGTCAGCGGATTCAGCGCAACATTTTCGAATAGTCGAAGACTGATGAGTACTAACGTCAGTGGATTTTCGGCAGATACACTTCCCGACAGCGATTACGCAAACGACACCGGTCGAGCCGCACCACGTGCGCGCATCACTCAATGACCCGCGTCCGGCGGACTTTCGCATCGGATCCATTACAGCGCAGACGAGAACGCCATGGCCGGGCTGATTCCCCAGAGCTTCATTGACGACCTTCTGAACCGCACCGACATCGTCGATGTGGTCAGCTCGCGCGTGCAACTGAAGAAGGCCGGTAAAAACTACACCGCCTGCTGCCCGTTCCATAAAGAGAAAACCCCGTCGTTCAGCGTCAGCCCCGACAAGCAGTTCTATTACTGCTTCGGCTGCGGCGCCGGCGGTAACGCCCTCGGCTTTCTCATGGATCACGACAACCTGGACTTTCCCCAGGCCGTCGAAGATCTGGCCAAGGCCGCCGGCATGGAAGTGCCGCGTGAAGAAGGCGGCCGGTCGAACAAACCGCGCCAGCCGACCGATTCACCGCTGTACCCGCTGCTCACCGCCGCTGCCGACTTTTACCGGCAGGCGCTCAAGAGCCACCCGGCACGCAAGGCAGCAGTGGATTACCTCAAGGGTCGTGGCCTGACCGGCGAAATCGCCCGGGACTTCGGTCTCGGATTCGCACCGCCGGGCTGGGACAACCTGTTCAAACACTTGAGCAGCGACACCTTGCAGCAGAAAGCCATGATCGACGCCGGCCTGCTGATCGAGAACGCCGAAACCGGTAAACGCTATGACCGCTTCCGCGATCGCGTGATGTTCCCGATCCGCGACACCCGTGGACGGATCATTGCTTTCGGCGGTCGAGTGCTCGGCGACGACAAGCCAAAGTACCTGAACTCGCCGGAAACCCCGGTCTTCCATAAAGGCCAGGAACTCTACGGCCTGTACGAAGCCCGCAAGAACAATCGCAACCTCGACGAAATCATCGTCGTCGAAGGCTATATGGATGTCATCGCTCTAGCCCAGCAAGGCCTGCGCAATGCCGTCGCGACACTCGGCACCGCCACCAGCGAAGAACACCTCAAGCGTCTGTTTCGCGTAGTGCCGAACGTACTGTTTTGCTTTGACGGCGACCAGGCTGGCCGCAATGCCGCCTGGCGCGCACTCGAAGCCACACTGCCCTGCCTGCAGGACGGGCGCCGTGCACGCTTTCTGTTTCTGCCTGAAGGCGAAGACCCGGATACGTTGATTCGCGCCGAAGGCACAGACGCCTTCCGCGCCCGGATCAATCAGCACGCACAGCCGCTGGCGGACTACTTCTTCCAGCAACTGACCGAAGAAGCCGACCCGCGTTCGCTGGAGGGCAAGGCCCACATGGCCACCCTCGCAGCACCATTGATCGACAAGGTCCCAGGCGCCAATCTGCGCATCCTGATGCGCCAGCGCCTGACCGAGATCACCGGTCTGAGCAGCGAAAGCGTCAGCCAGCTGGCCCAGAGCGCTCCTCAGGAAGCACCGCCGGCCTACGACCCGGGCATCGATTACGACGCCATGCCGGACTACAGCGACTACCATCAGCCGCAGGCACAGGACATGTATGTGCCGCAGCAGGAATGGACGCCGAAAAAAACCGGCGCCGGCGGCAAGAAATGGGACAAGAAACCGTGGGACAAAAATGGCAAGCGTGGCGGTGATCGCGATCAGCCGCGTGCCCCACGCGTGCCGGCCGCCGTCGAACCTCCGACCCTGGCCGCTCTGAGAACCTTGCTGCATCACCCGCAACTGGCGGAAAAGGTCGAGGACGCCGGGCACTTCGCGGACGAGAACCAGACCAACGCACAGCTGCTGGTGGCACTGCTCGAAGCCGTGCAGAAGAATCCCAAGCTAAACTCATTTCAGTTGATCGCGCGATGGCACGGAACCGAACAGGGTCGCCTGCTCAAGGCGCTGGCGGAAAAGGAATGGCTGATTGACGGAGACAACCTTGAACAACAGTTTTTCGACACCATTACTAGCTTGTCAGCCCGCCAACGCGAGCGAAATCTGGAACAACTGCTCAGGAAAGCGCGTCAAAGCGAACTGAGCGCCGAAGAGAAAAATCAACTGCGCGACCTTTTAAGTCGCAATGTTTCCGCATCAAACCCGACCTCAACTGGCGCGTGAGGTCATAGCTCAGGTATAATCCTCGGCTTGTTTTTTGCCCGCCAAGACCTTCAGTGGATAGGGTGTTATGTCCGGAAAAGCGCAACAGCAGTCTCGTATTATTGAGTTGATCAAACTGGGTCGTGAGCAGAAGTATCTGACTTACGCCGAGGTCAACGACCACCTGCCCGAGGATATTTCAGATCCGGAGCAGGTGGAAGACATCATCCGCATGATTAACGACATGGGGATCCCCGTACACGAGAGTGCTCCGGATGCGGACGCCCTTATGCTGGCCGACGCCGATACCGACGAGGCCGCTGCGGAAGAAGCAGCCGCTGCGTTGGCGGCGGTGGAGACCGATATCGGTCGCACCACTGACCCGGTGCGCATGTACATGCGTGAAATGGGTACGGTCGAGCTTCTGACTCGTGAAGGCGAAATCGAAATCGCCAAGCGTATCGAAGAAGGCATCCGTGAAGTGATGAGCGCCATCGCGCACTTCCCTGGCACGGTTGACCATATTCTCTCCGAGTACACTCGCGTCACCACCGAAGGTGGTCGCCTGTCCGACGTTCTGAGCGGTTACATCGACCCGGATGACGGCATTGCGCCGCCTGCCGCCGAAGTACCACCGCCGATCGACGCGAAAGCGGCGAAAGCGGATGACGACTCCGAGGACGATGACGCCGAAGCTTCCGATGACGAAGAAGAAGCCGAAAGCGGTCCGGATCCGGTCATTGCCGCACAGCGCTTCGGTGCTGTCGCCGACCAGATGGAAATCACCCGCAAGGCTCTGAAAAAGCACGGTCGTCACAACAAGGCGGCAATTGCCGAACTGTTGGCTCTGGCTGAGCTGTTCATGCCGATCAAACTGGTGCCGAAGCAATTCGAAGCACTGGTCGAGCGTGTTCGCAGTGCCCTGGATCGTCTGCGTCAGCAAGAGCGCGCGATCATGCAACTGTGCGTACGTGATGCACGTATGCCACGCGCCGATTTCCTGCGTCAGTTCCCGGGCAACGAAGTCGACGAAAGCTGGTCCGACGCCTTGGCCAAAGGCAAGAGCAAGTACGCCGAAGCCATTGCCCGCGTGCAACCGGACATCATCCGTTGCCAGCAGAAGCTGACCGCGCTGGAAACCGAGACCGGCCTGACCATCGCCGAGATCAAGGACATCAACCGTCGCATGTCGATCGGTGAGGCGAAAGCCCGCCGCGCGAAGAAAGAGATGGTTGAAGCGAACTTGCGTCTGGTGATCTCCATCGCCAAGAAGTACACCAACCGTGGCCTGCAATTCCTCGATCTGATCCAGGAAGGCAACATCGGTCTGATGAAAGCGGTGGACAAGTTCGAATACCGTCGTGGTTACAAGTTCTCGACTTATGCCACCTGGTGGATCCGTCAGGCGATCACTCGCTCGATCGCCGACCAGGCCCGCACCATCCGTATTCCGGTGCACATGATCGAGACGATCAACAAGCTCAACCGCATTTCCCGCCAGATGTTGCAGGAAATGGGTCGCGAACCGACCCCGGAAGAGCTGGGTGAACGCATGGAAATGCCTGAGGACAAGATCCGCAAGGTATTGAAGATCGCCAAAGAGCCGATCTCCATGGAAACCCCGATCGGTGATGACGAAGACTCCCATCTGGGTGACTTCATCGAAGACTCGACCATGCAGTCGCCAATCGATGTCGCCACTGTTGAGAGCCTGAAAGAAGCGACCCGCGAAGTGCTGTCCGGCCTTACTGCCCGTGAAGCCAAGGTACTGCGCATGCGTTTCGGTATCGACATGAACACCGACCATACGCTCGAAGAAGTCGGCAAACAGTTTGACGTGACCCGTGAGCGGATCCGTCAGATCGAAGCCAAGGCGCTGCGCAAGCTGCGCCACCCGACGCGAAGCGAGCATCTGCGCTCCTTCCTCGACGAGTGATACCAGAACCCCCGGCCCAGGCCGGGGGTTTTGTTTTTAGGGCAGATTAAATACCTCGCACCGCCCTCCCCCCGCGCACAGCCCGTCTACACTCGAAACATTCCCCCGAGCCATAACGAGACCGTTATGCCCAGACTGGCGTCCGTGCTTTTTTTGCTGTCACTGATGATCTGGACCGCAACGGCTGACGCGCTGACTCTGACCGATGAAGAACGTCGCTGGCTGGCGGCTCACCCGGACTTGCGCCTGGGTGTGGATGCGTCGTGGCCGCCCTTCGAGTTCCGCGACGACCAGAACCGCTATCAGGGTCTGGCAGCGGACTATATCGATGTGATTCGCCAGCGCCTGGCGATCAAACTCACCCCCATCGAGCCGGTGAGCTGGACCGTGGTGCTCGAACAGGCGAAAAACGGCACGATCGACCTGCTGCCGGGCATCATGTCCACCCCGGAACGCCAGAGTTACCTGTCATTCACCCGCCCTTATCTCGACTTTCCGATCGTCATCCTCGCCCACGTCGGCGGCCCGCAGCCGCGCAAGCTCGAGGATCTTTACGGCCTGAAGATCGCCGTAGTCGAAAACTACGCACCCCACGAACTGTTGCGCACACATCACCCCGACCTGAACCTGGTGGCGATGCCCAACGTCAGCTCCGCATTGCAGGCCCTGGCTACCGATGAAGTCGACGCGGTGGTCGGCGATCTGGCCTCCAGTGTCTGGAGCCTGCGCCAGCTCAAACTGGATGGTTTGTATGTCAGCGGCGAAACCCCTTATCGCTACCAGCTGGCGATGGGCGTCCCCCGGGACAACAAAATGCTGGTGGGGATTCTCGACAAGGTGCTGGCCGACATGTCCCCGGAGGAAATCAGCAGCATTCAGGAGCACTGGGTCGGCAACGTCCTCGATCACCGGACATTCTGGTCGGATCTGCTGGTTTACGGTTTACCGGGGCTATCGCTTCTGGTCATCGTCCTGGCAGTGGTGATCCGCATCAACCGGCGCCTGAGCTCGGAAATCGCCCGACGCATCGACCTTGAACAGGAACTGCGCAGCAGCGAATACCACTATCGCGGGCTGGTGGAGAGTCTCTCAGCCATCGCCTGGGAAGCGCGGATCAGCGATTTCACCTACAGCTATGTTTCGCCCCACGCCGAGGATCTGCTCGGCTATCCGCTGTCCCATTGGCTGATTCCAGGCTTTTGGCGCAACATCATTCACCCTGCCGATCTGACTCGTGCCCAAAGCTTCTGCGATCACGAAGTGCTGGCCGGGCGCGATCACAGTCTCGATTACCGCGTCATCACCGCAGACGGCCGTTGCTTGTGGGTACGCGACATCGTCAGCCTGATCGAACACGGCCACGAACCGGTGATGCGCGGCCTGATGATCGACATCAGCGAAACCAAACGCACCGAAGAGGCGTTGCGCCTGTCGGAACAGAAATTCGCTTCGGTATTCCAGCAATGCCCGGACATTCTGGTGATCGCCCGGCTATCCGACGGCTGCTTGCTGGAGGTCAACGAAGCTTTTGAAGAACAGATCGGGCTCAAGGCCGAAGAAGTGATTGGCCAGACCGCCACCGAACTCAACATCTGGGGCATTCCAGGGGTTGGCCCGGGCCTGCTTCAGCGCCTGCAAGCAGGCAGCATTCGCAACCTGGAGATGCCCTTTCGTCGCAACAATGGCCAGGTGTTTACCGGGCTGATTTCCGCCGAGCCCTTCGAGCTCGACACCACACCGGCGCTGGTCGTGGTGGTGCGCGACATTACCCAGCTCAAGGAAACCCAACAGCAACTGCAAACCTCCGAAGAGAAGTTCGCCAAGGCCTTCCACGCCTCGCCGGACGGTCTGCTTCTGTCGCGCCAGAGCGATGGCCTGCTGCTGGAGGTCAACGAAGGTTTCAGTCGTATCACCGGTTTCAACAGCGCGATGTCGGTGGATCGCTCGGCGCTGGACCTGGGAATCTGGGTCAACCTCAACGAACGCAAGCAAATGCTCGACCTGCTGCACCGCGACGGGTTCGTTCGTGACTTCAGCTGCCACATCCGCCGCAGCGACGGGCAGATCCGCCTCTGCGAAGTGTCCAGCCGTCCGCTGCCGATCGGCGACGAAGATTGCATGCTGACCATCGCCCGGGACATCACCGAACGCCACCTGATGCAGGAAAAACTGCAACAGGCTGCGACCGTGTTCGAGAGTACTGCCGAAGGCGTGCTGATCACCGACACCCAGCAACACATCAGCGCCGTGAACCGGGCGTTCACCGAAATCACCGGTTACAGCGAAAGCGAAGCACTGGGGCACACTCCGCGCCTGCTGGCGTCCGGCCTGCACGACAGCGCGTTTTACGCGGCGATGTGGCATCAATTGACTGACGAAGGCCATTGGCAGGGCGAAATCTCCAACCGGCGCAAAAATGGCGAGCTGTACCCGAGCTGGCTGACCATCAGCGCCGTGCGCAACCGCGACAAGTTCATCACTCACTTCGTAGCGGTGTTCGCCGATATCTCCAGCCTCAAGCACGCCCAGGCCAAGCTCGACTATCAGGCGCATCACGACCCGCTCACCGGCCTGCCAAACCGCACGCTGTTCGAAAGTCGCCTGCTGATGGCACTCAACAGTCAGCAGGAAAACGGCGGTCAGGGCGCAGTGCTGTTCCTCGACCTCGACCGTTTCAAGCACATCAACGACAGCCTCGGTCACCCGGTCGGCGATTTGCTGCTCAAGGGCATCGCCGTGCGCCTCAAGGAGCAACTGCGCGATATCGACACCGTCGCGCGGCTGGGTGGCGACGAATTCATCATTCTGCTGCCTGGCCTGCAGCAGCCCGGCGATGCAGACAACATCGCCACCAAACTGCTGAACTGCTTTGGCGCACCGTTCCAGGCTGGCGAGCATGAGTTCTTCATCAGCGCCAGCATCGGCACCAGCCTTTACCCGCGCGACGGCTGCGATGTCGCGACCCTGATCAAGAACGCAGACGCGGCGATGTACCGCTCCAAGGCCAAGGGCCGCAACCGGGTCGAAAGCTACACCCGCGATCTCACCGCCCAGGCCAGCGAACGCGTAGCACTGGAACACGAACTTCGCCGGGCCATTGAGCGCGAAGAGTTGTACCTCTATTACCAACCGAAAATCAGCCTCGACGATCACAGCCTGGTCGGCGCCGAAGCCTTGATCCGCTGGCGCCACCCGAACTTCGGCGATGTGCCGCCGGAGCACTTCATCCCGCTGGCGGAAGAGAACGGGATGATTCTGCAAATCGGCGACTGGGTGCTGGAAACCGCCTGCCGGCAGATGTTCGAGTGGGGCCAGATCTACGAATCCCTCGGCCCTCTCTCGGTGAACCTCGCCGGCGCGCAACTGCGCCAACCGAACCTGCTGGGACGCATCGAGCAACTGCTCAAAGACAACCGCCTGCGGCCGGAATTACTGCAACTGGAAATTACCGAAAACTTCATCATGAGCCAGGCTGAAGAAGCGCTGGCGGTGCTGCATCAGCTCAAACACCTGGGCGTGCAACTGGCCATCGACGACTTCGGCACCGGTTATTCCTCGCTGAGTTACCTCAAGCGCCTGCCTCTGGACATCCTCAAGATCGACCAGTCTTTCGTTCGCGGACTGCCCGACGACCCGCACGACGCGGCGATAGTCCGCGCCATCATCGCCCTGGGCCGCAGCATGCAATTTACCGTGATCGCCGAAGGCGTGGAAACCCAGGCCCAGCAACAATTCCTCGCCGCCGAAGGCTGTGAACAGATCCAGGGCTACATCGTCAGCCTGCCGCTGCCACCAGAAGAGTTTGCCGCGACGTTTCTTCGCATAGCCGTATCAGATTTTTCGGATAGCACAGCCGAGAAACCGTCGCTATAATCCGCGGCCTACTGAGGGCCTATAGCTCAGTTGGTTAGAGCAGAGGACTCATAATCCTTTGGTCCACGGTTCAAGTCCGTGTGGGCCCACCAAACATGAAAAAGCCGCGCTTATGTGCGGCTTTTTCGTTTCTGTCTTTCCCGCCACGAGGCCGTCGTCCCATCTCCCTTCAAAGCGTGCGACTTCTGAAAGCGTAAACAGGGCTTGCCTCATGCCCGTCTAAATCGACAACTAACCATTTCGTTACACCATATGTCCTGGCACCCAAAGCCGAGGCTCATCTGATGATTCGAAAAAGGAATTTTTATGGTTGATGTCACTCGCCGTTCGCTGATGGGAATCGCCGCAGCACTTCCCCTGCTCGCGCAGTCATCCTGGGGGCAGGCGCAACGTCAGGATGCACCGGCACCAGTACCCGGCGATGAGGTACTGATCAATTTCAACGAGAGCCCCTGGGGACCGGCGCTCGCCGCCCGACAGGCGATGCAGGAAGGCATTGCACTGTGCGGGCGTTATCCCTACAAGATCCAGTACCGACTCAACGCTCTGTTTGCCCGCCAACAAGGCATACCGGAGGAATATGTTCAGACTTTCTGCGGCTCCAAACTGGCCTTGCAGCATGCGGTTCACGCCTTCACTCGACAGGGTAGCCTGGTCGTTGCGTCGCCCTCTTATGAAGACCCTGTCGAGGCGGCTCGCGGCAGACAGGTCGCGGTCCACGAGATAGCACTGAATCCTGATCATGCCCATGATCTTCCACACATGCTGGCGGCCGATCCGCAGGCGGGACTGATCTACGTCTGCAATCCGAATAATCCGACCGGTACTGTGACGCCACACGCAGATATCCTGCTCGCGCTGGCGAACAAGCCAAAAGGAACGATTCTGTTGGTGGACGAGGCCTATATCGACTTCTCGAATGCGCCGACCTGCATTCCGCTGGTCAAGGATCATCCCGAACTGATGGTGCTGCGAACTTTCTCGAAAATCTATGGCATGGCAGGCGCCCGTCTGGGTATCGCGATAGCCAACCCCGCCCTGCTGGAGCAACTGGAGGTGTTCGGCAATTACAACGTGCCGGCGGCCCCTTCGCTGTTGGGCGGCATAGCCAGTCTCGAGGACACGCAGTTGCTGCCACAGCGCAAGCACACCAACACGAGGCTGCGTGACGAGACAATCACCTGGCTGACCGCTCGCGGTTTTCGCTGCACGGTGTCGCAGGCCAACTGCTTCATGGTCGACGTGAAACGTTCTGCCAGGGAGGTGGTGCAGGCGTTGGCCGATCGCCGGGTCAAGGTGGGCCGGGTATGGAAAGAGTGGCCGACGTGGATTCGGGTCAGCGTTGGTACGGAAGACGACATGCGACGGTTTCGTGAGGCATTTGCCAGCGTCTGATATCAAGACAATCCCTATGGAAAACCGCGCGAGTATCGCCCACAAGCTTACCGCCGGCCGAGCCTGTAACATGCGCAACCAAAGATCCGCGCCCATGGAGACGCCCCTTGTCCGACATCCGCCCACCCGTGCTTGATGAAATTGACCGACAGTTGATCGCGGCCCTGCAAATCAACGCCCGCGAGAGCGTGGCGATGCTGGCCCGGCAATTGGGGATCGCCCGCACGACCGTGACTTCGCGACTCGCGCGGCTGGAAAAGGCCAAGGTCATCACCGGCTATGGCGTGCGTCTGGGCCAGCGTGTGGTGGATGGCGGATTGCAGGCTTACGTCGGGATCAAGGTGCAGCCACGCTCCGGCAAAGAGGTGTTGCGCCGGTTGAGCGCGATGGCTCAGGTGCAGCAATTGTGCGCTGTTAGTGGTGAATTCGATTATGTGGCGTGGCTGCGGACCGATTCGCCGGAGCAGCTCGATCAGCTTCTGGATCAGATCGGCAGCGTAGACGGTGTAGAGAAGACCACAACCTCGATCATCCTCAGCAGCAAGATCGATCGCGGGCATCCAGTTTGACCTCCGGACTCGTCATATTGCAGCGCTAACACTCAAAACGACGACATATTGCGTCTTATTAACGTGTTCTACGCTCCCTAGAATGGCTGGCATCTTTTCCTATACTCAGACGCGCATCCAGCGTCGGGTCGCCAGCAAGGTCAGCCATGAACAAGAACAATCGCCATCCTGCAGACGGTAAGAAACCGATCACCATTTTCGGTCCGGACTTTCCATTCGCCTTCGACGACTGGATCGAACACCCGGCCGGCCTGGGTAGCATTCCCGAGCACAACCACGGCGCCGAAGTGGCGATTGTCGGTGCCGGCATCGCAGGTCTTGTGGCCGCTTACGAGTTGATGAAGCTCGGCCTGAAGCCGGTGGTTTATGAGGCCTCGAAGCTTGGCGGTCGCCTGCGCTCCCAAGCGTTCAACGGCACTGACGGCATCGTCGCCGAGCTCGGCGGCATGCGCTTCCCGGTGTCGTCCACCGCGTTCTATCACTACGTCGACAAGCTCGGCCTCGAAACCAAGCCCTTCCCCAACCCGCTGACGCCGGCCTCCGGCAGCACCGTGATCGACCTGGAAGGCAAAACCCATTACGCACAGAGCCTGAAGGATCTTCCTGCACTGTTCCAGGAAGTGGCTGACGCCTGGGCCGACGCTCTGGAGGCCGGTTCGCAGTTCTCCGATATCCAGCAAGCGATTCGCGACCGTGACGTGCCACGCCTCAAGGATCTGTGGAACACTCTGGTTCCGCTGTGGGACGACCGCACCTTCTACGACTTCGTCGCCACGTCGAAAGCCTTCGCCAAACTGTCGTTCCATCACCGTGAAGTGTTCGGCCAGGTCGGTTTCGGTACCGGCGGCTGGGACTCGGACTTCCCCAACTCGATGCTGGAAATCTTCCGTGTGGTGATGACCAACTGCGATGATCACCAGCACCTGGTGGTCGGCGGTGTGGAACAAGTACCGCAAGGCATCTGGCGTCATGCGCCGGAGCGCTGCGTACACTGGCCGGCAGGCACCAGCCTGAAATCGCTGCACCACGGTGCACCGCGCTCCGGGGTAAAGAAAATCGCCCACGCGCCTGACGGACGTTTCGCGGTCACCGACAACAATGGCGACACCCGCGAATACGCCGCCGTACTGACCACCTGCCAGAGCTGGCTGCTGACCACCCAGATCGAATGCGACGAAAGCCTGTTTTCGCAAAAGATGTGGATGGCCCTGGACCGCACGCGCTACATGCAATCGTCGAAGACCTTCGTGATGGTCGACCGCCCGTTCTGGAAGGACAAGGACCCGGAAACCGGCCGCGACCTGATGAGCATGACCCTCACCGATCGCCTGACACGTGGTACTTACCTGTTCGACAACGGCGACGACAAACCCGGTGTGATCTGCCTGTCGTACTCGTGGATGAGCGATGCGCTGAAGATGCTCCCGCACCCGGTGGAAAAACGCGTGAAACTGGCGCTGGATGCGTTGAAGAAGATCTACCCGAAAGTCGACATCGCCGCGCGGATCATCGGCGATCCGATCACCGTGTCGTGGGAAGCCGACCCGCACTTCCTCGGTGCGTTCAAGGGCGCCCTGCCCGGCCACTATCGCTACAACCAGCGCATGTACGCGCACTTCATGCAGGACGACATGCCGCCGGAGCAGCGCGGCATTTTCATCGCCGGCGACGACGTATCGTGGACGCCGGCCTGGGTGGAAGGCGCGGTGCAGACGTCGCTTAACGCGGTGTGGGGAATCATGAAGCACTTCGGCGGGTCCACACATAAAGAGAACCCTGGCCCGGGTGATGTGTTCAACGACATCGGCCCGATCGCCCTGCCCGAATAAGAGGAATCCCTGATGCGTGTAGCCCTTTACCAATGTCCACCGCTGCCACTGGAACCCGCCGCTAACCTTCAGCGCCTGCATCAACTGGCGATGGAAGCCAAAGGCGCCGACCTGCTGGTGGTGCCGGAGATGTTCCTGACCGGCTACAACATCGGCAAGGAGGCGGTCGCGACATTGGCCGAGGTCTACAACGGTGAGTGGGCCCAGCAAGTCGGACGGATCGCCAAGGCTGCGGGCCTGGCGATTCTTTATGGCTACCCGGAGCGCACCGCCGAAGGACAGATCTACAACGCTGTGCAGTTGATCGATTCGAGCGGCGAGCGCCTGTGCAATTACCGCAAGACGCATCTTTTCGGCGATCTGGATCGTTCGATGTTCAGTCCCGGCGATGGTGAGTTCCCCATCGTCGAGCTCAACGGCTGGAAGCTGGGTTTCCTGATCTGCTACGACCTGGAGTTTCCGGAGAACGCCCGGCGCCTGGCTCTTGAAGGTGCTGAGCTGATTCTGGTGCCGACGGCGAACATGATTCCTTTTGATTTCATTGCCGATGTTTCCGTGCGCTCCCGCGCCTTCGAAAACCAGTGCTACGTGGCTTACGCCAACTACTGCGGCCACGAAGGCGACATTCATTACTGCGGGCAAAGCAGCATTGCCGCGCCGGATGGCAGCCGCATCGCCCAGGCCGGACTGGACGAAGCCTTGATCGTCGGTGAGCTGGATCGTCAGTTGATGGTCGACTCGCGCAACGCCAACCGCTACTTCAACGACCGCCGCCCCGAACTTTACGACGCGCTCAACAAGCGCTAATCCGCTAGCATTGGCACTTCACTGTTCTGGAAGTGCCCATGCCTGCGTCGACTCACCCCCGCCCCCACACCGAAACCCTGGCCAACGGCTTGCGCGTGACCCTGCGCCACACGCCCGGTCTGAAGCGCAGCGCCGCCGCGTTGCGGGTGGCTGCCGCCAGTCATGACGTGCCGTTGGCGTGGCCGGGGCTGGCGCATTTTCTTGAGCATTTGCTGTTTCTCGGCACCGAGCGTTTTCCTGCACAGCAAGGGCTGATGGCCTACGTGCAAGGTCACGGCGGTCAGGTGAATGCCAGCACCCGCGAGCGCACCACCGATTTCTTCTTTGAGTTGCCGCCAACGTCCTTCAGAGGTGGACTGGAGCGTCTGTCGGACATGCTCGCTCATCCGCGTATGAATCCGGACGATCAGTTGCGGGAACGGGAAGTGCTGCAGGCGGAGTTTGTTGCGTGGTCGCAGGATGCTGCGGCTCAGCAGAAAGAGGCGCTGTTTGAGGGATTGTCGGCAGCACATCCTCTGCGCGGCTTTCATGCCGGAAACCGCGACAGCCTGCCGGTTGAACAAGCGGATTTTCAGCAGGCGTTGAAAGACTTCCATCAGCAGTTTTACCGCACCGGGCAGATGACTCTGAGTCTGGTCGGGCCGCAAAGTGTTGAAGACCTGAGAACGCTGGCAGAACAGTTTGCCGCCGCGCTGACAGCTGGGGATAAAACTTCACAGGCAGCCCCCGTTCGCTTGATGGACACTCCACAGAAAAGTTATCAACAGGTCGGCGAGCGGCACGGCAATCTGCTGTTTGCGTTAGAGGATTTGCCGGAGTCGTCGGCCGAGGCACTGGCGTTTTTATGTCACTGGTTGAACAGCGCCAAACCCGGTGGGCTGCTCGCTCAATTGCAGCAGCAGGGATTCGCGGAAGACTTACAGGCCTGTGTGCCTTATCAATTTGCTGGGCAGGCTTTTCTACATCTTCAGTTCACTGGGGCATCCGGGTCACTCGACGCCATCCGCGCACAGTTTCTCGACTGGTTGAGCTTCTTCGCAGCGCAGCAGGACTGGCCGACACTACGCGAGGAATATTCGGCACAGCTTCAACGTCAGCAGCAGGTCAGCGGTGCGTTGCAACTGGCGCGACTCGACAGCGAACAACTCGAAAGCGGCCTCTGCGAATCGGCCGTTGCAGCGCTCAACGTGATTCTCGGCAAAATCGGCACTGTGGATAACTTCAGCAGTCACTGGCATCTGCCCGCTGCCAATCCGTTCCTGCGCGCAGCCGAACCGCTGGCCAACGCCGGCCTGATCCGCGGCCAAACCAGCGCCCACCGTGGGCTGCGCACGTTCGCTCAGGATCGCTCGCGCAGCCGACGCGAACGTTCGCCGATGCAATTCAGCCAGGCGCTGTCGGATAACGGTGACGAAGGTGCGGTGTATGTTCGCTGGCAGACGGAAGCAGCGGCCACGGCCGAGCTGCAAGCGAAACTGCAACGCAGTCTGCGGGAGATTTCTGACGACGCGCGTCAGGCCGGGGTCGAGTTGTCCTTCAGCGCCTCAGCTGATCAGTGGCTGCTGAAACTCACTGGCCTGCAGGACACGCTGCCCGTTGTCCTGGAGCACGCACTGAAATCTCTGACACAAGTGGGCGCCGATGCCGCAAAAGGCGAGCCGCAACCTGCGCTGATACCGATCCGCCAACTGCTCAAAGTACTGCCGGAAAAATGCCTGCCAGCGGTAGGCAAATCCGATGACGCCGCCCACCTGTGGACAACTTCCCGCTGGGACGGCCTGGCTTTGAGGCTAAACCAACAAACCCAGTCAGCCATGGGCCTGGCCCTGAGTCGCATCCCCGGCATCCCGGACAATCAAATTCCCGCACCGTCGGCAATCAACGCCGGATACCGGTGGAGTCAGATCGACAGCGCGTCCAGCGAACACGCCTTGCTGCTGTTCTGCCCGACCGCCAGCCACGAAATCGCCGACGAAGCCGCGTGGCGCCTGCTCGCGCATCTGTGCCAGACACCGTTCTACCAACGCCTGCGCGTCGAACTGCAACTGGGTTATGCGGTGTTCAGCGGGCTGCGTCAGCTCCACGGCCAGACCGGATTGCTGTTCGGTGTGCAATCGCCCACGGCCACCGCCGCGCAATTGCTCGGTCACATTCAGCAGTTTCTCGATAGCCTGCCAGCCCTTGTCGAACGACTCGATGACGCGAGCCTCGCCCGGCAACGCCAGACGCTTGTCGATCAGTTCGATGACAGCGTCCTGTCCGGCAAAGATGCGGCCGAACTCCTGTGGCAGGCCCGCCTCGCCGGCCACTCGTCGGATTATCTGGCCCATCTGCGCAGCGCTATCGCCCAACTGGATCGCCCGGCATTGCTGGCCGCCGCACAACGTCTGATCCGCGCCGAGGGCGGCTGGCACGGCCTCTCCAACGCCGCTTCGCCGGACGCGCCATGGCAAGCGGCAAAATGATCATTACCGGGGCTGCAAGGAGCTTTCTCAAAGATTCACGGGCCAACCCCCTGAAATTTTGAGTAACATAGCCACCTAACTATTTGGAACATCCCTGCGCTGCCGTGGACTATACCTATGGATAGCGCTATCCCACCCACCTGAAAAAGGAGTCACCCGATGGCTTGGACCAAACCTGCTTACACCGACCTGCGCATCGGCTTCGAAGTCACCATGTACTTCGCCAGCCGCTGAGTCCTGCCTCAAGCAGAACACTGCAGTGCAACGCCTCGGCTCGCCGGGGCGTTTTATTTTCAGCGTTGAAATGATGGAGCGTTCATGTTCGTCCAGATTCTGGGTTCGGCCGCCGGTGGCGGTTTTCCGCAGTGGAACTGCAACTGCGTCAATTGCGCCGGTTTTCGCGACGGCAGCCTGAATGCCCAGGCCCGTACCCAATCGTCCATCGCGATTTCCGATGACGGCGTGAACTGGGTGCTGTGCAACGCCTCGCCGGACATCCGCGCGCAGCTTCAGAGCTTCGCCCCGATGCAGCCGGGCCGTGCCCTGCGTGACACCGGCATCAGCGCGATCATCCTGATGGACAGCCAGATCGACCACACCACCGGCCTGCTCAGCCTGCGCGAAGGCTGCCCGCATCAGGTCTGGTGCACGGACATGGTCCACGAAGACCTGAGCACCGGTTTCCCGCTGTTCACCATGCTCAAGCACTGGAACGGCGGGCTGGACTGGAACCGCATCGAACTTGACCAGAGCTTCACCGTCGCCGCCTGCCCGAACCTGCGCTTCACCCCGCTGCCGTTGCGCAGCGCGGCACCGCCCTACTCGCCGCACCGCTTCGACCCGCACCCAGGCGACAACATCGGCCTGATCGTCGAAGACCTCAGCACCGGCGGCAAGCTGTTCTATGCCCCAGGCCTGGGCAAGGTCGACGCGCCGCTGCTGGAAATCATGTCCGGCAGCGACTGCGTGCTGGTAGACGGGACGATGTGGGACGACGATGAAATGCAGCGCCGTGGCGTCGGCACCCGCACCGGCCGCGAGATGGGCCACCTGGCCCAGAACGGCCCCGGCGGCATGCTCGAAGTGCTGGAACAGCTTCCCGAGCAACGCAAGGTGCTTATCCACATCAACAACACCAACCCGATTCTCGACGAAGACTCGCCGGAACGCGCGGAACTGGTTCGGCGCAATGTTGAAGTGGCGTATGACGGCATGAGCATCGTCCTGTAACGAATGGCCCGGAGAACCGCAATGACCGACACCCCGCTGTCCCCCGCCGAATTCGAAGCGGCCCTGCGCGCCAAGGGCGCCTATTACCACATTCATCACCCGTATCACGTGGCGATGTATGAAGGCCGGGCCACCCGCGAGCAGATCCAGGGCTGGGTCGCCAACCGCTTCTACTATCAGGTGAATATCCCCCTGAAAGACGCAGCGATCCTCGCCAACTGCCCGGATCGCGAGATCCGCCGCGAGTGGATTCAGCGCCTGCTCGACCACGACGGCGCGCCCGGTGAAGACGGCGGCATCGAAGCCTGGCTGCGCCTCGGCCAGGCCGTCGGTCTCGATCCGGATCAATTGCGTTCCCAGGAGCTGGTGCTGCCCGGCGTGCGCTTCGCCGTCGACGCCTACGTCAACTTCGCCCGTCGTGCCAGTTGGCAGGAAGCCGCCAGCAGCTCGCTGACCGAACTGTTCGCACCGCAGATCCACCAGTCGCGGCTCGACAGCTGGCCGCAGCATTACCCGTGGATCGACCCGGCCGGCTACGAATATTTCCGCACCCGTCTCGGTCAGGCCCGGCGCGATGTCGAGCATGGTCTGGCCATCACGCTGGAGCACTACAAGACCCGCGAAGGTCAGGAACGCATGCTGGAAATTCTCCAGTTCAAACTGGACATTCTTTGGAGCATGCTCGATGCCATGAGCATGGCCTACGAACTGAACCGCCCGCCGTATCACAGCGTCACCGATCAACGGGTCTGGCATAAAGGAATCGCCTTATGAGTTTCGACCGCAGCAAGACCCCGACCTGGCGTCCCGGCTACCGTTTCCAGTACGAACCGGCACAGAAAGGCCACGTGCTGCTGTACCCGGAAGGCATGATCAAACTCAATGAAAGTGCCGCATTGATCGGCGGCCTGATCGACGGTGAGCGGGATGTCGCGGCGATCATTGCCGAACTCGACAGACAGTTCCCCGGCGTGCCCGAGCTCGGTGACGACATCGAGCAATTCATGGAGGTTGCCCGTGCGCAGCACTGGATCACCCTTGACTGATCTGCCGCCCAAGCCTGAGGTCGGCCTGCCGCTGTGGCTGCTCGCCGAGCTGACTTACCGCTGCCCGCTGCAATGCCCGTATTGCTCCAATCCGCTGGATTTCGCCGAGCAGGGCAAAGAGCTGAGCACCGAGCAATGGATCAAGGTATTTCGCGAAGCGCGGGAGATGGGCGCGGCGCAACTGGGCTTCTCCGGCGGCGAACCGCTGGTGCGCCAGGACCTCGCCGAGTTGATCCGTGAAGCGCGTCAGTTGGGTTTCTACACCAACCTGATCACCTCCGGCATCGGCCTGACCGAACAGAAGATCAGCGACTTCAAAAAGGCCGGGCTCGATCACATCCAGATCAGTTTCCAGGCCAGCGACGAGCAAGTGAACAACCTGCTGGCCGGCTCGAAAAAAGCCTTCGCGCAGAAACTGGAAATGGCCCGCGCCGTGAAGGCCCACGGCTATCCGATGGTGCTGAACTTCGTCACCCATCGGCACAACATCGACAAGATCGACCGCATCATCGAGCTGTGCATCGCGCTGGAGGCCGACTTCGTCGAACTCGCCACCTGCCAGTTCTACGGCTGGGCACAGCTCAATCGTGTCGGCCTGTTGCCAACCAAAGAGCAACTGGTTCGCGCCGAACGCATCACCAACGAATACCGCGCCAAACTGGAAGCCGAAGGGCATCCGTGCAAGCTGATTTTCGTCACCCCGGACTATTACGAAGAGCGCCCGAAAGCCTGCATGAATGGCTGGGGCAGTCTGTTTCTGACGGTCACGCCGGACGGCACCGCCCTGCCCTGTCATGGCGCCCGACAGCTGCCGGTACAATTTCCCAATGTGCGCGACCACAGCATGCAGCACATCTGGTACGACTCGTTCGGCTTCAACCGCTTCCGCGGCTATGACTGGATGCCCGAGCCGTGCCGCTCCTGTGACGAAAAGGAACAGGATTTCGGCGGCTGCCGCTGCCAGGCCTTCATGCTCACCGGCGATGCGAGCAATGCCGATCCGGTGTGCAGCAAGTCCGAACATCACGGTGTGATCCTCAAGGCCCGCGAAGAAGCTGAGCACGCCACCCAGACCATTGAACAACTGGCCTTTCGCAATGAACGAAACTCGCGCCTCATCGCCAAAGGCTGAGCCTTTCAGCGCCACCGCCGCGGTTGCTGCCGGCGTGGATTTTGCCGAGCTGCAACTTGGCACCCATGGTTTGTTCTGGAATGAATATCGCCCGACAGACGCCGCGTGCCGGATCTGGCACTGGCGCGATGGTGTGGCGAAATGTCTGACGCCTACGGGTTTCAGCGTGCGCAGCCGGGTGTACGAATATGGCGGTGGGGCGTTTTGCCTGACGCCTGACGGGGTGGTTTTCGTCAACGAGGCGGACCAGCAGTTGTACCGACAGACGTTGGACGGCGAGCCCGTGGCATTGACCTCCGGAGATTGCCGATATGGTGATCTGCACTTTGCCAACGGGCAGGTGCTGGCCGTTGAAGAGAACGGTGATCGGCATCGGCTGGTGGCTATCGATCTGGCGAATGGCGACCGCCATAGGCTGTTTGAAGGCGCGGATTTTTATGCATCGCCGATCATCAGCCCGGACAGCCAGCGCTTGGCGTGGATCGAGTGGAGCCGTCCGCATCAGCCGTGGACATCCACACGACTGATGCTCGCCGAGCGCTCGGATAACGGGTTTTCCGTCCCACGCTGTGTGGCGGGTGAAGCCCTTGAAGAGTCGATCCAGCAACCGCGTTTCGATGCCAATGGCCGACTGGGCTGTCTGACCGATCGTGATGGTTATTGGCAACCGTGGGTCGAGTCGGCAAACGGCTTGCAACCGTTAGCCAGCGCCGAAGCCGATCACGCGCCAGCCCCATGGCAACTTGGCGGCTGCACCTGGCTGCCCGCCGGCGAAAGCTTTCTGGCGAGCTGGAGCGAAGGCGGTTTCGGTCGTCTGGCGCTCAACGGCGAAGACTTCACCGGTGATTACAGCCGCTTCCGTCATCTGGCTGTCGATGATCAATTTGTTTACTGCATTGCCGCCTCACCGGTCAGCCCTTCAGCGGTGATCGCCATTGATCGCGAATCGCGTGAAGTGAATGTCCTGGCCGGCGGTGTCGCACCGCTGCCCGCCGAGCGCATCAGCCGCCCGCAAACCCTGCGCTACCCAAGCGGTGCGGGTGAAGCACACGGCTTCTTTTACCCGGCCACGAATGGTGATGTGAAGCCGCCGCTGGTGGTGTTCATCCACGGTGGCCCGACGTCAGCTTGCTACCCAATGCTGGATCCGCGAATCCAGTACTGGACGCAACGCGGCTTTGCCGTCGCCGATCTCAATTATCGTGGTAGCAGCGGTTATGGCCGGGAGTATCGGCAAGCGCTGCATCTGAGTTGGGGCGCAGTGGATGTCGAGGATGCCTGCGCAGTGGTGGCCTATCTGGCCGAACGCGACATGATCGACGGTGATCGTGCATTCATCCGTGGCGGCAGCGCCGGTGGTTACACGACGCTTTGTGCATTGGCGTTCCATCAGGTATTCCGCGCCGGCGCCAGTCTGTACGGCGTCAGCGACCCGGTAGCCCTCGCCCGCGCGACACACAAGTTCGAAGGCGATTACCTGGACTGGCTGATCGGCGATCCCGAGAAAGATGCCGAACGCTACACCGCCCGCACGCCGTTGCTGCACGCAGGCAACATTCGCGTACCGGTAATCTTCTTCCAAGGTGAACTGGACGCCGTGGTCGTGCCGCAACAGACCCGCGACATGGTCGCGGCCCTGGAGCAAAACGGCATTGAGGTCGAAGCGCATTACTACGCCGATGAACGTCACGGCTTCCGCCGGGCCGCCAACCAAGCCCATGCGCTGGAGCAGGAATGGCGGTTTTACCGGCGGGTGATGGGTTTGACGGACTGACCCTCAGCGCTTGGCGATGATGTACACCGCGTGCACGATCCCCGGGATATAACCGCACAACGTCAGCAGAATGTTCAGCCAGAACGCGCCGCCGAACCCGACCTGCAGAAACACACCCAGTGGCGGCAACAGAATGGCGATGATGATGCGGATAAAGTCCATGGGGCAGCTCCTGATTGGGGTTGGCTCACCTGAGCCATACAAGCTAATCGACCTGTGCCGTTCGTCAGGGTTCAGTGCAAACCGCAATCTCGCCATCTGATTGCCATTATCCGGCCACAAAAAAACGCCCCACGCCAAAAGAATCAGGCGTGGGGCGTGCGTTATACCGCGAGACGGTTCTTGAATTCGGGTGGGAAATTTCAGCTCAGACGGCAATCCCTTTGCGGCATTGCAGTTGCGCGGTGCGTACCCGGGAGAAGGCGCGGGCCAGACGCAGGAGCATTTCGTCGATGTTGGCCTTGCTGACGTTGAGCGCCGGGGTGAAGCGCAGGCAGTTGGCCTGTGGGGCGTTGAGCAGCAAGCCTTCATGCAGCGCGGCTTTGACGACGGCCTCGGCGGAGTCTTCCGACAGGGTCAGTCCCCAGAACAGTCCTTGCCCGCGCAACTCGCCGTGTTCATAACGATGGGCCAGACGGGCGAGCCCTTCGCGCAGATGCTGGCCGTTGTCCCGGATTTGTTCGAGGAATGCGCGGTCTTGCACGCTGTCGAGCACCACCAGCCCTGCGGCGGTCATCAGCGCGTTGCCGTGATGAGTGCCGCCCAACTCGCCGGAGTCGAAACAGCAGGCCTTGCCTCGCGCCAGCAGCGCCGCCAGCGGCACGCCACCACCGAGGCCCTTGCCGAGCACGACGATATCGGCGCGCACGCCGTAGGATTGTTCGGCGAGCAAGGTGCCGCAACGGCCGATGCCGGTCTGAACCTCATCGAGAATCAGCAGAATCCCCAACTCACGGCACAAGCGCTCGACACCCTTGAGGTAATGCTCGGTCGCTGGAATCACCCCGGCATCGCTCTGGATCGGTTCGAGCATGATTGCCACCGTCTGTGCATCGACTGCCGCATGCAGCGCTGGCAGGTCGTTGAACGGCACCAGATCGAAACCCGGCAGCAACGGTGCGAAGCGGTTGTGCAGGTTGCAACTGTCTGACGCCGAAATCGTCGCCAGACTACGCCCGTGACAGCCTTGTCTGGCGACAATGATCCGCGAGGCGCCACTGCGATGCAGCTGGCCCCATTTGCGCGCCAGTTTGATCGCCGCCTCACAGGCCTCACTGCCACTGTTGAGCAGATACGCCTGATCGCTGGAAGTACTGGCACACAGGCGCTCGGCGAGGCTGAGCATGCCGCGGTTGTGCAGATTGAAGCCGGGATTGATCAGAGCCTGGGCTTGATTGGCGATGGCCTTGACCAGCGCCGAAGGGCTGTGGCCGAGGCTGTTGGCGCCACCGGCCTGGGAAAAGTCCAGGTAGGCGCGATCATTGCTGTCCCATAGCCAGGAGCCCTGGCCGCGAACGAATACCTGTTGTGGGCGCTCGACGCTGGGCATGAGACGTTCGGCATTCAGGCCATCAGAAACGTCCGATTCCTGGGTTTCAAAAGCCAGGTCATCGAGGCTCGGCGTCTGGCGCCGCAAACCGAACAGATTCATTGAAAAAAACCTCGATCGAGGTTTTTTGAACTGCCTATGCAAACACTTTCAAAACAAACGCTGGTCATTGCGCTTTGCGGCCCTGTAAGCCTTGTGAATGCGGTTAGACTAGGCCTGTTCCTGCCTTCGAGCCATTTCGATTTCCCAGCATTTTCGATAAGTATTACTTATGGATTTCAAACAACTGCGTTATTTCGTCGCGGTCTACGAAGAAGGTCATGTCGGACGCGCCGCCGAGCGCCTGTCGATCTCTCAACCCGCGCTGTCCCAGCAGATTCGCCAGCTGGAGCAGAACCTCGACGTCACCCTGTTCGAGCGCAGCAGCAAACGCCTGTTGCCGACCCTCGCCGCCCACACCTTGTACAACCACGCCTTGCCACTGCTCGACGGCCTGCAGCGGGCGCGTGAGGCGCTGGGCAACTTCAAGGGTCAGGCACTGCGCACATTGGCGATCGGCGTGCTGCAAACCGTGCACACCAGCCTGGTGCCGCAAATGCTGGAGAGAGTGCGCAAGGCCCAGCCGCATCTGGTGGTGCAGATTTATGAACTGACGGGGCTTGAGATCGAGCGGCGACTGCTCAACGGCTCGCTGGACATTGGCATCAGCTATCTGCCGCCACGCCAGCCGGGGCTGCACGGCGTGATGTTGTACGAAGATGAACTGACACTGGTCATCCCGGCGGATCATCCGCTGCGGGAATTCAAGAAAGTCTCCATGAGTCAGGCCGCTGAATTGCCGATGTTGCTATTGGGTGAAGAATTTCAGATCCGCCAGATCTGGCAGGCGCAACTGGCCAGCCTCGGACGACGCCCGCAAGTGCAGGCCGAGTTGAACAATATGGTGGGGATTCTCGACAGCCTGCCGCATACCCGTCTGGCGACGGTGCTGCCTGGTCGTTCGCAAAAGGAGTACGACGATCAGGACCTGCTGTGGAAACCGTTGAGTGAGCCGCGCGTGCCGTTGAAGGTCGGGCTGGTGTGTCGCGATGTGCAGCGCCAGCAGGCGCCATTGGCCTTGCTGCGAACGTTGCTGGAAGAAGTGATGCAGCGTGAGGACAAACCGCTGAAAGGGGCACCGCCGCTGGACGCGTTGAGCTGAAAACTTTTCTGCGGGCATAAGAAAACCCCGCCGAAGCGGGGCTTTGCAGACTGTTTCCCTGACATCCATTTCACTCCGCCACCCTGGCAGAATCCTACGTGTCCGTGTTGTTGCTTTGCGCTTCCTGCGCGACGTCCATGGAAAGTAGATTAGCTCTGGATCCAATCTACGCCTATGGGAGAACAGCAGCACGTCATGTAAGAGATCGCTTACATGACGTTACATCATCAGAACTGCGCAGCGTCCAGCAGGAACAGCGACTCGCTGCCGGCCTTGACCGACGCGCTCAGCGAGTGAATCCGCGGCAGCAGACGGGCGAAATAGAACCGAGCCGTGCCGAGTTTGCTCGCATAGAAATCGTCCTGCGCTTCTTTGCCCAGCGATGCCTTGGCCATCAGTGCCCACATGTAGGCGTAAGCGGTGTAGCCGAACGCTTGCAGATACTCGACCGATGCCGCGCCGATTTCGTTCGGGTTGGTTTTCGCCCGGTCCAACAGCCACGAGGTCAGCTCGTCGAGAGTGTCGACAGCGTCATTCAGCGGCTTGGTGAACTCGCCCAGATCGGCACTGGCGGTCGCGGTGAAATGGCGGATCTCGTCGGCGAACAGTTTGTAGAACGCGCCGCCGCTGCCGACGATCTTGCGACCCACCAGGTCCAGCGCCTGAATGCCGTTGGTGCCTTCGTAGATCTGGGTGATGCGCACGTCACGCACCAGTTGCTCCTGACCCCACTCGCGGATGTAGCCGTGGCCGCCGAAGATCTGCTGGCCGTGGACGGTGGTTTCCAGACCCAGATCGGTCAGGAACGCCTTGGCCACTGGCGTCAGCAACGCCACCAGATCTTCCGCACGTTTACGGGTGGCGGCGTCTTCACTGAACTTGGCGGTATCGAGTTGCATCGCCACGTAAGTGGAGAACGCACGGCCGCCTTCGTTCGAGGCTTTCATGGTCAGCAACATGCGACGCACGTCCGGGTGAACGATGATCGGGTCGGCGACCTTGTCCTTGTTCTGCGCGCCAGTCGGCGAGCGGCTCTGCAGGCGGTCGCGGGCGTATTCGATGGCGTTCTGGTAGGAACGCTCGCCGGTGGCCAGGCCCTGAATGCCGACGCCCAGACGCTCGTAGTTCATCATGGTGAACATCGCGGCCAGGCCCTTGTTCGGCTCGCCGACCAGGTAACCCACCGCTTCGTCGAAGTTCATCACGCAAGTGGCGGACGCCTGGATGCCCATCTTGTGTTCGATCGAACCGCAGTTCGCCGGGTTGCGCGCGCCCAGGCTGCCATCGGCATTGACCATGAACTTCGGCACCAGGAACAGCGAAATGCCTTTCGGCCCCGCCGGTGCGTCCGGCAGTTTGGCCAGCACCAGGTGGATGATGTTTTCAGTCAGGTCGTGCTCACCGCCGGTGATGAAGATCTTGGTGCCGCTGACCTTGTAGGAACCGTCAGCCTGAGGCTCGGCCTTGGTACGGATGATGCCCAGGTCGGTGCCGGCATGCGGCTCGGTCAGACACATGGAGCCGGCCCAGACACCGGCGTACATGTTCGGCAGGTAAGCGGCTTTGAGCTCTTCGCTGGCGTGGGCATTGATCGACAGGCACGCGCCGGCGGTCAGCATCGGATACAGACCGAAGGACAGGCTGGCGGAGTTGACCATTTCTTCAACTTGAGCGGAAACAGCTTTTGGCATACCCATGCCGCCGTAAGCCGGATCACCACCAACACCGACCCAGCCGCCTTCGGCATAAGTCTGATAGGCCTGTGGGAAACCGGCCGGCGTGGTGACGGAACCGTCGGCCCAGTGGCAGCCTTCTTCGTCGGCCGCTCGGCTCAGGGGCGCGATGCTTTTGCTGGTGACCTTGCCGGCCTCTTCGAGAATGGCTTCGACAGTTTCCGCGTCCACGGTCTCGGCCAGGGCCGGCAGTTCGGCCCAGAGTTTGGCGACTTCGAACACTTCATTGAGGACGAAGCGCATATCGCGCAGCGGCGCTTTGTAGTCAGCCATGGCAAACCTCGCAAAGATCTAAACAGGTGATTCGTGGAAGGGTGTTTTCGTTGAGCTGGAGTGTAACCCAACAACTTTTGCGACACATAGGGTCAGGCGGTGACTGTTTTGTTATTTTTAGTCACTGACAATCAACCATAAAGAAGCCCGCAATCTGCGGGCTCTTTTGTTTAACAGTGGCGTGTTACAGGGAGAACAACTGGGCCGGCAGTTTCATCAGGCAATCGCTGCCCGCCTCGATCGCCGAACGATGCGCCGCGGTGCGCGGCAACAGACGCTTGAAGTAAAACTCGCACGTCGCCAGTTTGCCCTGGCAGAAATCGCCGTCCCCCTCGCCCGACTCCAGCTGCGCCTGGGCAACCAGCGCCATGCGCAGCCACAGGTAGCCGAGAACGATGTAACCGCTGTACATCAGGTAATCCGACGACGCGGCGCCGACTTCATCCGGGTTCTTCATCGCGGCCATACCGACCTTCATGGTCAGGTCGCCCCACTGCTGGTTGAGGCCATCAAGCTGCGCGACAAATTCACCCAGTTGCGCATGCCCGGCGTTGGCGGCGCAAAACTTGTGGACGATTTTGGTGAAGTTGCGCAGCAGCTTGCCTTGGCTCCCCAGCACTTTGCGCCCGAGCAGATCCAGTGCCTGAATGCCGTTGGTACCCTCGTAGATCGGTGCGATACGGCAATCGCGAACCAGCTGCTCCATGCCCCACTCGCGGATAAATCCGTGGCCACCGAACACCTGCATGCCGTGGTTGGTCACTTCCAGCCCGGTGTCGGTCATGAACGCCTTGCAGATCGGGGTCAGGAACGCCGACAGATCTTCGGCTTCCTGAAGCGCATCGGCGTCCGGGCTCAGGTGCGCGACATCGAGCATCTGCGCGGTGAAATAGGTTAACGCGCGGTTGCCTTCGTTGAAGGCTTTCATGGTCAGCAACATGCGCCGCACGTCCGGGTGGACGATGATCGGGTCGGCCGGTTTGTCCGGGGCCTTGGCGCCGGTCAGGGCACGCATCTGCAGGCGATCGTTGGCGTATTTGATTGCGCCCTGGAAACTCGCCTCGCCCAGACACAGGCCCTGCATTCCGGTGCCGAGGCGCGCGTGGTTCATCATGGTGAACATGCAGTTCAGGCCCTTGTTCGGCTCGCCGATCAGGAAGCCTTTGGCGTCGTCGAAGTTCAGCACGCAGGTGGCCGAGGCCTTGATGCCCATCTTGTGTTCGATCGAGCCGCAGGAAACACCGTTGCGCTCGCCCGCCTCACCGGATGTGTCCGGGAGAAATTTCGGCACGATGAACAGCGAAATCCCCTTGGTCCCGGCCGGTGCGTCCGGCAGTTTGGCCAACACCAGATGAATGATGTTGTCGCTCATGTCGTGCTCGCCGGCAGAGATGAAAATCTTGCTGCCGGTCACTGCATAACTGCCGTCGGCTTGGGGCACAGCACGGGTCTTGATGATGCCCAGGTCGGTGCCGCAGTGGGCTTCGGTCAGGCACATGGTGCCGGTCCACTGGCCGGCAGTGAGTTTGCGCAGGTAGGTGTCTTTCTGTTCTTCGGTGCCGTGGGCGTGGATCGCCGACATGGCGCCGTGGGTCAGGCCCGGGTACATGCCCCAGGAAGTGTTGCTGGAGGCGACCATTTCGCTGATCACCAGCCCCAGCGAACTTGGCAGGCCCTGGCCGCCGTAAGCCGGATCTGCCGCCAGACCGTGCCAGCCACCTTCCACGTATTGTGCGAAGGCTTGCTTGAAGCCTGTAGGCGTTGTCACCACGCCGTTGTCGAAATGGCAGCCCTCTTCGTCGCCGCTGCGATTGAGCGGTGCCAGAACGTTCTCACAGAACTTCGCGCCCTCGTCGAGGATCGCGTTGATCATGTCCGGGCTGGCGTCGTGGGCGCCGAGGGTCGCGTACTGAGTGTGGAAGTCAAAGACGTGGTCGATCAGAAAGCGCATGTCGCGCAGGGGAGCTTTGTACTCGGGCATGGTGGCTTCTCCTTCAGCAGATTGCTTCAACCTACTGCCGGCCACCCTGCCCCACAATCACTGTCCAGACGCTGAATGCGCCGTCATCACTCAACCTGCGGCGTTGTCCATGCGCACCGCGCCACGGCGGTTCTGCCCGAATGCCATCACACAGTTTCGCCCTGCACCCTTGGCGCTATAGAGCGCTTGGTCGGCGGATTTCAGCACTTCTTCCGGGGTGCGCTGTTCCAGGCGTTCGGCCACGCCGATGCTGACGGTGACCGACACGCTGGATGCGCCCGAACCCGAGCGACGCTGACGGCCCTGCTGATCGTCCTGCGGGCGACTTTCCTGATTTCGCAGCTGGATGTTGTAGGACGCAATCGACTCACGGATGACTTCCAGATGCGGCATGCACTCTTCAAGAGTCTTGCCCGCAAACACCAGGGCGAATTCCTCACCACCGTAGCGATACGCCCTACCGCCGCCGCTGATTTTGGACAGCTTGCTGGCGACCAGACGCAAGACCTGATCCCCAACGTCGTGGCCGTGGGTGTCGTTGAATTTCTTGAAATGATCGACGTCGCTCATTGCCAGCACATAGTTGCGACCCAGTCGCTGCATGCGCTCGTTGAGTGCGCGGCGGCCCGGCAGGCCTGTGAGTTCGTCGCGGAAGGCCATTTGATAAGCCTCATGCGCTACCGCTGCAGCAATCATCAGCATGACCTGGCTGCACATGATGTTCAGGGTGAACGGCAGGATGAAGGTTTTCGGCAGCATCCAGAACACCCCGAGCAACCCCACCAGTTGCGCCGCGTGCAGCGGACGCGGGTTGCGCCAGTATTGCCAGGCCAGCAACAGAAACGCCGAGATGAACACCGGATACGACAACTGGATCAGGCTCATCCATGCGCCATGCAGCGCCGGCCAGCGGATCTCGGAAAGCCACATCAGCAACGCCTGCGGATAACTTTGCTCAAGCCCCAGCGCCACGCTGCCAAATGCCAGCAGCACTGCGAAGCGCGCGACCATGTCCTGGAACAGGTGCGTGCGCTCCTGCCACGCGGCGAATAGTCCGAACAACAGCGGCAATAGCAGACAGACCAGGTGGAACACCACGGCCGCGTCTTCGCGAACCTTGCCGTTGTCGCGGTAATAGTCGGTCTGGGTGTCGAGCAGGAAGTAGGCGATGTACACCGTGACCATCAGAAACAGCTCGCGCTGGCGTCGGTAAACCGCACAGTACGAACCGCCCAACAGCAGCACCAAGGTCGGCAACACGTTAAACAGCGAGGTGAAGAACACGTTGAGGTCTTTGACGTACGCAGCCGCCAACCCCGCGAGCAACAACAGCAGTGAAGGTAGGAAATGACTGAAACGTACAGCGGAAGAACGCGGCAAGGGTAAAAGCTCCGACCCGTCATGGCAAAGAGATGGCATTGTGCCTGCAATGTGGCCAGTTAAGCACACACAATGTGATCCAGATCACAGGCTGTCTCTTTAACGGCCGAAATCTGCAGTTGCTGAGGGATTTAGTCAGGTTTTTTATGCAATGGTCGCTAGACGGCCACCATGGCCATCATCTTTGATGGCCATGGTGCGTTTTTCTGCTCAGAGATCGTTGTAGAACGGCTGCAATGGCCCCTCTGCCGCCGGCCGGCCTTCAGCACCGTAAGGCTTGAGATTGAGCGATGCGTCCATCGCCTGACGGGTCGTGACTTTCGGACTGGCCGGGCGCTGGGTCACGGCATTCTCGTCGCCGATATGGCCCTGCGGGATCACCAGCGATGGATGATCGAACGGTGCGCGTTCCCAGGCCACGCGCGGATCGGTCAGGCCGAACTCCATGAATTTCACCAGCGCGTCGATTTCATCGGGCGTCAGGTTCAGCGCCGTCATGTCCGGATCGAGGTTGGAAGTGTTGTGCTGGTTCACCGCCGGATGCTCGAAGCCGCTGGTGTTGTTGGCGTCTTCGCCGCGCCGGTCACCGCCACGGTTGTAGAACTCCATCACCTGTTTAAGCGTCGAGCGGCTGCCGTTGTGGAAATACGGGCCGGTCAGGGCGATGTTGCGCAGGGTCGGCGTCTTGAACGCGCCATCGACCGAATCGCGGAAACCGACATTCGGCTTGAGCGTGGCATCGCACGGATTCGCCGCGCTCAGCGGAGCCTCGAACGTGCAGACATCGACGTCCAGCGGATCCACCGAACGGCCGCCCTGCAACACGGTGTTGTACTGACGGGTGAACGACCATGGATTGCCCCACGCATCCGCACCGCCGAGGGCCAGGTCTTCCGAAGTCGGACGCACACCGGTGTTGTAGAAGCCGTTGTCGTAAAGGGTGGTCAGGTTGTCGGCCATCACCATGCGTTCGATGCGTTCGCGCGGATGCATCAGCAGGCGGCTGGCGGCGTTGGTCAACTCCGGCCCGCCGTGGCAATTGACGCATTTGCCCTTGCCGAGAAACAGGTTCATGCCCTCGACCTGTTGCGCGTTCATCGCGGTGTGATCGCCCTGCAGGTAGGCATCGATCGGCGCCTGATCGGACACCAGCGTCGCCTCATACATCTGGATCGCCAGACCGAAGAACAGCGGGAAGTTGGCCTCCATCTGGGTATACGGCGCGCCGCCCACCAGAACGTTTTGCGTGGCGTTCCACAGCCGGGGCTGGAAGGCGTTCTTGATCAGCTCGCGGTAGGTTGGCCGCCGCGCGCCGGATACCGGAGCCAGCACCGAGTCGGTAGACGAAATTCGTTGCTGCTTGAGCATCAACGTGTCGAGCATCCTGCGACCGATGTCGGCAAAGGTACGGCCACCGCAGGACATTTCCACCGGGCTGCCGGGCGGGCCGACGGCTTGCGAGGCGGCAGACGCATCGTTGAGCGCCAGCCGCACTTTGGTGGCGACCGTACTGCGTTCGCTGGTCACGTAGATCCCGGCATCCGGATCGCGATTGCCGAACGGCGAGAAACCGTTGAAGACGTTATTGGCCCGACCGTCCCAGAAGTTGCGCACGTTGAACGCGGCATTGATTACCGACGGCGCGTTGCGCCCGGTGCTGCGACGCACGTTGATGCCACCGACCTGGAAAATACCGTCCGGCTGCTGAGTACATTTGTCGAAACGCGCCTGATTGGGTTTGACGAAGTTGGCGTCGAACACGCCTTGCGAGCCGACCACATCGTCCGTCGAGTACACGATGGGCGAGTTGCGCTCCAGCGGATTGCTCAGCACGTGGGTCGGGAAGTCAGTTTTCTTCAGCGTGTAGTTCGGGCCGCCCTTGCCTCCGGACAACGTCGCGTAGGACGCCACATCACCGGGAATGTCCGAGGCTACAAACGGCTTGTTGAAGATCGACGCGACATTGGCGTTGGTATGGGCCTGGCCGGGGTTGAGCTGGTTGGTGATGCGGTGGTCGACGCCGGCGTGGTAGTGGCAGGAAGCGCATGCCGTGGAGCCGTCGCTGCCGATCTCCATGTCCCAGAACAACGCCTTGCCCAGCAAAATCGCAGCCTGGCGATTGAGCACGTAGTCGGTCATCAAGTCGACCTTTCGACCTCCTTCTGTCCCGGACGGATCGGGGGGCACCATCCCGCGCAACGATTGCAGCGAGGGAACCTCCGGCACGGGAGGATCGACTTCGGCGGGGTCGGCGGCCCATGCGCTTTGGACTGATAGCGCAACAGGTAACCAGAAGGTCAAACGAGCGAGTCGACTGATGTTCATAGGCTTCACCCTGACTGTTGTTGTTAAGTGCCGGGCGTCTTGCTTCTTTGAGCAGGCAGTTCTGGTTAGCACCGGTAAATCGGGCAGTGCAATTAATTGGCCACTCTTCTGGAAACATCTTGAATCAATAAGCACAGCGGTTCAGCTGAGCGGAGCTGTCATCAATGCTGGGGAATCAGCCCCGGGATTGGGGAAATCCGGGCACAAAAAAACCGCTGCCCCCGAAGGAGCAGCGGTTTTTTGAAAGACTGCGTTAAGGCTTAGTAGCCCAGTGCGAAGTCTTCTTCTTTCATATCCATCAGGTTGTTGGCGCCCGACAGCATGGTGGCCACGTGCGTACGGGTACGCGGCAGGATGCGCTGGAAGTAGAAGCGCGCGGTTTGCAGCTTGGCGGTGTAGAACGCCTCGTCGGTGGTGCCGGCAGCCAGTTTTTCAGCGGCCAGACGCGCCATGTCAGCCCAGAAGTAGGCCAGGCAGGCGTAACCGGAGTACATCAGGTAGTCCACGGAGGCCGCGCCGACTTCTTCGCGATCTTTCATGGCGGCCATACCGACCTTCATGGTCAGTTCGCCCCACTCTTTGTTCAGTGCAGCCAACGGTGCGACAAATTCTTTGACGGCTTCGTTGCCTTCGTTGTTCTGGCAGAACTTGTGGACGATCTTGGTGAAGCCTTTCAGAGCCTCGCCTTGAGTCATCAGCACTTTACGGCCCAGCAGGTCGAGTGCCTGGATACCGGTGGTGCCTTCGTACAGCATCGAGATGCGGCTGTCGCGAACGTTCTGCTCCATGCCCCACTCGGCGATGAAGCCGTGGCCGCCGTAGATCTGTACGCCGTGGTTGGCGGATTCGAAACCGACTTCGGTCATGAACGCTTTGGCGATCGGAGTCATGAAGGCCAGCAGTGCGTCGGCTTTCTTCTTCTCTTCTTCGTCCACGCCGTATTTGACGATGTCGACCTGCTTGGCGGTGAAGTACACCATCGCACGGTTGCCTTCGGCGAATGCCTTCATGGTCAACAGCATGCGGCGTACGTCTGGGTGAACGATGATCGGGTCAGCGGCCTTGTCCGGCGCTTTCGGGCCAGTCAGGGAACGCATTTGCAGGCGATCGCGAGCGTATTTCAGGCCGCCCTGGAAGCCGATTTCGGCGTGGGCCAGACCTTGCAGCGCGGTACCCAGACGTGCGGTGTTCATGAAGGTGAACATGCAGTTCAGGCCTTTGTTCGCCGGGCCGATCAGGAAACCGGTCGCGCCGTCGAAGTTCATCACGCAGGTCGCGTTGCCGTGGATGCCCATCTTGTGTTCGATCGAACCACAGGTCACGGCGTTGCGTGCACCAACAGTACCGTCAGCGTTTGGCATGAACTTCGGAACGATGAACAGGGAAATGCCTTTGGTGCCGGCCGGTGCGTCCGGCAGGCGGGCCAGCACGATGTGGACGATGTTGTCGGCCATGTCGTGTTCACCGGCCGAGATGAAGATCTTGGTGCCGGAAACTTTGTAGGAACCGTCGGCCTGAGGTTCGGCCTTGGTGCGCAGCATGCCCAGGTCGGTGCCGCAGTGCGGCTCGGTCAGGCACATGGTGCCGGTCCACTCACCGGAGACCAGTTTGGTCAGATAGGCTTCTTGCTGTTCTGGGGTGCCGTGCTCGGAGATGGTGTTCATCGCGCCGTGCGACAGGCCCGGGTACATGCCCCAGGACCAGTTGGCTTCGCCGACCATTTCGCTGACTGCCAGACCCAGCGACTCAGGCAGGCCTTGACCGCCGTGCTCGACGTCATGGGCCAGGCTTGGCCAGCCGCCTTCGACGAATTGCTTGTAGGCCTCTTTGAAGCCGGTCGGGGTTTTCACGCCGGACTCGCTCCAGGTGCAGCCTTCGGTGTCACCCACGCGGTTCAGCGGTGCCAGCACCTGCTCACAAAACTTGGCGCCCTCTTCGAGAATGGCGTCAACCATGTCCGGCGTTGCCTCTGCACACGCTGGAAGGCTCTGATAGTGCGCTTCGTAGCCGAGCAGTTCGTCACGAACGAAGCGAATATCACGCAAGGGGGCCTTGTAGTCAGGCATAGCGATAAACCTCTGCTGATGTAACCGGGAATGAACGACCGCGTTGATTTGTTGTGACGGTCAAACAGTTGTTTGAAACATACGTTTACGCCGAAATCTTGTCAAGCGTCGTTCTTTTGCCATTCGTCATCACATTTTCCGAACGCCGGACACAGCAACACGACATACGCCCGACCGAGCCATGTGCACTGAAAAAAGATTAGTTGAGGGAGAAGGACTTACAACGAAAAACGCCGCGAACAGTCGCGGCGTCTGGCAAAGCGCAGATCAAAAAATCAGGCAAACGTATCGATGATCGTACCGAGCATTTCATCGGATGCCTTGGCGACTTTCACACCCAGTTCCGCCTGAAACTTGCCTTGAGCCATCTCGACCATGTTGCTCGACAGGTCCGATTGCTGGGCGCGATCCACGGAACGCAGACGATCGACCTGTACTTCCGAAGACTGGCTGGTAACCGAACGCTCGATGGTGCTGCTGGCGATCTGGCTGGCGGCCTGATCGACGCGGTTCTGCCCGGTCTGAATGGTGCTCAGACCTGCATAAAAAGCTGTGTTTCCGGAGATTTCCATGGGAGCTCTCATCCTTGGGAAGGATCAATGGGTGCCATTGAACCAGAGGCATCAGAAAAACACCCGTCAAAAACACTAATGGCACAGTGCCTTGTCATAGCCAAAATCAGTCGAGCAGATCCAGTTGCAAGTGATCGGCGACCGCTTCGGCGCTGACCGCCTTGAGTTTCGGCACCCGCCCCAGGCACGGCGCCGGAATCCGCTCGGCCAGTGTCGCCAGGTTTTCCTCCAGCCGCGACGTCTTCGGATCAATGATATTCGCCACCCATCCCGCCAGTTGCAGCCCGTCCCGGGCAATCGCCTCGGCCGTCAGCAACGCATGGCTGATGCAACCCAGACGCACGCCGACCACCAGAATCACAGGCAGCTTCAGCGCAATCGCCAGATCCGACAGATTGTCCTGATCCGCCAACGGCACCCGCCAGCCGCCCGCGCCTTCGATCAGCGTGAAGTCGGCATTCATGGCCAGAATCTCGCGCATCGGCGCCAGCAACGATTGCACGGTCAGCGCCACACCCGCCTCGCGCGCTGCCAGATGCGGCGCGATCGCCGGCTCGAACGCCACCGGGTTGACCTGTTGATACGTCAGCGGCAACGAGCATTCGGCCTGCAACGCCAGCGCATCGGAATTGCGCAAACCTCTGGGCGTCACCACACAACCGGACGCCACCGGTTTGCCCGCCGCCGTACTCAGCCCCGCCGACCGCGCAGCGTGCAGCAACCCGGCGGCGACGGTGGTCTTGCCAACGTCAGTGTCGGTTCCGGTGATGAAATAGGCTGCGCTCATAAGGGTTTCTCCAACACGGCGTAGACCACCTGATAAGTCGCCGGCAAGCCCTGCGGCTGACGGAACTGCTCATAGGCTTCGACCAGCCCCAGAATCCGCGCCCGACCGGTCAATCCGCCCGGCCGGCCGGGGTTCAGGTTATGCGCACCCAGGGCCTTGAGTTCATGGGTCAGGCTGCGCACATCCGGGTAATGCAGCACATGCGGCCGGTTCTCCAGACAAACACTGCGCAAACCACTGGCCGCGCACAATTGCTCGTAGCGGGCGAACTCGCGGAAGCGGTTGACGTGCACCAGACCATCGACCTGACGCCAGCTGTCGCGCAATTCGTACAGCGTCCCTGCACAAAGACTAGCAAACGCGAAAATCCCCCCCGGTTTCAGCACCCGAAACGCTTCGCCGAGCACAGCTTCAAAGTCCGCGCACCACTGCACGGCGAGGCTGGAGAAGATCAGATCACACGTAGAATCCTGCAACGGTAAACGTTCGGCATCGCCAGCAATGAAGTGCGTGGCCCCGCCCAACGGCCGCGCGTGATTGAGCATGCCCTCAGCGATATCCAGCGCCAGCCCCTCACCAAATCGCTCGGCCAGTGCCCGAGTGAAATACCCGGTGCCGCAACCCAGATCCAGCCAGCGTGCCGGCCGAAAATCCGCCGGCAAGCGATTCATCAACTGCGTACCGACATCACGCTGCAACTCGGCGACGCTGTCATAGCTGGCCGCTGCACGAGAAAAAGAAGCCGCGACCTGGCGCTTGTCAGGCAAGCCGCCGGGCAACGCCGCAACAGACAAATCAGTCATCACCGCACTCACTTAAAAACGCCTGGATCGCACCCGCTACACCGTGGGGATCTTCCAGAAGAAACGCATGGCTGGCCTGCTCGATCAGACCGACCTCGACATCTGCCAGCAACGCGAACAGCTCACCCGCGGCCTCCGCCGGCACCAACCCGTCCAGCCCGCCGAACAGATGCAATTGCGGGCCACGAAACGCCTGCAAGGCTTCGCGCGTATCGATCTGCGCCAACAATTCCAGACCGGCCATCAACGCGGCCGGCGAGGTATTCGGCGCGCCGCCGAGCAACAGCCGCGACAAGCCGCGCGCGTCTTGCGCGCCCTGGGCGCACAGCAGAGAGAATCGTTTGAGGGTCGTGCGCGGATCGACGCTGCAGCCGGCCAGAAACGCATCGAAGGTCTCGCCGGGCATCGCGCTCGGCCACTGTTCATGGGCGACAAACGAAGGATTGCTCGCCAGGGTCAGCAAGCCGCAGCAATGTTCGCCACGCCGCGCCGCCAGCTCGGACGCGAGCATGCCTCCCAGTGACCAGCCACCGAGCCAGGTATCTTCGGAGATGCGCTCATCGAGCTCGTCGAGCCAGTCTTGCAGATCGCTGGAGTCCAGCTCCGGCAACGGCTCGATGTCGACCTGCAGGTGTTCGTCGAGTCCGCGCAACGCAGCGACCAGCGGCTCCAGCGGCGAAACGCCGAGGCCCCAACCCGGTAGCAGAATCAGGCGATCACGCATGGCTTGGCTCCGACTTGAGTTGCGCAAAGCAATCGGCCAGTCCTTCTAACAATAGCTGCACCTGCGCCTCGCTGTGGGCAGCGGTCAGCGTCACCCGCAACCGCGCGCTGCCGGCAGGCACGGTCGGCGGGCGGATCGCGGTGACCATCAGCCCACGCTCGCGCAGCATCTGCGACAGACGCACAGCGCGACCGGCATCGCCGATCAGGATCGGCTGAATCGGCGTGAAGCTGTCCATCAGTTCCAGACCTATCTGCTCGGCGCCATAGCGGAACTGGCGGATCAGCGTTTGCAGATGCTCTCGACGCCAGTGCTCGCTGCGCAGCAGTTCGAGGCTCTTCAAGGTCGCGCAGGCCAGCGCCGGCGGCTGGCTGGTGGTGTAGATGTACGGACGGGCGAACTGGATAAGGCTTTCGATCAGCTCCTCACTGCCGGCGACGAACGCACCCGCCGTACCGAACGCTTTGCCGAGCGTGCCGACCAGCACCGGCACATCCTCCTGGCTCAAACCGAAATGCTCGACGATTCCGCCACCGTTTGTCCCCAGCGGACCGAAACCGTGAGCGTCGTCAACCATCAGCCACGCACCTTTGGCCTTGGTTTCCCGGGCCAGCGCCGGCAGATCGGCGAGGTCGCCGTCCATGCTGAACACGCCGTCAGTGACCACCAGCGTATTGCCGGTGGCTTTCTCCAGACGCTTGGCGAGGCTGTCGGCGTCGTTGTGCAGATAACGATTGAAGCGCGCGCCGGACAACAATCCGGCATCCAGCAAAGACGCATGGTTGAGCCGGTCTTCCAGCACCGTATCGCCCTGCCCGACCAATGCGGTGACCGCGCCAAGGTTGGCCATGTAACCGGTGGTGAACAACAGCGCACGCGGCCGTCCGGTGAGATCCGCCAAAGCCTCTTCAAGCGCGTGATGCGGGCCGCTGTGGCCGATCACCAGATGCGAGGCACCGCCGCCGACGCCCCACTTCGACGCACCGGCGCGCCAGGCTTCGATCACTTGCGGATGATTGGCCAGGCCCAGGTAATCGTTGTTGCAGAACGCCAGCAACGGCTGACCGTCGACCACCACTTGCGGCCCTTGTGGGCTTTCAAGCAGCGGTCGCTGGCGATAGAGATTGTCGGCACGACGGGCAGCAAGGCGTGCGGCGAGATCGAAAGACATGCAAGCCTCGAACAGTCAAATCACATGAATCAGGATGGACACCGACCTTGTGGGAGCTGGCTTGCCAGCGATGGCGGCGCCACATTCAACATCAGTGTCGACTGTCAGTCCGCTATCGCTGGCAAGCCAGCTCCCACAGGGGAGTGTTCCTTCAGCAAATCGGGGCGAGTTTCAGACCGCCGCGTTGTAGAACTGCTCGCTGCTCTTCTGCTCCACCAGCGCCTGCTCGATGGCGGCCTGGTGGACTTCGTCGGCATGCTCTTCGCGGGCTTCCGGCTGAATGCCCAGACGTGCGAACAGCTGCATGTCCTTGTCGGCCTGCGGGTTGGCGGTGGTCAGCAGTTTGTCGCCGTAGAAGATCGAGTTGGCGCCGGCGAAGAACGCCAGGGCCTGCATCTGCTCGTTCATCGCTTCGCGGCCGGCAGACAGGCGCACGTGGGATTGCGGCATGAGGATGCGCGCCACGGCGAGCATGCGGATGAAGTCGAACGGATCGACGTCGTCGGCATTTTCCAGCGGCGTACCGGCGACTTTCACCAGCATGTTGATCGGCACCGACTCCGGATGCTCCGGCAGGTTGGCCAGCTGGATCAGCAGGTTGGCGCGGTCATCGAGGGACTCGCCCATGCCGAGGATGCCGCCGGAGCAGATCTTCATCCCCGCGTCGCGCACGTACGCCAGGGTCTGCAGACGCTCGGCATAGGTGCGGGTGGTGATGATGCTGCCGTAGAACTCCGGCGAGGTGTCGAGGTTGTGGTTGTAGTAGTCGAGCCCGGCCTTGGCCAGCGCTTCGGTCTGATCCTGATCGAGACGACCGAGGGTCATGCAGGTTTCCAGGCCCATGGCCTTCACGCCTTCGACCATCTTCAGCACGTACGGCATGTCCTTGGCCGACGGGTGCTTCCACGCCGCGCCCATGCAGAAACGGGTCGAACCGATGGCCTTGGCGCGGGCAGCCTCTTCGAGGACCTTCTGCACTTCCATCAGCTTTTCTTTTTCCAGCCCGGTGTTGTAGTGACCGGACTGCGGACAATATTTGCAATCTTCCGGGCAGGCACCGGTCTTGATCGACAGCAGGGTGGAAACCTGGACGCGGTTGGCGTCGAAATGCGCGCGGTGCACCGTCTGCGCCTGGAACAGCAAGTCGTTGAATGGCTGAACGAAGAGTGCTTTGACTTCGGCCAAAGTCCAGTCGTGACGCAGGGTGGCAGTGGTGCTGGCGCTCATGGGCGTTTCCTTGGTTATGCTTGGCTGGCGCCTGGGGAAACGGAATACCCACAGGCACGACACGGATGTTCGGCATATTTAAGGAAGAGTCATGCGCTGTCAACCACACTACGAAAGGCCGGTTTACATCTGGTTAAAAAACAAACAGAACTGTTTATTGTGCGATGAACCGGCAGACGCGCAAATCCCGATCTGCACCGCCTGCGAAACCGATCTGCCGTGGCTGGGCGATCAATGCCTGACCTGCGCCCTGCCCTTGCCAGCTGGCGGCCTGACCTGTGGGGGCTGCCTGAACGATCCACCGGCCTTTGAACAGGTGGCCGTGCCATGGACTTACAGCTTTCCGGTGGACACGCTGATCACCCGCTTCAAGCACAACGCCAAATGGCCGCTTGGCCACTTGCTCGCCGACGTTCTCGGCGAGTTCCTGCAACATCGCTTCGAAGAAGACCTGCCTCGCCCGGACGCATTGCTGCCAGTGCCGCTCGCACCAAAACGCCTGCGCCAGCGCGGCTTCAATCAAGCGGCGATGCTGGCGCAGTGGCTGGGCAAGTCACTCGACCTGCCTTGCGAGGAACACAGCCTTTTGCGCGTGCAGGATACCGACGCCCAGCAGGCCCTGAACGCCAAGGCGCGTAAACGCAATCTGCGTCACGCCTTCGCCTTGAGCCCCGATGCAAAGATGAAAGGCCGGCACCTGGCCCTTGTCGACGACGTGCTGACCACCGGCGCCACCGCTCAGGCACTGGCCCGTTTGCTGATGGACGCCGGCGCCGCGCGGGTGGATGTGTACTGCCTGGCCCGCACGCCAAAACCCGGCGACGCGGCTTGACGGATACGTCCCGAGCCGCCAACGTCCTCCCTCAACCCTTCAGCACAAAGCGTCCGCCATGTCCCTGCCCACCCTGTTGTCCCAGCACATCGTCCGCCGTCCGCAGCGCATCGCCTTGCTGCAACACATCGCCGAACAGGGTTCGATCACCCGCGCCGCAAAAAGCGCCGGTCTGAGTTACAAGGCGGCGTGGGATGCCATCGATGAGCTGAACAACCTCGCGCAAAAGCCTCTGGTCGAGCGCGCGGTCGGCGGCAAGGGTGGCGGTGGCGCCAAACTGTCGAGCGAAGGCGAGCGAGTGCTGCGCCTCTATCAAAAGCTGCAAGCCTTGCAGGCTCAAGTACTGGAAGCAGCCGAGGACGCCAGCGATCTGGACCTGCTCGGTCGGCTGATGCTCAGGACCAGCGCGCGCAATCAACTGCACGGCAAAGTCGTGCTGATCGAAGGTCAGGGCCGCAACGACCTGATCCGCCTCGAACTCGCCGAAGGTCTGTCGATCGACGCGCAGATCACCCACGACAGCACCGTGCATCTGGAGCTGCAACCGGGCACCGAAGTGGTGGCGCTGATCAAGGCCGGCTGGCTCGAATTGCTCGCGCCAGAGGCCACGCCTGCCGTCGGCCACAACCTTTTGAGCGGCCGGATCGAGGCGATTCTCGACGCCGAGGACGGCCCGAGCGAAGTGCGCATCGCCCTGCCCAATGGCCAGACCCTGTGTGCGCTGGCCGAACCGCTGGACTTGCGCACCCGAGGCCTGACGGTCGAGCAACCGTTGCAAGTGCAGTTTTCTCCGTCCAATGTGCTGCTCGGAACACCGCTCTAAACAGCGCTGCAACGAAAGCGTCATCGACCCGCATTAAGGTGGCTGCCAAAACCATGCAGGGAGCCTGATGTGAGCCTATTAGAAGAAAACCAATCCACAGACCTGGAAAAAATAGTCGGCCTGAGCCGTCGCGGTTTCATCAGCGCCGGCGCGCTGTGCGGCGCGGCGATGTTCCTCGGCGGCAACCTGCTGAGCCGCAGCGTACTGGCCGCCAGTGTCAGCGCCGGCAACAGCCGTCTGCTCGGCTTCGACAGCATTCCGGCGGCCACCACCGACACCATCAGCCTGCCCAAGGGCTACAAGTCGTCGGTGCTGATCAGCTGGGGCCAGCCGCTGCAAAAGAACGGCCCGGCCTTCGACCCGAGCGGCAACGGCACAGCGGCTGCGCAGGAAGTGCAGTTTGGCGACAACAACGACGGGATGAGCCTGTTTGAATTCCCGGGCGAGAAAAACCGTGCGTTGATGGCGATCAACAACGAATACACCAACTACCGCTACCTCTATCCGCACGGCGGCATGCCGCAATCGGCCGAGGACGTGCGCAAGGCCCTGGCCTGCGAAGGCGTGTCGGTGATTGAGGTGCAGCGCAAGAACGGCCAGTGGCAGTTCGTCCAGGGCTCGCGCTACAACCGGCGCATCCACGGCAACACGCCGATCCGCCTCAGCGGCCCGGCTGCCGGCCACGAGCTGATGAAAACCAGCGCCGACAAGCACGGCAAGAAAGTTCTCGGCACCTTCCAGAACTGCGCCAACGGCAAGACGCCGTGGGGCACCTATCTGACCTGCGAAGAAAACTTCACCGACTGCTTCGGCAGCAGCAACGCCCAGCAACAGTTCGACCCGGCGCAGAAACGCTACGGCGTGTCGGCCGCCAGCCGCGAGATCAACTGGCATCCGTTCGATCCGCGCTTCGACATGGCGAAGAACCCGAACGAACTCAACCGTCACGGCTGGGTCGTGGAAATCGATCCGTTCGACCCGCAATCAACCCCGGTCAAACGCACCGCGCTGGGCCGCTTCAAACATGAAAACGCCGCACTGGCCGAGACCGACGACGGTCGCGCCGTGGTGTACATGGGCGACGACGAACGCGGCGAGTTCATCTACAAATTCGTCAGCCGCGACAAGATCAACCACCGCAACGCCAAGGCCAACCGCGACATCCTCGATCACGGCACGCTGTACGTGGCCAAGTTCGATGCCGGCGACGGCAATCCGGATCACCCGAAAGGCCAGGGCCAGTGGATCGAACTGACCCACGGCAAGAACGGCATCGACGCCAGCAGCGGTTTCGCCGATCAGGCCGAAGTGCTGATTCACGCGCGTCTGGCAGCCAGTGTGGTCGGCGCCACGCGCATGGACCGTCCGGAGTGGATTGTGGTCAGCCCGAAAGACGGCCAGGTTTATTGCACCCTGACCAACAACGCCAAACGCGGCGAAGACGGCCAACCGGTGGGCGGCCCGAACCCGCGCGAGAAGAACGTCTACGGTCAGATCCTGCGCTGGCGCACCGACCGCGACGATCACGCGGCGAAGACCTTCGCCTGGGATCTGTTCGTGGTCGCCGGCAACCCGGGCGTCCATGCCGGTACGCCGAAGGGTGGTTCGTCGAATATCACGCCGCAGAACATGTTCAACAGCCCCGACGGCCTCGGTTTCGACAAGGCCGGACGGTTGTGGATTCTCACCGACGGCGACTCGAGCAACGCCGGTGATTTCGCCGGGATGGGCAACAACCAGATGCTCTGCGCCGATCCTGCAACCGGTGAGATTCGCCGGTTCATGGTCGGGCCGATCGGGTGTGAAGTCACCGGGATCAGTTTCTCGCCGGATCAGAAAACCCTGTTCGTCGGGATTCAGCACCCGGGCGAGAACGGCGGTTCGACCTTCCCCGAGCATTTGCCGAACGGCAAGCCACGCTCATCGGTGATGGCGATTACCCGTGAGGATGGCGGGATCGTCGGCGCCTGATCTGACGACGCTCTGATCGTTCCCGTGCGCTGCACGGGAACGATCCCACTCAAGACAGCCCGTCTGCGCTACCATGCTGAGCCGGACGCGGCAGCCTGCTGCGCGCAGGAGTCAGCATGGCCCACCCGTTTGAAACCCTCACCCCAGACCTCGTGCTCGATGCCGTCGAAAGCATCGGCTTCCTGAGCGACGCGCGCATTCTGGCGCTCAACAGTTATGAAAACCGCGTCTATCAGGTCGGCATCGAAGACTCGGAACCGCTGATCGCCAAGTTCTATCGCCCGCAGCGCTGGACCAACGAAGCAATCCTGGAAGAACACCAGTTCACCTTCGAACTGGCCGACGTCGAAATCCCGGTGGTGGCGCCGTTGATCCACAACGGTGAAACCCTGCACGAACACGCCGGTTTTCGTTTCACCCTGTTTCCCCGTCGTGGTGGCCGGGCGCCGGAGCCGGGCAATCTCGACCAGTTGTATCGCCTCGGCCAGTTGCTCGGGCGCATGCACGCGGTCGGCGGCACCAAACCGTTCGAACACCGCGAAGCACTGGCGGTGAAGAACTTCGGCCATGACTCGCTGACCACTTTGCTGGAAGGCAACTTCATACCGAAAAGCCTGCTGCCGGCCTACGAGTCCGTCGCCCGCGACCTGCTCAAGCGTGTGGAAGACGTCTACGCCAACACGCCGCACCAGAACATCCGCATGCACGGCGATTGCCACCCCGGCAACATGATGTGCCGCGACGAGATGTTCCACATCGTCGACCTCGACGACTGCCGCATGGGGCCGGCGGTACAGGACATCTGGATGATGCTCGCCGGCGATCGTCAGGATTGTCTGGGACAGTTGTCGGAATTGATGGACGGCTACAACGAATTCCATGACTTCGACCCGCGTGAACTGGCGCTGATCGAACCGCTGCGCGCCCTGCGCCTGATGCATTACAGCGCGTGGCTGGCCCGACGCTGGGACGATCCGGCGTTCCCCCGCAGCTTTCCGTGGTTCGGCAGCGAGCGGTACTGGGGCGATCAGGTGCTGGCGTTGCGTGAGCAACTGTCGGCGCTGAACGAAGAGCCGTTGAAGCTTTTCTGACACGACACGTCTATACAACTGCCCGTACAATCGCTGCTTTGTTAGCTGCCTAAGCAAGGATTCTGCATGCAAGCCGCCAACCCGCGTCGCGGGTACATTCTGGGCCTTAGCGCCTACATTATCTGGGGACTGTTCCCGCTCTACTTCAAAGCCATCGCCGAAGTGCCGGCGGTGGAAATCATCATCCACCGGGTGCTGTGGTCGGCGCTGTTCGGCGCGCTGCTGTTGATGGTGTGGAAGCATCCCGGCTGGTGGCAGGAGCTGCGCGACAACCCGAAACGCTTGGCGATTCTTGCGCTCAGCGGCACCTTGATCGCGGCCAACTGGCTGACCTACGTCTGGTCGGTGAATAACGGCCGGATGCTGGAAGCGAGCCTCGGTTACTACATCAACCCGCTGGTGAATGTGCTGCTGGGCATGCTGATCCTTGGCGAACGCCTGCGGCGCATGCAGTGGCTGGCGGTCGGTCTGGCGGCGGTCGGCGTGGCGCAGCAGGTGTGGCAGGTCGGCAGCCTGCCGTGGGTGTCGCTGGTGCTGGCGCTGACCTTCGGTTTCTACGGGCTGATCCGCAAGCAGGCGCCGGTCAAGGCGTTGCCGGGGCTGGTGGTGGAGACCTGGATGCTGGTGCCGATCGCTCTCGCGTGGCTGTTGTTCAATCCGACCGCAACCAGTGCCCAGGCCGAGTTCTGGACCACTTCCGAAGCCTGGTGGCTGGTGGCGGCCGGTCCGGTGACGCTGGTGCCGCTGGTCTGCTTCAACGCGGCGGCGCGGCATCTGCCCTACACCACCCTCGGTTTCCTGCAATACCTGGCGCCTACTTTGGTGCTGCTGCAAGCCGTGTTGCTGTTCGGCGAGCACTTGTCGTCCAGCACGCTGATCGCCTTCATGTTTATCTGGGCCGGTCTGGCGGTCTACAGCGTCGATGCGTGGCTGAGCCTGCGCCGGCGCAGCTGATCAAAAAACGCACAAACCTCCACAGGCCACGGTTCTCGTGGCCTGTATCGTTCCTTCCCAAGGTTATCCACAGCGTGATCCCCGCCGTTTGTGCGCAAGTCACTGAATGCTGGCGTTTTTTTGATCAATCTTCGCCAAGCCACGGCGGACGTGGCCTGGCGGTCAGTCTCTACAGGTTATCCACAGGCAGGTGCACGTTTAAACTGGATAACCCGATCCCTCTTCACAGGTCGGTGCGCAGCACCAATTCCACCATCAAGTCATCGGCCAGGGTTTCCAGGCGCGATTGCAGCACGTCCAGCGACAGGGTCAGCGGCACCGCCAGAATCGCCTCGGCGTGGAACAGCGGCTCGCTGCTCATCGGTGCCGGGCGCACCTCGGTCACCAGCCGCTCCAGGTTTACGCCCTGCTCGCTCAGCAACCGGGTGATGTCACGCACGATGCCCGGACGATCATTGCCCACCAGCTCCATGGCGATCGGCTTCCAGGTGCAGGCCTGCTCGATACCGCTTTCGGCCACCAGCACGCGAATCCCCTGAGCCGACAAAGCTTGTAGGGCATCGACTAATTCGTCGTAAGCCTCCGCCGGCACGCCGACCCGCAGGATCCCGGCGAACTGCCCTGCCATGCGTGACATGCGGCTTTCCAGCCAGTTGCCGCCGTGTTCGGCGATACATTGGGCGATGCGCTCGACCTGCCCGGGCTTGTCCGGTGCGAAGACGGTGAGTACGAGGTGATCCATGGCGCAGCCCTCTTGTCATGACTTTTGTTATAGAAAAGCAAGTATAGGCAAGCGTTCGACAGACGCCTCAGACGCTCGAAATCACAAATCGTGTACAACTTTTTATATTTAACTGGAACAATCCATTGGTTTTTTGAGAACATCCCGTTCCGCGCCGTGACCGCAATGCGTCATGGGGTCGCAGAACGACGTAATTAGTCTGATTTTCACAACCGCAACTCATCATGTAGTATGCCGCAGCGCGCACTACATAACGTTGGATCGATGTCTGCCCAAGGCACGTTCGCAACCCTGAAAGCCCCGTCAGCAAGGCCCCCAAGCCGTTGATTGGTCCCAGCCCAGCCGCCAGCGATGGCATGTACTGGTCGAGGGGTTTGTGGTTTAAGTGGCCAGAGGCTTCATTGTTAAATTGAAGAGCTGAAAAGCGAAATAGCTGAGCAGAGTGAGGCAAGCAATGACTGAACACGTTCAAGTCGGTGGCCTGCAGGTCGCCAAAGTCCTGTTCGACTTCGTGAACAACGAAGCCATTCCCGGTACCGGCCTCACCGCCGACAAATTCTGGGAAGGTGCCGACAAGGTCATTCACGACCTGGCGCCAAAGAACAAAGCCCTACTCGCCAAACGCGATGACTTCCAGGCTCGTATCGATGGCTGGCACCAGAGCCGTGCCGGTCAGCCGCACGACGCCGTGGCCTATAAAGCCTTCCTGCAAGAGATCGGTTATCTGCTGCCAGAAGCGGCTGATTTCCAGGCAACGACGCAAAATGTCGATGACGAAATCGCCCGTACCGCCGGCCCGCAACTCGTGGTTCCGGTGATGAACGCCCGCTTCGCCCTCAACGCCTCGAACGCCCGCTGGGGTTCGCTGTACGACGCCCTGTACGGCACCGACGCCATCAGCGAAGCCGGCGGCGCGGAAAAAGGCAAAGGCTACAACAAGGTGCGTGGCGACAAAGTCATCGCCTTCGCCCGTGCGTTCCTCGACGAAGCCGCGCCATTGGCGACCGGCTCCCACGTCGATTCCACCGGCTACAAGATCGCTGACGGCAAACTGGTGGTCACCCTCAAGGGCGGCAGCACCAGCGGCCTGCGCAACGAAGCTCAGTTGATCGGCTTCCAGGGCGACGCCAATGCGCCGATCGCGATCCTGCTGAAGAACAACGGCCTGCATTTCGAAATCCAGATCGATGCCAGCACCCCGGTTGGCCAGACCGATGCCGCCGGCGTCAAAGACATCCTGATGGAAGCAGCGCTGACCACCATCATGGACTGCGAAGACTCGGTGGCGGCTGTCGATGCCGACGACAAGGTTGTGATCTACCGCAACTGGCTCGGCCTGATGAAGGGCGACCTGGCGGAATCCGTTCCCAAGGGCGGCCAGACCTTTACCCGCACCATGAACCCGGATCGCACCTACACCAAGGTCGACGGCAGCGAGCTGACCCTGCACGGCCGCTCGCTGTTGTTCGTGCGTAACGTCGGTCACCTGATGACCATCGACGCGATCCTCGACAAGCACGGCAACGAAGTGCCGGAAGGCATCCTCGACGGTCTGGTGACTTGCCTCGCGGCGATGCACAACCTGAACGGCAACACTTCGCGCAAGAACACCCGCACCGGTTCCGTCTACATCGTCAAACCGAAGATGCACGGCCCGGAAGAAGCGGCGTTCACCAACGAGCTGTTCGGTCGCATCGAAGACGTGCTGGGCCTCAAGCGCAACACCCTGAAAGTCGGGATCATGGACGAGGAACGCCGTACCACGGTCAACCTCAAGGCCTGCATCCAGGCGGCCAGCGAGCGCGTGGTGTTCATCAACACCGGTTTCCTCGACCGCACCGGCGACGAAATCCACACCTCCATGGAAGCCGGCCCGATGGTGCGCAAGGCTGACATGAAGGCCGAGAAATGGATCGGCGCCTACGAGAACTGGAACGTCGATATCGGTCTGAGCACCGGCCTGCAAGGTCGTGCGCAAATCGGTAAAGGCATGTGGGCGATGCCCGACCTGATGGCGGCGATGCTCGAACAGAAAATCGCTCACCCGCTGGCCGGCGCCAACACTGCCTGGGTTCCGTCGCCGACCGCCGCTGCGCTGCACGCGCTGCACTACCACAAGGTCGACGTGTTCGCCCGTCAGGCCGAGCTGGCCAAACGTGCCCGCGCTTCGGTCGATGACATCCTGACCATCCCGCTGGCGGTCAACCCGAACTGGACCCCGGAGCAGATCAAGAACGAACTGGACAACAACGCCCAGGGCATTCTCGGTTACGTGGTGCGCTGGATCGACCAGGGCGTGGGTTGCTCGAAAGTGCCGGACATCAATGACGTCGGCCTGATGGAAGACCGTGCGACGCTGCGTATTTCCAGCCAGCACATCGCCAACTGGCTGCGCCACGGCGTGGTGACCGAAGCGCAAGTGATGGAAAGCCTCAAGCGCATGGCGCCGGTGGTTGACCGTCAGAACGCCAACGACCCGCTGTACCGTCCGCTGGCCCCGAACTTCGACAGCAACATCGCCTTCCAGGCGGCGGTCGAACTGGTGATCGAGGGCACCAAACAGCCGAACGGCTATACCGAGCCGGTCCTGCACCGTCGTCGTCGCGAGTTCAAGGCTGCCAACGGCCTGTAACCTGCGCTGATGCCAGACATGAAAAAGCCCTGATCTTTTGATCAGGGCTTTTTTTGTGCTCGTGAATTTGAGATTGGTGAAGGGCTTTGGATCGCCCCCTCACTGTAGAGACCGGTACATCCTTTACACATTAGACCGGGGACATCGTTTACACCTTTTACAGGCTTGATAC